>NZ_JAIEPN010000121.1 GCF_019748365.1 Novosphingobium sp.
TCGTCGCTCGAGAACTTCATCAGCGGCATGACCGGGCCGAACTGCTCTTCCGCCACGATGCGCGCGTCTTCCGGCGGGTTGTCGAGGATGGTGATCGGCACGTAGTAGCCCGAGCCCGAAGGATCGACATCGCCGCCGACAAGGAACTTGTAGCCGTTGTCCTTGGCGTCCTGGATCAGCTCGCACACGCGGTCGAACTGCTTCTTGTTCTGGATCGGACCCACGCCGGTGCCCTGCTCCGAACCGTCACCCACCTTCACGTTCTTCGCGTATTCGGCAATGGCCGCGCTCAGCTCGTCGTAGATATCCTCGTGGATGTAGATGCGCTTGGCTGCCACGCAGATCTGGCCCGCGTTGGTGAAGCTCGACCAGAACAGCTGCTCGGCCACCTTCTGCACGTCGGCATCGGGCAGCACGATCGAGGCGTCGTTGCCGCCGAGTTCGAGCGTGATGCGCTTGAGGTCCTTCGAGGCGCCTTCCATGATCTTCTTGCCGGTCGCGGTCGAGCCGGTGAAGGTGATCTTGTCGATGTCCGGGTGCGCGGTGATCATCGGGCCGAGGGCATCCTCGCCAGTGATGATGTTGACGACGCCGGCCGGCACGATGTCCTTGATCAGCTCGGCAAAGCGCAGCGTGGTCAGCGGGGTGAACGGCGAGGGCTTGAGCACGATAGTGCAGCCCGAAAGCATCGCCGGGGCGATCTTCTGCACCGCCATCAGCAGAGGGAAGTTCCACGGCACGATGCCGCCGACAACGCCGACCGGCACGCGGCGGGTGCGGCTGAGGCGCGTCTCGCTGTCCTCGTTGATCGTCTCTTCGAGCGTCAGCGTCGACTGCGCGTTCATCATCGCCGAGCAGCCGCCGATTTCGAACTGGGCCTGCTGGTGCGGCTTGCCCTGCTCTGCCGTGAGCAGGCGGAACAGCTCGTCGAAGTTGGCATCGATCGCGGCAGCCATCTTCTGAATAACCACGCGGCGATCATCGACCGGGGTCTTCGACCAGGTCTTGAAAGCGCGGCGGGCAGCGGCCACGGCGCGGTCAAGCTCCTCGGCGCCGCAAGCCGGCACCTGGCCGATCACCTGCTCGTTTGCCGGGTTCACCACGTCGAGCGCGTTCGCCGTGGTCACCATCTCGCCGTCGATCAGATTGGGGTAGAGTTTGGTCATCGGTCTCTCCGTCCTCTATTGATTGTTCTAGTCTATAGCAGTTTGTCAGCGCGATGCCAGCGCCTTGTCTTCGTTGGCACGCTTGATGAGATACATGCGGATGGCCTCCGCGTCAGCGGGCTTGAGCGCCGACTTGAACGAAACCATGCCCAGTTCGTGGAGTTGCCCGCCGATCACGACAGCCTTCAGCGCGTCAGCGGAGTTGATGATCGCCGAGTGGCGCAGATCGGGGTTCAATCCGCCCGAAACCGCGGCATCGCCGTGGCAGACCGAGCAGTAGCGGCCATAGAGCTGCCCGCCGCGAGTCGCTTGCGCCTGGGTGCCGGTGAACGGCGGCGGATCGAGCACCATCTGGTTCATCGGCGGTGCCTCGGGCAGCTGGCCCTTGGCGCCCAGCTTGAACACCAGCAGACGGCTGATATTGCGCGTCGTGCCTGCCTTGTTGGCGAGCACGCCGGTGGCGATATCCCACACGCCGCCCCAGCCGACCATGATGGCGACATATTGCTCACCATCGATCGCATAGGTCATCGGCGCGGCAATGATCCCGGTCTGCGCGGGGAACGACCACAGCTTCTCGCCCTTGTTCGCGGTATAGGCGACAAATTCGCCCGCCGCCGTGCCCTGAAACACGAGGTTGCCGGCGGTCGAAAGCACCCCGCCATTCGACGGGCCGATCAGATCGACCTTCCACGCCGGCTTGCGGTTGGCGACATCCCAAGCGACCAGCTGGCCGGTGGTCGCCGCCTTGGCGCCCTCCTGCACCTTGGCATCAGCCGGCATCGCCACGGCATAGCCGTCGAGACCGGTCTGGAACCCGATGTCGGTCGGCTTCCAACCCGCCGCGGCCATATAGGGGAAGGCGGCAAGGTTGGTCGGGATATAGAGATAGCCGGTCTTGGGGCTGTAGCTCTGCGGCTGCCACGAATGCGCGCCAACCGCGCCGGGCAGGCTCACGAAAGGCTTGCCGGTCTTCTCGTACTGCGCCTCGGGGTTGATCGTCGGGCGCCCGGTCACGGGATCGATCGCGGTTGCCCAGTTCACCGGAACCCACGGCGTTGCCGAGAGGAACTTGCCCGTCTTCACATCCAGCACATAGACGTGCCCGTTCTTGGGCGCGTGCATCGCGACATGGCGCTTCTCGCCGCCGATCATCACGTCGGCGATGGTGATCTGCTGGTCCGAGTCGAAGTCCCAGCGGTCTTCCGGCGTTTCCTGGAAGTGCCAGGCATATTGCCCGGTATCGGCATTCACCGCCACGATCGACGAGGTGTAGAGGCTGTCGCCCTCACGCCCGTTCGCTGCCGGGTTCCACGGCTCGGCATTGCCGGTGCCGAAGAGGACGAGGTTGGTCTCCGGATCGTAGGTGATCGAATCCCAGACCGTGCCCCCACCGCCCAGCGTCCACCACTTGGTCTTGCCCCAGGTCTTGGCCGCGGCTTCGTGCGCGGCCTTGTTGAGGCCCTCGACGCCGAAGCCCTTGGCGGGGTTGCCCGGCACCGTGTTGAAGCGCCAGACTTCCTTGCCCGTCTCCGGATCATAGGCCGAAAGGTAGCCGCGCGCCTTGTATTCCGAGCCCGCCGCACCGATCAGCACGCGGCCCTTCACGATGCGCGGCGCGCCGGTGATCGTGTAGTCGGTCTGGTTGGGGACCGTGACCTTCTCCCAGATCAGCTTGCCGGTCTTCTGGTCGAGCGCCAGCAGGCGCCCATCGAGCGCCGCCACGAACACCTTGTCACCATAGAGCGCAACGCCGCGGTTCACCGCGTCGCAGCAGGTGCGCACCAGCGTCTCGCGCGGCACCTTGGGATCGTAGGACCACAGCGGCTTGCCCGTCTTCGCGTCGTAGGCCTTCACCATCGACCACGCGGTCGAGACGTAGAGCACGCCGTCATGCACCAGCGGAGTGGCTTCCTGCCCGCGCGCGGTGTCCATGTCCGCGTACCAGGCCAGACCCAGCTGGTCGACGTTGTACTCGTTCACCTGCTTGAGCGGCGAATAGCGCTGCTCAGCATAATCACGGCCATAGCTCAGCCATTCGCCTGCCGGCACGTTCAGCAGCATCGCTTCGGTAACCCCGGCCATGGCGCCCGATTGCGCCACCGCCCCCGCCGAAAGTGCGAGAACCGATGCCATTGCCAGCTTGCGAACGAACGAAACGCGCATACTTCTCTGCCCTCTCCTTGCGGCCCGACGTGTTGCGGGAATTCCTTAATCGCGTGTTTAAACGAGCGCGGATCAATTCACCATACGTTGCGCATCGCCCCAGTATTTTTTGCGCAGCGCCTTCTTGTCCATCTTGCCGGCGGCGGTGCGCGGAATGGCATCGATGAACTCGACCGACTTGGGCGCCTTGACCCCGCCCAGCCGCTGCTTGGCATAGGCGATGATTTCCTCGCCGGTGATGCCATCCGCCACGACCACCGCGTGAACCTGCTCGCCCCACTTCTCGTGCGGGATGCCGAAGACGCAGGCTTCGCGCACAGCGGCCAGTTCGGTCACGGCCGCTTCGACTTCGGCGGTGAACACGTTGAACCCGCCGGAGACGACCATGTCCTTCTTGCGGTCGACGATATAGAGATAGCCATCCGCATCGAACTTGCCGACGTCGCCGGTGTGGTGCCAGCCGAACTTGCGGATTTCGGCGGTCTCTTCGGGCTTCTCGAAGTAGGAATGCGTCACCAGCGCGCCGCGCACGCAGATTTCACCCGCCTCGCCCAGCGGCATGTGGTTGCCGTCATCGTCCATCAGCGTGACCTTGATCGAGCGCGTCGGCTTGCCGCACGAAGCGAGCTTTTCCGGCGCGTCCTTGGCAAACCGTGCAACATCCTCCGGCGGGAACCACGCGACAATCATCGGGCATTCGACCTGCCCATAGGCCTGGCACATGCAGGGGCCGAAGATCTCCACCGCCTGGCGCAGCTTTTCCGGGCTGCAGGGCGAACCGACGAGGATGAATATCTTGAGGCTCGAGTAATCGTGCTTGCCGATCTCCGGGCTCGCGAGGCACTGGTACATCGCCGTTGGCGGCAGGTACATGTGCGTGACCTTGTACTCCTCGATCGTGCGCAGCACCTGCTCGGCGTCAAAGCCCGGCAGGATCACCTGCGTCGCCCCAAGGCTCAGCGTCGAAAGCGCGATCGGGCCCGCCGCATGGGTGATCGGCGCGGAAACCAGCGCTACGGGCGAGTCGGTGCGCCCGCCCATGCCGTCCGCCGCAGTCTCGATCATCGTTCCCCAGCCGAGGTTGGTCACGTTCGCGCCCTTCGAAGGGCCGGTCGTGCCGCCGGTCGGAAAGATGCCGACCATGTCCATCAGGTTGCCGAAAGCATCGGTTTCGGGCTCGACGAAATCGGCTTCGCTGACACCGGCCATGAATTCCTCAAGGCTCGGATCATCGCCCATCCGCTGGTCGAGGCACACGAAGTGCTGCAGCGTCGGGCACAGGTCCTTCAATTGCTGCACCTCATCCGCCTTGGACGAGTGATAGACCATCCACTTCAGCCGCACATAGTTGATGTAGGCGGCATTGGCCTCGATCGCGTTGCGCGTGTTGACCGGGATCCACTTGCCGTTGGCGCGCCACATCGCCAGCACCACCACCAGCAGCATGCCGTCATTAGGACCATAAAGCCCGAGCAGGTCCTGATTCTCGAACCCGCCCCGCTGCAGCGCGGCCGCCACGCGTTCGGTGAGCGCCTTTGTCTCGGCAAACGTCAGCCTGAGGCCGCTCTCGGTATCGATGATCGCGAGGCGCTGCGGGTCGCGATCGTGGCCGCGGTCAAAGTAGTCGATGGCACGCATTGTGCAGTTATCCCCAACGGTTGATTTCCGGGCCGGGTGCCCATGTCTTAAGTGGTTCCGGCGTGCTGGCCATGGCCATAGCTGCCAGAATACAGGGCCGAACCGCCACACGGGCGAGCCAGGCGCGCGTGCGCGGCCGTTCGGCAAAAGCGGCCGGGCGGATCGGCTCCATCCCCGCCAGCCAGCTGTAGGTGACGAGATCGGCAATCGAGAAATCGCCCATCAGGAAATCGCGCCCGTCCGCGAGCTTGTCCTCGCAGCGCTGCGCGGTCTGATCGACCTTGGCCTCGCTATCGGCCACTTGCGCGGCGTCGATCGTGCCATCATGCAGCGCCTGCCAGCGCGCGCGCAGATCATCGGAGACGATCGCTGCGGTCAGCGCCGCAAAGTCGTCTGCCGGGATCGCCGCAATCGCCGCCTGCGAGGATGCCAGATTGCCCAGCAGCGCGGCCGCCGGCGAAAGGCGCTCGGTGATCTGGCGGCACCACATCAGCATTTCCCAATGGGCATAGGCGTCATCGGGCTGCAGCCCGCAGCCCCCCGCCAGTTCATCGAGATACTGCGCGAGGAACACCGATTCGGTCATCGCCTCGCCGCCCGCCACCAGCACCGGCCCCTCGCCCTCGATCCCGAGGTCGAGCGCAATCGGCTCGGCAATGCCGGGCAGGCTGTGCCGAGCGCCCGCCAGCAGCGCGATCGGCCGGCAGGGAATGTCGAGCCCGCTTTCGGCCAGCGCCGCCAGCACCGTGAGCGAGGCCCCGTTGGGCTCGCCGTGATAGAGCACCGCGCCCATCAGATGATCCCTTCCATCACAAGGCTGTAGCGCGCCGCCATGTCGGTCTTGCCCATCGCCCAGGTCTTGCGCACCGCCTCGCGCTCATAGACGCGCTTCAGCCAGCGCATGATGTTGGGGGTCTTGTCCTTGCTGGCGAGATCGGGCTGCGAGAGCGGGAGCGAATAGGTCGAATTGAAGATGTTGATATCGGCAAGGCTATAGGCATCCGAACCAACGTAATCGCGCTTGCCCAGCTCTTCCTCCAGCTTGGCGACGCCCAGCGCCACGCGGCGGCGGCTTTCGGCCATTTCCTCGGCACTGAAATCGCCATTGATCGCCTTCTTCCACGCCCGGCGCCGCTCGGGCAGCGGTATTCGCTCGATCGCGGCGGCCAGTTCCTCAGGGTCGCGCTCACGCACCCGGGGCCCCACGAAGACGCTCCAGCCGATCATCGAGAAGCTGGGGCCAAGCCACTGGTCCATGAACTTCATCCACCAGCGCACCCGCCAGCGGTCCTGCGCATCCGCGGGCATCAGGTCCGGCCCCGCGAACGCCGCGTTCACGTATTCCATGATCGCGGTGCTTTCCGTCAGCACGCGCGAACCCCAGGCCCCCCGGTGCGTCATCGCCGGGATCGTCCCCTGCGGATTGATCGCGAGGTATTCCGGCTTGTGCTGATCGAACTGCAGCATATCGATGTAGTGGCTGGCAAAGGGGACGCCCTTTTCCATCAGCGCCAGCATCGGCTTGCCCGAATTGGCGTTGGGCTCCCAGTGATAGAGCGTCACGTCGGTCATGCGTTGAGCACCATGGCAGCCAAGCTCTCCCCCGACTCCGGACACGCGGAGCTGATTGTTAGTGTTGCATACTAAATCAGCCCGCCTGACGGTTCAAGCAGTCCTGCCCGCTAAGGCAGGATTCCGGCACCCGCTTAGGCGCACATGGCCCGCCGCGCTAAGCGCTCCGGAGCGGTCAAGTTTCACGCAGGGAAACTGCCCTCAGCGCGCGGCCATGCTCCAGCGCAGCAGGCCGTCATGTCCGGAGAGCGGCGCCGAGGTCCGCGTCTCGGCGGTCCGCCTGAGGCCCTGCTCTTCGAGCAGCCCGCGCAGTACCGTCCAGTCACTCCACCGCGTCAGCCCCTCGACCCGCTCCGCATCCGCCAGAGCGGCATGGGCATCGCGCAAGGACACCACGGCCAGGTCGATCCCGCGCCCGCCCGCAAAGCTGGCGGATTCGGCAAGGCGGCTGTCGTAAACCACCACGGCCTCGGCCTGCGCTGCGTGGGCCGCAACCGGCACAGCCGCGACCGCGCCGGCCAGAACGCCACTCTTGAGCACGTCGCGCCGGGTCGTCCGCATCAGCCCGCCTTCCCGAGATACTTGGAAACCGCCTCAAGCTCGGCCTCGGTCACATCGACCTTCGTCTGCGCCGGCATCGCGCCCTTGCCCATGCGCACCACGCTCTTCACGTAGTCCGCCGTCAGGTCGGTGCGGTTGGCGAGAAGGCCCTTGTCCGGCGTCTCGCCCATCATCATCCGCTGCTTCGTCAGCAGGTTGGTGCCCATGCCTCCGACGAGGTGGCAGTATCCGCAATGGACCTCGAACAGGGTCTTGCCGTCCCCGCTGGGTTTCAGCCGGTCACCGGCAGGCGCTTCGGGCCGCACGATGTAGGGCGGCATCATCATTGGCGGAGGATCGGCGAGAACAGCACTGCCGCCCGCTAAAACGAGCCCCGCAAAAAGCACCGCGCGAGAGAGCATCCTCGTCATGCCTTGCCTCCACGCTGTGCGGCATAGGCCGCCGGCCAGATCCCCTGCTTGCCTGGCGCAACGATTCCATTGGGATCGAGCGCGTTCTTCACTTTCTCGGTCATCCGCCGCAGCGCCTGATTGTTGAAGCCGAAGGTATCGGCCACCGGGTCCATCCAGCCCAGATGCGTGCGGTACTCGGCATAGCCCGCCTTGGCCGTCTCCACGATCAGCGCATCGAACAGCTTGCGCATGTTCGCCACCATTTCCGGTTGATCGCGATCATACATCAGCATGTTGATATTGTTGGCAAAGCGCCCGCCGATAGTGAAGCTCGCATAGAAGTCCACATCGTGATCGGCAATGATCTTCCGGCTGCGCTTCAGTTGGTCCATCACGTGATGGCCTGTCGCTGGCACCACGGGCGAGAAGCCCATGTGCGCCCCGCGCCCGCCGATCCAGTCGGACATCTGCAGCGGCACAGCAGAGGGCACACCCATCGTCGTCTCGTACTGGCCGATGGGATCACCCTGCCGCCACCAATGCTCGGCAGGCGCCGCATCAAGGTGCCGCTTCATCGCCGCCTTGACCACTTCCGCGCGCGCCCTGACCACCGGCTCCTCGCCATAGAGCCTGAGCGCCACCTGCCAGTAGCCCAGCTTGTACTGCTTCAGCAGCTCCTGCACCCGCCATTCGGGGATCGCCCCCGGCTTGTCCCAGAAGTCCTTGCGCTGGCCTTTCAGCACCATCTTGCCCAGCCACGAGGGCACGAACACGTTCTGGTCGATCAGGCCCGAAATCTTGAGCGGGGCAATCGTGTCGATCACCCAGGCAATGTCTTCCTCGTTCGGGATATCCCAGACGATCTCGAGGCTGGTTTCGGGCGCAGGCTGCAGCCACACGCCCGCCTTGGTCACCACACCCAGGTTCGATTGCGTGAACGCCAGATCGAAGGTCGGCCCATAGCTGAACGGGAACAAGTGCCAGGCGGGGTTCCCCTCCATCGCGCCCATGCCGGTGCGCACCAGATCGCCGTCGGGCAGCACCGCCTCGATCCCGCACAGGTTGCGCGCATGGAGGCCATACGAGGTATACCCGATCCCGTGATCGAGCGCGTTGCCCAGCACCGATCCCCAGGCATTGCCCGGCACCGAAAGCCACAGCGGCGCCTTTTCGCGCTGGATCGCGTCGTAAAGATCAAAGAAGCCCACCCCCGGCTCGACCACGCAGTAGGACAGCTTGCTGTCGAGCTCGAGGATCTTGTTCATGCGCCCAAGGTCGAGCACGATCGAGCCCGCCAGGCGCGGTGCGGCGGTGCCGTATCCCAGGTTCTTGCCGCGCGCGACGGGCCAGAGCGGCGTCTTGTGCTCGTTCGCCAGCCGCACGATCGCGCGCACTTCCTCGACACTCGCGGGCGCAATCGCCGCGCCTGCGGGCCATTCCTCGGACGAGCCCGGCGCATAGACATCGGAATAGGCGTCGCGGTCGGCGTCGCTCGCCATGACCCAATCCTTGCCCACCACCTTAGCCGAGGCGGCAAGCATCGCATCAAACGCTTTGGGGCTGACGCGGGGCGGCAGATGCAGCTTCACCGGCGGTATTCTCCCATGTCTATTTTCTACCAATTGTTAGCGTTGTGCCGCGAGACGCGTTTGTCGTCAAGCAAAACTCCTCAATCCGTTCGTCCCGAGTGAAGTCGAGGGACATGGGCCGAGCGAAGCCGAGGCCCCGTCCAACCCGTTCTCGGCTTCGCTCGAACTTGGCCCCTCGACTACGCTCGGGACGAACGGATCTGGGCAATTCACGTCAGCGCATAATACCGCACGTGATTGCCATCGGGCCGCCGCTCGCCGACGCCGATGAACACGTGCCGCGTCAGCCAGTCATGCGGCCCCTTGCTGGTTTCAAATGTCGGCTGCGCGCGCAGATAGTATTCGGCATGTGGCACCGGCGCGCCGCCCGCAAAAGCCCAGTTGCGCAGCCGCTCCATCGTCCCCGGCTCGCGGCCCCACAGGAACCCCTTGTTCTGCATGTAGATCAGCGTGCCATCATCGACCTCGAGCATATAGCGCGCATCGAACACCGCGGTGTCATCGGGCCGGAAGAAGGCATAATCGCCCCCCGAATTGGGCACTGCACGGCCCTTCAGCCGCGGCCCCTCGAACTCGCCGCTGTCGACATAGACCGCGCTGCGCATGCCCCCCGTCGGCACATCGGGGATCGCCTGCACCCGCGTGAAGCGCAAGGTGCAGGCAAAGGCGAACTCAAGTCGCGGGTTGTCGAGAGTGGAGAAGTCCATGGTGCAACCCTTCAGTAATTCGAGAGAATGGTCAGGCTCGGCCCATCCAGCGGCTTGCCCGCCTTCACCTTCGCCAGTTCATCGGCCCGCGTCTGCTTCTGCTGGTCGATCAGATAGGCGTGGATCGCATCGGCATCGCCGGGCGAGAGGATATCATCCCAGCGCGGCATCCCGCCCGGCACGAGCGCGCCTTCCAATACAATCTGGCGGAACATTTCGTGCGTCCCCGGCTGCATCCGGCGCAAATCCGGCGTGATCGAGCGGTGCCGGTTGGCATGGCAGATCGCGCAATTGCCGAAGAACAACCCCTGCCCGCGCGCGATGGTCTCCGCTGTCACGCCCGCCGCCTGCGCCGGCGGCTCGGGCGCGACTTCCAGCGGCGGCAGGAGCGGCGGCTGTTTCACCTTGCCCCCGCCCAGCCTGAACACCAGCAGCCGGTTGAGGTTCCCCCGGTCATAAGCCGCCGCATAGCGCGGCACGAACGGGAACCCGCCTCCGCCCCACCCGGCCATGACCGCGATATACTGCACACCGTTCACTTCGTAGGTCATCGGCGCCGCCATGATCGGCGTGCCCGTTTCGATGCGCTTCAGCACCGCGCCGGTCCTGGCGTCGCGCACATAAAGCCGCCCGCCCACATCGCCGTGGATCAGCAGCCCCGAGGCTGTCGTCAGCACGCCCGCGCGGTCCTGCCAGCCCGCGGTGTTCGCCGCCCACACCGTCCGCCCCGTCAGCGGCTCGATCGCCCGGATCTGCGCGGTGCCGGGATCCTTCAGCGCCTCGGCATAAGCGGGCAGCGCACGCACCGCATCGGCGATAGGCGGCGGGAACATCGCCAGCGCGTCCTTGACGTCGGTCGTGAAGATCAGCGCCGCATCGTTGTTGAGCCCGCGCGCCTTCAAGGGCTTCTGCCCCGGCGTCATGAAGATCAGGTTCCCGAGATCGAGCACCGCCGCATAGTAGAGCCCGGTTGCCGGATCGAACGACGCGGGATGCCAGTTGCGCGCGCCGGGTGTGGCCGGAAACACGATCTTCGGCCCTGCGGTATAGTCGCTGTCCTCAGGCGTCAGGATCGGCCGTCCGGTGGCGGGATCGATGCCCTTGGCCCAGTTCATCCGCACCAGCGGATTGGCCTTGAGCAGTTTCCCGCTCGCCCGGTCAATCACATAGAGGAAGCCGTTCTTGGGCGCATGGAGGATCACGGAGCGATCCGCCCCATCCACCTTGAGGTGCGTCAGGATCAGCGGCTGGGTCGAGGTGAAGTCCCAGTTGTCCCCCGGCGTCTCCTGATAGTGCCAGACCATCCGGCCCGTCTTGGGATCAAGCGCGACCAGACTGCCGAGATAGAGGTTGTCCCCGCCCGCAGGGCTGCGCTTCGAAGTCGCGTAGGGTCCGCCATTGCCGGTGCCGACGAGCAGGTACCCGGTCTCGGGATCGAACACGATCGCATCCCACGGCGCCCCGCCGCCGCCCACATCCCAGCGGCTCTTCGGGTCCCAGGTCTTCAGCGCCGCTTCAAGCTCGGGCGTTTCCTGCGGTCCCAGCGCCGGATCCTTCGGCACCACGTGCCAGCGCCAGCGCAGCTTGCCCGTCTCCAGATCGAGCGCCGTGACATAGCCGCGCACGTCGTATTCCGCGCCCGCCATGCCGATGACGACGACATCGCCGGCAATCTCCGGCGCGCCGGTCGAATTGTCGCCCTTGCGGCGGTCTTCGATGAAGTCGGTCTTCCACACCACCGCGCCGGTCTTGGCATCGAGCGCATAGAGCCAGCCATCAAGCGTCGCGACATAGACCTTGCCCCGCGCCACCGCCACGCCGCGGTTGACCATGTCGCAGCACGCCGTGCGGTTGAGCTGCATGTCGACTTCGGGCTCGAAGGCCCAGAGCTGCTTGCCCGTCGCGGCATCGAAGGCATAGGCCCGGCCCGCAACGCCCGAGGTATAGAGCACCCCGCCGACCATCACCGGCGTCGCTTCCATCCCGCGCATGGTGCCCAGTTCGGCCTGCCAGGCGAGGCCCAGCGCGCCGACATTGCCCGCGTTGATCTGCGTCAGCGCCGAATGATGCGTCTTGCCCGCATCCCCGCCCGGGCTGGTCCATTCGCTACCGGCCCCGACCATGGGTGGCGCCGCGCCGAGTGCGCAGGCGGCGAGGACAGCAAGCGCAAACCGCCGGATCATAGCGAATCCCACGGGCTCGGCATCCGATAGGGCACCGTGATGAAGTTCGCCTCGATCTGCTCGATCATGCCATGGTCGATCTTGAACAGCTCGGAGATATAGAAGCTGTGCGGCCGCCGCACCGGGCTTTTCACCGTGCGCCCGTCGGTCAGCTGGTATTCGTCGATGCGGCCCGAATGGTCGATGAAGCCATAGGCCAGCACCAGCCCCCGCTCCTCGTCCACCAGCGGAAACCGCCGCGCGCGCAGGTCGTCGTCGTAGCGATAATTACCCATGCGGAACTGCTCCTCGCAGCCCAGCGCCGAGACCGGCACGATCTTCGCAAACTCCGGGTTGCGCGTCGTCTGGACGCCGTTTTCCACGCGGTTGCAATCGGGATGGAACTTCGTGTGGATCGTCCCGTCGTTCCGCTGCAGCGTATCGAAATAGCCGTTCGACAGCGCGATCATCTCCGCGCGCGGCACCGGGGCCACCACTTCGCGATGGAGGATCGGCTTGTCCCAATAACGCGGGTTCTCGAACTTGATGCCGCTGTCCGATTGCCGCACGATCAACATCTCGCACTCGGCGATCTGTCCGGACTCGGTGATCTTGAGCCGCAAAGTGAAGGCCGATTCCTCGATCGCCTCGATCACCGTGCCGAAATAGCCGACCTGCCCGGCTCGCGTATCGGCGAAGCGCAGCTGGTAATCGCCGAGCTTCTGGATCGTCCCCCACACCCCGTCGCCGATTTCGAGCATCACGTTGTTTTCGCTATGAAACGCGCCAGGAGCCCAGTCCAGCCGGGTGTGATCGCCTGCATTCAGCGCGGCGAGGAACGTGTCGAGTGCGGCGTAAAGACCAGCGCGGTCCATAATCTCTCCCATGAGGCTTTGACGCCTTTCGTTTTCCGGCATACCGTATCAAATGTTAGAATAAAAGGGGAGAGAGTCGATGGCGCGAACCGCCGCCGAACAGGCCAACCACGACCTCGTGATCGAGATGTACCACAAGGTCCTCATCGCCATGGATAGCTCTGCGGTCGACCGCTACATTTCGCCCGATTACATCCAGCACTCGATGCTTGCCCCGCCCGGCGTTGATGCGCTCAAAGCCTTTCTCGACCATGTAAAAGTGGAATCCCCCGATGCGAAGCAGACCATCCACCGCAGCTTTGCCGAGGGCGATCACGTGATCGTCCACACCCATGTCGAGCGCTGGCAGGGCGATCCAGGCCTTGCCGTGGTCGATATCTTCCGCTGCGAAAATGGCATGATCGTCGAGCACTGGGACGTGCTGCAGGACGTGCCCGCGAACCCCGTCAATCCCAACTCGATGTTCTGAAAGGAAGCCCGATGCGCCTCGCTGCCCTCTCCGCCCTTGCGCTGCTGGCCCTCGCCCCCGCTGCCGAAGCGAAGACCTGCAAGCTCACCCCCAAGCAGGTCGTCACCCAGTTCCTCCATGAATTCTACATCGAGAAGAAGGTGCGCTCCTCGTTCGAGAAGTGGGTCGATCCGGGCTATATCCAGCACAACCCCTATGCCCAGACCGGGCGCGAGGCGGCCATCGCGTTCCTCACGAAGTTCGTTGAAAGCACCCCCGGTCAGCGCACGAAGATCCACCGCATCATCGCGGACGGAAACCTTGTCGCCGCGCACAGCCACGGCTGGCAGGAAGACGGCACACCCGAACAGAAGCGCGGCTTTGCCGTGGTCGACATGTTCCGCGTAAAGGGCTGCAAGGTCATGGAACACTGGGACGTGATCAGCCCGGTGCCCGAAGTGTCCGCCAACACCAACACGATGTTCTGAGGGGCCGATGCGCTTTACCGACAAATGCGTCGTCATCCTTGGCGGCAATGCGGGGATCGGGCTTGCTGCGGCGAGGATGTTCGCCGCCGAGGGCGCGAAACTGGCAATCACCGGGCGCAACCGGGAGACCCTTGGCCTGGCTGCCGAGGAGCTGGGCGCGCTCGGTATCGTGGCGGACATGGGTGATGTCGCGCAGACCAAAGCTGCCCTCGCCGAAATCGAGCACAGCCTCGGCGGGATCGACGTGCTCTTCGTCAATGCCGGTGTCGGCGGATTCGCCGCCATGCCCCATGTTACCGAGGAGTTCTGGGACGGCATCCACAGTGTCAACCTGCGCGGCGCCTTCTTCGCGATCCAGAATGCGTTGCCGCTGCTGCGCGATGGCGGCGCGATCGTCATCACCGGTTCGATCGGCGCCGAACTCGCGCTGGCCGGCAATGTCGCCTATGCTTCGGCCAAGGCCGGCCTGCGCGCCATGGCGAGAACCGTCGGCAAGGAACTCCTCCCCCGCCAGATCCGCGTCAACATGGTGAGCCCCGGCCCGACCGAGACCGAAATCTTCAAGCGCGGCGCGAGCGAGGCGGAAATCGAAGCCACCCGTGCGATGCTCGGCGGTGTGGTGCCGCTGGGGCGCATGGGCGAAGCGGAGGAGGTGGCCCGCGCGGTCCTGTTCCTCGCCAGCAAGGAAGCCAGCTTCATCAACGGGGTCGATCTTTATGTCGACGGGGGATGTGTGGAGCTGGGATAACCCACAACGAGACCGTTCGTGTTGAGCGAAGTCGAGACACCACACGCAGCACTTGGTGTCTCGACTTCGCTCGACACGAACGGGGTTGAAGTCTGTTGGACCGCGATGACAACACACAGGATCGTCGGCCCGTGCTTGACACGGGCCTTGGCTTTTCTTTCCCAGCGCCGCGCCAGAAGAACAGCCAAGCCCCGTGTCAAGCACGGGGCGACGGAAAAGGTATCATCCGGGGTTAAAGCGCGCTTGGCACCCCATCCAGCAGCAAGGTCTTCACCTCCAGATAGGGCATGAACCCCTCGCGCCCGCCTTCGCGGCCGATGCCGGACTGCTTGAACCCGCCATAAGGCAGCCCGAAATCCATTCTGAGCCCGTTCTGGCCAAACCCGCCCGTGCGCACGCGCCGCCCGATGCGGTACGCCGCATCGACGTCAAACGTCAGCACCGACCCATTGAGGCCGAACCTGGAATCGTTGGCGATACGGATCATGTCCTCCTCGTCCTCCGCCGGGATCAGGCTGAGCACGGGGCCGAAGATTTCCTCCTGCGCAATGCGGCTGTCGTTGGGCACATTGGCGAACAAGGTCGGCTCGATGAAATAGCCCTGATTGAGATGCGCCGGACGCGCCCCGCCGCAGACCAGATCGGCAACCTTCCGGCCTTCCTCGATATACATCTCCACCCGGTCGCGTTGGCGCTTCATCGCGAGCGGCCCCAGCTGCGTCGCCGGGTTGTCCGAATGGCCGATCACCACCTTGCGCATCTCGCCGGCAATCGCATCCGCCAGCTCGTCATGCCGCGCGCGCGGCACGATCACGCGGCTCAGCATCGCGCAGACCTGCCCGCTCATCATCGTGATCGTGCCCGCCAGCATCTTCGCCGCCGCATCGATGGGGAAGTCATCGCGGACCAGCGCGGCGGATTTGCCGCCCAGTTCCAGCGTGCAGCGCGCGATCCGCTCCCCGCAAACCGCCGCGATGCGTTGGCCCGCCACAGTCGATCCGGTGAAGCTCACCTTGTCGACGCCGTGGTTGCACACGAGGTGATCGCTCGCCTCGCGGTGCCCCGTCACGAGGTTCACCACCCCCACCGGCAGCCCCGCGGCCTCTGCCGCCTCGGCAATGATATAGGCCTCAAGCGGCGTTTCGGGCGAAGGCTTCATGATCACCGGGCAGCCCGCGAGCAGCGCATAGGCCACCTTGTTGGCCATGATCCCGAACGGCCCGTTCCACGGCGCGATGGCCGCGACCACGCCGACCGGCTCATGCACGACAAACCCCGCAGCCGCGCCCATGCTCGGCCGCTGCTCCACAAAGGCAAAGCTCTCGGCCATCGCGGCAATCCCGCCGAGCACCGCGACCGATCCGCCATGCATCGGCCCGGCAAAGCTCGCGAGCCCGCCCATCTGCGCCGTCCAGCACCGCGCGAGTTCCGCGACCCGGCCTTCCAGATGCGCCACCATGCGCCGGAACGCGGCAATGCGCTCGGCCGGGGCCATGCCCGGCCAGGGCCCATGGTCGAACGCCGCCCGCGCCGCGGCGACCGCCGCGTCCATGTCGGCCTCATCGGCCTCGGCCACGCGGCCCACCACCTGCTCGGTGTCGGGCGAGATCAGCTCGATCAGGCGGCCGCTGTGCGCGGGCACCCAGCGCCCGCCGATGAAGAGATGTTCGGGATGGGCAATGGCAACGCCGTCGGGAAGCAGGGTCATCGGTCGGGTCCTCTCAGGCGTTATCGGCCAGTGGCGGGGGCAGCGCGCATTCGACTTTCTCGATCCGTCCGCCGTGCGTGGTGTAGAAGATGAACTGGCGGATTTCCTGCACGTCGCCCGCCTTAATCGGGAAGAAACCGGTCGCGCCCTTCGCATCAAGCGCCTCGCGCGTCAGGTCCTTCTTCGCGGCGATCCGCACGATCGCATCGATCGCTGTGCACGTCTCGCCCGCCGCAAAATTGAGGATCCGCACATGCTCGTCCACGTTGTCGTGAAGCCAGGCGTAGAAGTCCTTCAGTTCCTGCCGCGAGGTGATCACGATCCCGAAGAATTCCATCCGCGGCGGATCGACGTAGAAATCGGCAACCCCATCATAATCGCGCGCGTTGAACGCGGCGAGATAGCGCTCGTAGGCGGCCCGATCGAGCATCGCGCAGTCTCTCCCCTGACATCATGGCCGGATTCGGCCCGGCATGATTCTAACAAATGATAGCGTTGTAGCAAGCGCGCAGCACCCCGAAACGCAAAAAGGGGCAGCCCTTGCGAGGCCGCCCCTTCCCCCCATGAACCGGGTGCGTGCTTCGGGTCAGAACTTCTTCTGCACCGTAACCGCCCATTCGCGCGGCCGGCCGACCTGGCTGTAGATCGTGCCGGTGAACGCCTGCACCGCGGCGAAGCGGTAGGGCGTGTAGTACTTGTCGAAGAGGTTCTGCACTTCGAACGAGACCGACAGATCCTCTGGCTGGTTCCGCCAGGTCAGGCGCAGGTTGCCCAGCGTATAGGCCGCCGCATAGTCGATCGGCGCCCCCCCGGTGATCCGGCCGTTGTTGTTGCGGCCGAAGTAGCTGAGGTCGAAGCGCGGCGTGATCGAACCGGCTTTGCCAAGATCGGCGCGGTACTGCACGCCGAACGCCCACTTCCACTTCGGCGTCGCGATCGGATCGGTGAGCAGCACGGCATTGCCGACGCGCGGATCGATGCGCGACCATTCGCCGTCGAGGTAGCTGACCGAACCATCGAAGGCGAGACCTTCGATCGGATTGGCCTGCACTTCAAGCTCGACACCCTTGATCTTGCCGTCGCCCGCGTTCTGGCGCGCACCGCACGGCGCGTTCGAACCGAGCGAGGCGCAGGTGATCAGCGGCAGCTGCACATCCTTGTAATCGTTGTAGAAGCCCGAAATGTTCACCCGCAGACGGCGGTCGAACAAGTCGGTCTTCAGGCCGATCTCATATGCGGTGACCGTTTCCGGACCGAAGCTGCCGTTGAGCGCCTGGGGCGCATCGAACGGACGCGCGGTGACGCCGCCACCCTTGAAGCCGGTGCCGACCGTGACATAGGCCAGAACCTGCGGGCTGAAGCGGTAGTCCGCCGAAACGCGCCAGTCGACCTTGTTGCCGTCGAACGTCGCCTTCACGCCATTGAGCGCGCCGAGGAAGTACGAGACCGTGCCGTCGTAATTCTGGCGGATGAAGGTATAGTCCTTGTGTTCCTCGGTGTAGCGCAGGCCGCCCGTCAGCGTCAGACCCTCGATCGGCCGCGCGATCACAGTGCCGAACACGGCCTTGCTGTCCGCGTTCACCGGGTCATTGCCGAGGAACTGGAAGTTCAGACCCGGCGCGATGTAGCGGATGTCCTGCCGGGTGAAGTAGGTCGACTTCTGGTCGGAATAGAACCCGCCGAGGGTGAAATCGATCTTGTCACCGATCTTGCCGTTGAAGCGCAGTTCCTGGCTGAAGAACCAGAAGCTGAGGTCATTGTACCCCTGGCCGACCACGTTGAGGTCCGGCGTGAAGTCGTCGTCGGTGCCCCACTGCGTGCTGTATTGGCGGTAGGCGGTGATCGACTGGATGTTGAAGTTGTCACCCAGCTTGAACGTACCGTTGCCCGAAACGCCCCAGCCGGAGAACTTCGTCCGGTTCGGCATGTTGTAGCCGTCCTTGACCTGGCCCCAGGGCCCCGGGATCGACAGCCCCGGCGGCGGCGTGTTGCCCGGCGCATAGAAGTTGGCGAAGGTGCAGAAGCGGCCGCACAGGTAGGTGCTGCTCACCCGGGCCGGGTTCACCGAGGTAACAACTTCGGCGGCATTCGTGCGGTTTTCGTAGGTGTAGTCACCCGAGACGATGTAGTCGATGCTGTCGTTGGGGTTATAACGCAGCGAAGCGCGCAAGCCCGCGTAGTTGCGCTCGCCCAGCTTGTCGATCAGGCAGTTCTGGCCGCTGCTCGGCCGCGCGCCGATGCCTTGGGTGTTGTTCGGATAGACGCAGCCGTAGTCGAGCTGGTCGACATAGCCGTTCTGCCGCTTGTACACGCCCGACACGCGGCCATAAAGCCCCTCGGCCAGCTTGAAGTTGGCGCTCCCGCGCAGGTCGACGCGCTGGCGGCTGCCGTAGACGGCCTCCACCGTGCCCGAATTCTCGTCGGTCGGCTTCTTGGAAAAGAGCTTGATCGCGCCGCCGATCGAGTTGCGCCCGGTCAGCGTGCCCTGCGGCCCGCGCAGCACTTCCACGCGGTCGAGGTCGAGCAGGTCGAAGATGCCGCCGGTCAGCGTCGCGTAGTAGACATCGTCGATGTACATGCCCACGCCCGGTTCATAGGCGGGGTTGAAGTCGAACTGGCCGATGCCACGGATCGAGGCGCCGAGCGAGGAACCATAG
Source organism: Novosphingobium sp. (assembly GCF_019748365.1). Taxonomy (GTDB): domain Bacteria; phylum Pseudomonadota; class Alphaproteobacteria; order Sphingomonadales; family Sphingomonadaceae; genus Novosphingobium. Next base: position 18,878 of record NZ_JAIEPN010000121.1, read on the forward strand.
GCACCGCCCTGCGCATTGAGCACCACGTTGGGCGCCTGCGCCGCGATCTGCGAAAGGTCCGTCTGGTTGCGCGAGGCGAGCAGGTTCGCATCGATCGCGGTGATCGAAAGCGGCGTATCCTGCAGCTTCTGCGAACGGAACTGCGCGGTAACGACGATTTCCTTGATCTCGCCCGCGTCGCTGGTCGCCGCAGCGTCCTGAGGTTGTGCCTGCGGAGCCTGCTGCGCCGAGGCTGGAACTGTGAGGCCGCAAGCAAGCGCAAGCGCACTGCCGGCAGCAAAAAGACGCAATGATAGCGTGGGTGTCTTCGCCATGGGTGAACCCCTCTCCTTGTGAAGCCCTCTGCGGGACTGTTCTACCGTTTGTTAGTAAGACATACTAATTTGTCCTTGGCAAGACCCTTCCGCTGCCCGGCGCATAGGTCTTTTCCCCCGGCGCGCTATCGCCGCACCGCCCCCCCTTGCCGTTGCCGTCCGTCAACGCGATAAGCGCCCCATGGCAACAAGGTCCGCCAAATCAGAAGCCCCCGCCCGCCCCGATCTCGATCTGGGCGAAGATGCCGCGCTGCTCGTCGATCTGCTCAAGCTGGGCACCTTCATCGCGCGGCCGATGCGCGAAGGCGTGGCCGAGCCGATGGGCCTCAGCCCCAACGACCTCAAGATCATCCTCGCGCTCGGCGGCGAAGGCGACCTCGCCGGGCACGAACTCTCGGACATCATGGGCCTGCCCCCGATGAACGTGAGCCGCGCCATCGCAGCGCTCCACGAACGCGGCCTCGTCGAACTGGCCCCCGACGCCTCCAACCGCCGTCGCAAGCCGGTGCGGCTGACGGCGGCGGGCATGGACCTGTTCCGCCAGACGATCCCGGCGATGGCCGAAGTGGGCGGGCACTTGTTCGCGGACTTCACACCCAAGGAACGCGCGGTGTTTCACGCGGCGGCGCAAGCGATTCTGGCGCGGATGACGGGTGGGGCTTAGGGGCCGCCAGCCGGTGGGCGGACTGGGCTGACCGGCCAGTCTTGAAGCGAAGTGGTTACCGTCGGCTCCCCTCACTCACGGCGATCTCTATTCGCTGCTTTCTTGCTCGCCATTGGATGAGCCGTCTCTTGCTCCGCCAGCGTGGTCAACATTTGGTTTTGATTGCAAGGTTGGTCGGCTGGCCCACGACAGCGCGGCATACCGGAGATCCCTCACGATCAACAGGACGATGATCACGAGAAGCACGAGAGTGGTTTCGCCTACGGTCGCCCCGGCGGACCAACCACCTGCATAAAACAGCGGAATTGCCCAAAAAACAAAGCCCCCGAGTACGGCAAGCGCCCGAGGCTGGCGCGTTCCGACCCAGATAAACCAAGCCAAGGCCAAGACCACCGCAAGTACGATGATGCCTGCAAGCAACGGGCGGTTCATTGAATCCAATCCCAAACGCGAACGAATGCCACAAGTCCGAGACTAGCGGCTCGGCGCATGCTTGCATACAATTTCCCCGTCGGCCCGTGCCTGACACGGAGCTTGGCTTCCTTCCGTCCGCGCTAGCCCACCCCCTACTTGTCCTTCAGCCCCGCAAACGCCTCCAGCCGGAACGCTTCCGCCAGCACCGGGTGGGCAAAGCTCATCGGCACTTCCTGCCGGTGCGGCCAGGTCGGGCGGTAGTTCTCCTCGGGCAGGATCACATCGGGCCCAAGGGGATTTTCCGGATAGCAGACCACGGCAGGCTGCAAGTGCGAGACGGTATGCGCCCAGCCGGTCTCGTAATCGCCCTGCCACTGCATCAGGTAGTTGAGCCGCTTGATCTTCCACACGCCATTTTCGCGCACGTAGTCGTTCTCGTAGATGCCCGATTCCCAGAATTGCTGCGGCACGTGATCGGGCTTGTTCGCCACCACTTCATCATGCCAGCCGCCTGCCAGAATACCCCGGAAGCGGCCCTTGGCGGTCTGCCGGTCGGGCGCCACGGTGATCACGTCCTGCAGCTGGAAATGATCAAGCAGGAAGCCGTGGATCGGCCCGCGCTTGCCATCGGTGAACATGTTCTGGAACCACGTGCCATAGAGCCGCATCACCCCGGCATGGCCGCGATATTCGCCCGAGAGGAACACCACCGCGCCGTCTTCGGCAAACAGGCCCGCCACTTCCTCGGGCCGGTTGTAGTCGATGTAATAGCCATAGGCCATTTGCAGGCGGCGGATCGCGTTGACGTCTTCCAGCTCACCCACGCGGTTTTCGAGCGCGGCAAGACGTGCTTCCAGATCAGACATTTATCCTGCTCCCATGCATTCCAGTGTTCCGGAAATTTGTAAGTGAGGCTAACCATTCTCGAAACGATTGGCAATCGCCTCTGCTGCGGCCATGCTGCGGCAAAGGGGAGAATGGGATGGATTCGAAACGCGAGCCAACTACAGCCGAAATCCGCACCGTGATCGCGGCCTCGGCAGCGGGCACGGCGTTCGAATGGTATGATTTCTATATCTACGGCACCCTCGCCCCGCTGTTCGGCAAGCTGTTCTTCCCCGGCTCCAGCCCCGCCGCCGGTTTCCTCCTCGCGCTCGCGACGTTCGGCGTCGGTTTCGCGGTTCGCCCGCTGGGCGCCGCCCTGTTCGGCACCTTCGGGGACCGCTTCGGGCGCAAGACGACGTTCCTTGTCACCATCACGCTGATGGGCTTTGCCACCACCGCCATCGGCCTCCTCGGAACCTATGCGCAGTGGGGCATCGCCGCGCCGATCCTGATGGTGCTGCTGCGCGCGCTGCAGGGGCTCGCGGTGGGCGGCGAATATGGCGGCGCGGTGATCTATGTCGCCGAACATGCCCCCAGAAACAGGCGCGGCTTCTACACCGGCTGGATTCAGATCGGCGCGACCACTGGCTTCTCGCTCAGCCTCCTTGTGGTGCTCATCACCAATACGCTGGTGGGCCAGGCCGCGTGGGAAGTCTGGGGCTGGCGCATTCCCTTCATCCTCAGCCTCGTGCTGCTCGCCGTCTCGCTGTGGATGCGCCTCAAGCTGTCCGAAAGCCCGGTCTTCGCCGCGATGCAGGAGGCCGGCGAAGTCGCCAAGAGCCCGCTGCGCGAAGCCTTCGCCACGCCAAAGCAGATCCGCCGCCTCCTCGCCGTCACCTTCGGCGGCGCGGTAGGGCAGGCGATTGCGGGCTATACCGGCATGATCCAGCTGCTCAATTTCCTGCAGGTCTCGGTCCACATGGACCCGGTGCTGACCCGCGTGCTGCTGATCGGCGTGCTGCTCACGCTGGCGCTGGGCAATGTCTTCGCGGGCTGGCTGTCAGACAGGTTCGGGCGCAAGCCGGTCGTCTTCTCCGGCTACATCATGTTCCTGATCGTGCTGTTCCCGATGTTCCATGTCATCGCGGATCAGGCCAACCCCGCCCTGGCGCGCGCGGCAAGGGAGCGTCCCGTCGTCGTCACCGGGCCGGACTGCTCCTACAATCCCTTCGCCCAGGGCCCGCAGGCCAGCGCCTGCGGCAAACTGCTCGATACCCTGACCCGCACCGGCGTTCCCTACACCAAGGTGGACGCCCCCGCCGGCACGACACCAGTCGTCACCATCGCCGGGCAGCCGACCGATCCGGAAGCGCTGCCCCCCGCGCTCAAGGCGGCGGGCTACACGCTGGAGCCGGTCACGCCCCCCGCGCGCAATCTCGTGATCATCGTGCTGGCCATGCTCGTGATCGCACTGCCCGGCGTGCTCGCCTATGGCCCGATGGGCTCCTGGCTGTGCGAACTGTTCCCCGCCCGCACCCGCTACACCTCGCTCGCTACGTCCTACAATTTCGGCGTCGGCATCTTCGTCGGGTTCATGCCGTTCATCATACAGGCCATCGTCGCGACGACGGGCGATGTCATGGCGGGGTTCTGGTATCCCTTCGCCATGATGGTGCTGGCTCTGGTCGTCGCCTGGTTCGGCATGCCTGAAACCGCCGGGCGCAAACTTGAGGAAAGCGAGAAGGCATGAGTTTTCAAGGACAAGTCGCCTTCATCACCGGCGGCGTCACCGGCATCGGCCTCGGCGTCGCGCAGGCTTTCAGCGATGCGGGGCTGCGCCTTGCGCTGAGCTATCGCAACGAAGACCACCGCGCCCAGACCGCCGCATGGTTCGCCGCCAGGGGCCGCGAGGAACCGCTGTTCATCAGGCTCGACGTGACCGACCGCGCCGCTTTCGCTGCTGCTGCAGAGCAGGTCGAAGCCCACTTCGGCGCGGTCCACGTGCTCGTAAACAACGCGGGCGTCAGCGTGTTCGGCCCGACGGACGAGGCGAGCTACGCCGATTACGACTGGATCATGGGCGTCAACTTCGGCGGCGTCGTCAATGGCCTCGTCAGCTTCCTGCCCAAGCTGAAAGCCGGCGCTGGCCGCCGCCATGTCGTCAACGTCGCCAGCATGGCCGCCTTCCTGCCGGGTCCGCAGGCGGGCATCTACACCGCCAGCAAGTTCGCGGTGCGCGGCCTCACCGAATCGCTGCGCTACAATCTGGCGCCCCATGGCATCGGTTGCTCGCTCTGCTGCCCGGCGCTCACCCGCACCAATGCGTGGGATTCGGCGCTGAAGCGGCCCACAGAGTTCGGCGACAGCGGCTTTGCCCCGGTGGAACGCAGCGAACTCGAACAATTCGGCACCGCCTTCGAAGCGGGGATGGACCCGTACGAAGTCGGCACCAAGATCCTCGCCGGCATGGAGCGTGGCGACGGCCTGATCCTCACCCACCCCGAATTCGCCGAAGACTTCCGCGAAATCTACGAAAAGAGCCTCGCCGCGCTGCCGGACGAGGAAGCCCCGCCCGCCCGGCTCGAAATCGAACGCCTGCGCCGAGCCGCCATGGCAGCTGCGGAGGCCGGAACGGTGATCGGCCTTGGCGATCTGACCTGATCCACCCCAGCCCAAATTAGTTGGTCATCCCCGCTCTTCCCCACGCGTCATCCCCGCGAAGGCGGGGATCCAGAGCGGCTGCAGCGCTCCCTCGCCCTGGTTCCCCGCCTTCGCGGGGATGACGAAGTTCGGGAAGCCACGACCAAGTGGAGGCGCTGACTTCGCTCGACACGAACGGGAGCTTCGGTCAGAATGCCGCCGCGAGCGCCCCCAGCAAAAGGCCCAGACCCATGTGTGACGAACAGACCGAAGCCGACAACGCCGCATGGCTCAACCGCCGCCAGTTCGGTGCCGCAGGGGCCAGCATGGTCGTATTGGCCACGATCCCCGCCTGCAGCGTCGCGCAATCGGCCCCCGGTGATCTGCCGGTGAAGGGCCGGGCGGTCACGGTCACCACGCCCGATGGCAAGGCCGATGCCTGGTTCTACGCGCCCGAGACCGGCAAGCACCCCGCCGTGATCATGTGGCCCGATATCGCGGGCCTGCGCGAGGCGTACAAGACGATGGCCTCGCGCCTCGCCTCCGCCGGATATGCGGTGCTGGTCGTGAACCACTACTATCGCGGCGCTGTCGCCCCGGTGCTCGATTCGCTGGTGGCGTGGCGCACGCCTGAGGGTCAGGCCAAGTTGAAGCCGCTGATCGCCGGAATCACCCCTGCCGGCACGATGAGCGACGCCAAGGCCTTCGTTGCCTGGCTCGATGCGCAGGCCGAAGTCGATACCGCGAAGAAGATCGGCACCTGCGGCTATTGCATGGGCGGGCCCTACACCGTGCGCACCGCCTATGCCGTCCCGGCGCGCGTCGGCGCCGCAGCCTCGTTCCACGGCGGCGGCCTTGTCGGCACCGAAGCGGACAGCCCGGTCAATCTCCTTGCGAAAACAAAGGCGAGCTTCCTCTTCGCCATCGCCCAGAACGACGATGCGAGCGCACCGGACGACAAGACCGCGCTCGCTGCCGCCGCCAAGTCCGCCGGTCGCCCCGCCGAAGTCGAGGTCTACCCCGCGCAGCACGGCTGGTGCACCATCGACGCCCCGATCTACGACAAGGTGCAGGCCGACAAGGCGTGGAGCCGCATGCTCGCGCTCTATGCGGCCAGTCTGTAAGGCGGGCGATAGCGGCACTGCGGCCACACCTGCTGGTACTTTTGGGTCGTCCTGCCGCTCTCCCCCTTCCAATTCCGGCCGGAAAGCCTAACTCACGTTAGCGTTCCACGGCCGCGCAACGGGTGCGGAAGGGACCGGCAGGACCCGTCTGCCCATGCGCTTGTGGAAGCTCTCCTACATCAGCACGGCCGTTGCCACCCCGGACGAAGCCTTGCGGCAGCTGCGCGAGATCTGCGCCCGCTCGGGAGAGCGCAACGCGAGGATCGGCATCTCCAGCGTGGCCACCGTGCATCGCGGCCGGTTTGCCCAAGTGCTCGAAGGGCCGGAAAGCGCGGTGCGCGCGCTGCTCAAGCGGATCATGGGCGATCCGCGCCATCACAGCATCATGGTGCTCGCCGATGGACCGATCGTCGCGCGCCGCTATGCGGATTGGGCGATGGCCTACCGCGATCCCAAGGCGTTCCTCTCGGATCAGCTGGACGATATCCTCCAGCAGACCGCCGACGTCGTGCGCGCCATGAAGGCGACGTGGCACTAGTCGCTATAGGCTGCGCAGCATCTCCGCGTTGTCCTCGATCATCTGGCGCACCGAGCGCGCCTTGCGGCCGGTCAGCCGTTCGACATCATCGCTGCAGACTTCGAGAAACCCCTCGCGGATGGCCTGCCCGAAAGTCACCATATCGTCGCTGTTCCACGGGATGCCCGCCACGCTCTGGTCATCGACCGGGCGGCGCGGGATGCCCATGGCATCGAACATCGCGTACTGCTCCTCGTCGGTGGTGGAGACATAGGCGACCGGCCGCCCCGTCACTTCCGCCATGATCGCGGCCACTTCGCGGAAGGTCTGCAGTTCGGGTCCTGTGATGTTGTAGACTTGGCCCTCGTGCCCCTCGCCTGTCAGCACCGCTGCGGCCGAGGCGATGCAGTCGTCGCGCCAGACCATCGCCTCCAGCCCCTCGCCCGCATTGCTGACCCACTGGCCCGATTGCATCACGCCCGGCCCGGCCATCAGGATCATCGCATCGGCATAATGCGCATCGCGCAGCATGGTCCACGCCATGCCGGAGGCGCGGATCAGGCGCTCGGTCTCGATGTGATCGTGGCGCACTTCTGCAGGGTTTGCCGGATCGTCGATGCCGATGAAGCTGGTATAGGCGATGTGCTTCACGCCCGCCGCCGCCGCCGCATCGATCGCCGCCTTGTGCTGCACCACCCGCGCGCCGACGCGCGTGCCGGAAATCAGCAGCATCTTGTCCGCCCCCTGCACCGCATCTGCCAGCGTCTCGGGCTTGTCGAAATCGCCATAGCGCACCGTGCAGCCTTGCCCCACGCGGTCCGCCAGCTTGTCCGGGCTGCGGGTGATCAGGATCAGGTCCTGCGCCCGCCCCGCTTCGATCAAGAGGTCGGTCAGGCCCCGGCCATAATTGCCCGATGCGCCGGTAATGACGATCTTGCTCATGCCGCGTCCAGTTCCGCCTGCGGCACCCACCAGCCATGGACTTGCGGGCGCAGCCGCAGCGGGATGGTCACTTTGGCGACCGGCCCTGCCGCGATGTTCCCCGCATCGAGCACCCAGGCCTGATGCACGAAGGCGTTGTCGCCCACCTGTTGATCGACGATCGTCACTAGCCAGCCTTCATGCGCGGGATCGGCTGCGGGCACGTGCACCGGCTCGTTGAAGCCCGCCATCGGCGGCAGGGCCAAGGCCTGCGGAGGCCCACCGCGCATGTCGAGCCGCAGCAGCAGATTGAACATCGCCCCCACCGGCCCGCCCGGCAGCGGCGGCCCCTGAAGCTCGGGGTTCATCGTCAGCATCCAGCCATGCGTATAGGGCCGGCCTTGGCGCGCTGCCGGGATCACAGGGAAATCGCCCGGAGGTCCGATCACTGTCTCCTGCACCGCACCGCCATCCGCCTTGGGATCGACCGTCCAGCGCGTCAGCGCGCCTTGCACTTCCCACGGCTGCAAGTGGATGCCCGAAGGCTCGCGGATGAAGGCGAAGGCATTGGTCGAATTGAGGCAGGCATCGAAATGCAAGAGACCCGCCTCGTCCTCCCACGCATTCATCATGTGGTACGAATGGACGCCCTTGGGCCCCTTGAACCAGCGGATTTCCGCAACATCGCCATAGCGCGGCATCACGCCCAGCCACGAATCGAGCTCCTGCTCATGGTGCCAGTGCTCGCCGCCCGCCTTGAGCCGCTCGAGGTCCGCCGTCGTCGGATAGATCGGAAACAGCGCGTAGTTCTCGGAGATCGTGAAGTCGTGCATCATCGCGCAGTAGGGCGCATCGAACCACTGTTCGCTCTTCAGCGCGCCATCGGGCCCGACCACGCAATAGGAAACCTTGGTCGAGGCCAATCCATCAGCCTCGTAGCCATAGAAGAACAGTTCCTTCGTGGCGGGATCGATCCGCACATGCGCGGTCATCGTCTCGGACTTCAGCGCCCCGCCGAAGTCATACGAACCCAGCGTCTCCAGCGTTTTCGGATCGACGCGATAGGGCCGCCCGTCTTCCTTCGCCATCAGCAAGCGTCCCGCATGCCAGACCGGGGTGGTATTGGCGACCGTGCGGTCAACCCCCTGCACATCGGCATCGTCGGTGAAGGGATTGCGATACTTGCCGAACTTCGCGTGCCCCGCGGCCTTCTCGGCCAGATAGCGCGCGGTCTCGACAAAGCGGATCGCGAAATCGGCGGTGCCATCGGCATTGAACGAAAGCCGGCTGACCATGCCGTCGCCCGAAAGCGTGTGATCGTTTTCGAACTTGGGCGGCCAGGCCGGATCGGGCACCGCGCGATAGAAGCTGCCACGCACTTCGGGCGGCAGCGTGCCTTCCACCGTCAGCCCCGTCAGGCTCGCTTCCTGCCCCACCGGTTCATTGAGCCCGACGAAATACATCGTCTGCGGAAAAGCACCCATCGCCTCACCCCATTCTATCAATTGTTAGAATGGGTCTACCATGGCCCACCCGGATTTCAACCGGATTCCCGCACAGCAAAAGGGCCGCCCCACCGAAGTGGAGCGGCCCCTTGCTATGCACTGGCAATCAGGCGCGGATCAGAACGTGCGCTTGACCGAAACCGCCCAGGTGCGCGGCAGACCGGGGTTGGCCGTGATCACGCCCAGCGGGCCCTGCACGTCCTCGACCGTGTTGTAGTAGTACTTGTTGAACAGGTTCTGCACTTCAACTGCGAGCTGCCAACCCTTGTCAGGGCTGGTGTAGCTGACCCGCGCATTGCCGAGGAAGCGGCCGTCGACCAGGTTGGTCGGCGCATTGAATGCCTCGGTGTACATCGACGACTGATACGATCCGTCGAAGCGGGCGCTGATCACGCTGCCGGACTTCATCGTGTAGTCATACTGTACGCCGAAGCTCCAGTTCCAGGCCGGCGTGAACGGCGTGACGTTGCTCTTGGGAACGCCGGTCGTGCCGGTATCGGTGTACTGGAAGTTGATGTAGCTGATCGACCCGTCGAGCGTCAGGCCCTCGACCGGGCGGATCGTGGTTTCCGCTTCCAGACCCCAGACATTCGCCTTGCCGACGTTGGCCGGCAGAAGGCACGGCGCCGCCGGGCAGCGAGTCAGGGTCAGGATGATGTTGTTGTACTTGTTGTAGAACGCCGAGGCATTAAAGCGCAGCTTGCGATCGAACAGGTCGGTCTTGATGCCCGCTTCATAAGTCGTCAGCGATTCAGGGTTGAACGACTTGATCTGGTTGCAAGGCGCCAGAACGCCCGGCGGCAGCGCCGAGCATTCACCCGCCGAAGGACCGAAGAACGGACGCGGGTTCACGCCGCCCGCCTTGTAGCCCGTGGCGACCGAGGCGTAGACGAAGACTTCCGGGCTGAACCGGTAGTCGGTTTCCACGCGCCAGTCGGTGCGCTGGCCCTTGAACGAACCGGTCACGTTGTAGAGACCGGTCAGCAGACAGTTCGGCGTATTGCCCACCGCGGTCGGCAGCGGGATACCCTCGGGCGTCGTCGGACCCAGACCCTGGAACGATTCGCAGATCGGCAGGAACGGCAGCTGCGCCGGCGACCAGTTGCCGAAGGGCACCGTGCCATCCGGGTTGGACCGGAAGTAGGTGTAGTCCTTCTTGTCCCAGGTATGGCGGATACCGCCGGTGAACCCCCACGCATCGGTGACGTGGAACGTGCCGTTGAAGAACAGCGCCTTCGAGGTCGAAGGGGTGCTGTCCGGCCCGTGGATGAAGTCGATGCCCGCGTAGTTCAGGTCGACACGCGCGTTATACGTGCCGTTCTGGTCGAAGTAGAACCCGCCGACGGTGTATTCGATGCGCTTGTCGAGGAAGCTGCCGTTGAGGCGCAATTCCTGGCTCCACGCGCGGTGGCGCAGCACGTTGTCGAGCTGCGCCACCGGGATCGGCGAACCGTCCTGATCGAAGCCGAAGCTCATCTTGTAGCGGCGGAACGAGGAAATCCACGTCGCGCTGAGGTTGTCGGCGAGCTTGGCCGTCACGTTGCCGGTCACGCCCCAGCCATCGAAGTTCTGCCCGTTGGTCGCAGAATAAGGCTTGTAGGGCGCCTGGCTCGTCGGCGTGCGCGCGTCGAGGAAGTTGGCGTAGTTGATGAAGCGCGGATCATAGCCGGCGGGCGCCGTCGAACCGGACTGCTGGAAGCGCGTGCTGTAGGGCACGAAAGCGTTGGTCAGCCGGACCGGAGTGCCGTCCTTGCCCCTGAGCCAGGGCAGGCCATCAGATGTCACCGCCTGGCCCTGCGCATAGAGCAGCACCTGCGCACCGGAGTCATTGCGCTCGCGGGTATAGTCCGCCGCCACATTCACTTCGATATCCGGCGTCGCTTCCCAGCGCAGCGCAATGCGCCCGGCCGCGAACGAACGGCCGCCCAGCGTGCCGCGCTCGATCCCGTCGCCCTTGGCGTTGTTGGCCGGGACGTTCGAATTCGGGTTCGCGAGGCCGTAGTCGAGCAGCTTCACATAGCCGTCGGTGTTCTTGGTCGCGCCCGAAACGCGCGCAGAGAGCGTGTCGGTGATCTTGAAATCGGCGATGCCGCGCACGTCGATGCGGTTGTAGGCGCCATAGGTGGCCTGCAGGAAGCCACTGCCATCGCCGCTCGGCTTCTTCGAGAACAGCTTGATCGAACCACCGATCGAGTTGCGCCCGGCCAGCGTGCCCTGCGGACCGCGCAGCACTTCAACGCGCTCCAGATCCATCAGGTCGAGCAGCGAGCTCGACAGCGTGGGGATGTAGACGTCGTCGACGTAGATGCCGACGCCGGGCTCCAGCGCGTAGTTGAAGTCGGTCTGGCCGATGCCGCGAATGAACGCGATAAGGCCGATACCGCCGCTCTGCGGCTGGTTGCGCAGCACCACGTTCGGCGCCTGGCTGGTGATCTGCGAAATGTCGGTCTGCCCGCGCGCTTCGAGGATCGCCGCGTTCACTGCGGTGATCGCCAGCGGCGTATCCTGCAGCTTCTGCGCGCGGAACTGCGCGGTGACGACGATTTCCTGCGTGGTCAAGTCCTTGGCAGCGGCATCGCCGCCTGCCTGCGGTGCGGCTTCCTGCGCGAAGGCCGGCACGGAAACGATAGCTGCGGTCATACCGAGCAGGCGCGCTACGCGCCGCGCGGCCGTCAATCTGGCCATGGTCACCCTCCCTTTACAGTCGAAGATCTACTCATTCGATCTGGTATGACTCATAACAATTCTGACCGCGAATGCAATCTCCTGCGTGTGAAAAATGTATGTTAAACGCACAAACTGTTGCGTCAGCGCCACCACCACGCCGTCGCGCGCATCTCGATGCTCACCCGCGGCGGGGCATCGGCGGGGCAGCCGGGGAGATCGAAGGCGACATGCGGCACGTGATGCGCCCCCGCCGGGTCGCTGTCGTGAGTCTTGAACAGAATCGCCTCGTCCGCCGCAAGGTCAAGGAAGGCATGCCAGCGATGCGCCGCACTGTGCGCCACCACCAGCCCCTCGAACGACCACTCCGGCTTGCCCGGCTCGTCGAACACCGCATCCGCCGCGATCAGATCCTCCGCCGCGAGGCTGCGTGCATCGCACAGCGCCAGCGGCACGTCCTGCGGCGCGGGGGAAAGCGCGCGCCAGACGTTGTAGTGCGCGCAGCGGGCAAAGGGCCGTCCGTTTGCACCGCGCTCGGCAAACTGGTCGGCAGTCCCATCCGAAATGTCGATATGCGCAAAGCGCGCCGGCATCGAATTGTTGAGGCTTCCCGCGAGCCCCGACCGTTCCGAGAAGCGCAGCAGCCCCGGCGCACCGACATGGACGAAGTCCGCCCCCGTCTGGGCCTGCACCAGTTCCTCGATCTCGCGCATATGGACGCGCGCCACTTCCTCGCGGTCACGGAAATCGCGCACGGCGCTCTGGTGCGAAACCAGCTGGAACCCCTCGCGGTCGATCCCGGTTCCCGCGGCGCGGCCGTCCAGCACCGGCATCAGTACCGGCACGATTTCCACCTCGTCGCGCTCGTGGGCATTGGCGTAGTAGCGCGGGCGGGCGAATGTGCGCCCCGAATAGGCAATCCAAGCTTCCACCCGCGCCTCCTGTCTCACCCTTCGAGCTGCGTCTCCAGTTCGCCCAGCACGCGGTAGCAATCGAGCACCTTGCCAACCGACGAATTGGGCTCGCGCCCTTCACGGATCGCCGCAATGAACTCGCGGTCCTGCAGCTCGATCCCGTTCATCGAAACGTCAACCTTCGACACATCGATCGGCTCTTCCTTGCCGTTCACCAGATCGTCGTAGCGCGCGATGTAGGTGCCGGTATCGCCGATGTAGCGGAAGAACGTGCCGAGCGGCCCATCGTTGTTGAACGACAAGGACAGCGTGCAGATCGCGCCGCTCTCGCTCAGCAGCTGGATCGACATGTCCATCGCAATGCCAAGCTCAGGATGCAGCGGCCCCTGCAGCGCATTGGCCTTGACGATCTTGCCCGCCTGATAGGCAAACAGGTCCACCGTATGCGCCGCGTGGTGCCACAGCAGGTGGTCGGTCCACGAACGCGGCTCGCCCTTGGCATTGATGTTGCGGCGGCGGAAGAAGTAGGTCTGTACGTCCATCTGCTGGACGTTGAACTCGCCCGCCTTGATCCTGTTGTGCACGTACTGGTGCGAGGGATTGAAGCGCCGGGTGTGGCCGACCATGCAGGTGAGGCCGGTGGCCTGCTGCTTTGCCAGAACGGCCTCGCTGTCCGCCCAGCTGTCCGCCAGCGGGATCTCGACCTGCACGTGCTTGCCCGCATCCATGCAGGCAATGGCTTGCGACGCATGCATCTGCGTCGGCGTGCAGAGGATCACGGCATCGACGTCATCGCGCGCCAGTGCATCCTCAAGCTCGGTCGACGAATGCTTCGCGCCATACTTCGCGGCGACCGCAGCAGCCTGTTCGGCGGTGCGGCTGATGATCGAGACGATCTCGACGCCGTCGATCTTCTTCAGGCCATCAAGGTGCTTCTCACCAAAAGCGCCGGCACCGGCGAGTGCAATACGCATATCATTTCTCCCTCTCCCCTTCAGGGGAGAGGGCCGGGGAGAGGGGAACTCGCCCGGCCCATGTTGAGGATGATCGATACGGGAGTTCCCCTCTCCCAACCCTCTCCCCTCAAGGGGAGAGGGCTTCAGGCCGGCTCCAGAACGATATGGCCGATGGCCGTGTTGCTGCAGGGAATGTGATAGTGGCGGTGCAGCGTCTTGACCCGCTTGCCCAGCGCGCCGCGCATGATCAGCCACATCACCATCTCGATGCCTTCGCTGCCGGTTTCGCGCAGGTATTCGATATGCGGAATCCACCTCGCCGCATCATCATCGCTTTCCAGCATGTCGAGGAACTTGTTGTCCCACTCGCGGTTGAGCAGCCCCGCGCGCGGCCCCTGGAGCTGGTGGCTCATGCCGCCAGTGCCCCAGATCTGCACGTTGAGGTCCTCGGGGAAGCTCGCCACCGCGCGGGCAATCGCCTCGCCCAGCGCCCAGCAGCGGTTGCCCGAAGGCACCGGGTA
>NZ_JAIEPN010000037.1 GCF_019748365.1 Novosphingobium sp.
TTCGACTGGAGCAGCTTCTCGAGATAGGGGTTCTTGACCACGAAGCTGCCCGAGAGCGTCTTGTGGGTGTAGATGTTGGCCGGGATCGGCTCGATGCAGGCAGACGTGCCGCCGCAGATGATCGAGATCGACGCGGTGGGGGCAATCGCCATCTTGCAGCTGAAGCGCTGCATGACGCCCATGTCCGCCGCATCGGGGCACGCGCCGCGTTCCTGCGCGAGGAGGAGGCTGGCCTCATCCGCCTTGGCGGCGATGTGCTTGAACATCTTGAGATTCCACGCCTTGGCCATGGCGCTTTCGAAGGCGATGCCCTTCTGCTGCAGGAACGAGTGGTAGCCCATCACGCCCATGCCGACCGAGCGTTCGCGCATCGCGGAATACTTGGCGCGGGCCATCTCGTCCGGCGCGCGGTCGATGTAATCCTGCAGCACGTTGTCGAGGAAGCGCAGCACGTCCTCGATGAAGCGGTCGTCCTTGTGCCACTCGTCCCAGGTTTCGAGATTGAGCGAGGAGAGGCAGCACACCGCGGTGCGATCGTTGCCGAGGTGGTCGCGCCCGGTGGGCAGCGTGATTTCCGAGCAGAGGTTCGAGGTCGAGACCTTGAGGCCCAAATCGCGGTGATGCTTGGGCATCATGCGGTTCACCGTGTCGTTGAACACGATGTAGGGCTCACCCGTGGCGAGGCGGGTTTCGACCAGCTTCTGGAACAGCGAGCGCGCATCGACGGTGCCGCGCACCGAGCCGTCCTTGGGGCTGCGCAGGTGGAACTCGGTGCCATCGCGCACCGCTTCCATGAACTCGTCCGTCAGCAGCACACCGTGGTGCAGATTGAGCGCCTTGCGGTTGAAATCGCCCGAGGGCTTGCGGATTTCGAGGAACTCCTCGATTTCCGGGTGCGAGACATCGAGGTAGCACGCCGCCGAGCCGCGGCGCAGCGAGCCCTGGCTGATCGCGAGGGTGAGGCTGTCCATCACGCGGACGAAGGGGATGATGCCGCTGGTCTTGCCGTTGAGGCCGACAGACTCGCCGATGCCGCGAACCTGGCCCCAATAGGTGCCGATGCCGCCGCCGCGGCTGGCGAGCCAGACGTTCTCGTTCCACGTGCCGACGATGCCTTCGAGGCTGTCCGACACCGAATTGAGGTAGCACGAGATGGGCAGGCCGCGCCCGGTACCGCCGTTCGAGAGGACGGGGGTGGCGGGCATGAACCACAGCTTCGAGATATAGTCGTAGAGCCGCTGCGCGTGGCCCTGATCGTCCGCATAGGCATCGGCGACGCGGGCGAAGAGATCCTGATAGCGTTCGCCGGGGAGGAGATAGCGATCGTCGAGCGTTTCCTTGCCGAACGCGGTCAGCAGCGCGTCACGCTCCGAATTCGTCTGGATCGTGAAGCGGCGCGCGTTGATCGTCTTGGAATCGCTGACCGGCTTGGCCGCTGCGGCGAGCGCACCGGCTGCGCCTGCGGCCCCCATGGCTGTCAGGGCCGCAACGAGCGCCTCGCTGCCCTTGTCATCTGCGTTCATGCCAATTGCCTTTTCGTTGCCACCAGCGGGGGTGCTGTCACCGGCGAGCAGAAGCTCGCTCTGGCCATCATGCTCCGCGACGCTGTCTCCAGTCCTGAAATCCACGCTGGCAGTCCCCTGTTCCATCTGCTGCGCGCGGGCCGGCCCAAGCCGAATCGCGACGCGAAATCCATCATACGCCGTGCGGAACAAAAGGAGAATATTTCATTCTCCCGGGTGCCCGCACCGGCGCCCGCAATACGGTCAAGTCGAGGGTCGGCGGCGAAGCTGCCACCGTTGCCGCGAGCTAACTGCCCGCCGCGCCACCGAAACTAGGTTTAGAGGTTCCCCCAGGACCCGACCACTACCCATAGTGCCTCAACCGGAATCAGACACAAGAGGGTAAACACCCCATTACCGATTCGGCTCGTCGCACGTACGATTCGTTTCATCGTCATGACATCCATGCTGCAGCGCAGCGACGCGTGCGGAAACGGGCATTTCAAGTCCCAATAAGAGGTTGCGGGAATTTTTTTGACGGGCTCCCCCGATCTTGTGGACAAGATCGCTGTCCAGACCCGAACACCACTTAGCCACGCGATTATCCACTGGCGTGTGGGGCTGCCGCCGCGATATGGCCTCCCGGGCACACAAACGCGGAGCGGCAGCGTGTTCAAACTTATCTCGATCCTTGTCAGCGGCTTGCTCGTCGGCCTCGCAGCGCGCTACCTCTATCCGGGCACGGTTCCCATTGGGCTTGGCCGGACCATCCTGCTGGGCATCGCAGGCTCGCTCGTGGCCGGGCTGGCGGCCGGCTGGGGCAGCAAGGACGGCGGACAAGTGAGCCGCGCCGGGTGCATCGCCTCGGTGCTGGGTGCGATGGTACTGATCTTCATCGGGCGGCATCTGTAGGGGGCGCGTCTGGCCGCTCTGGATCCTCGCCTGCGCGGGGATGACGAAGGGGGTGGGCTGGGATGACGAAACGGGTGAGGGCAAGGATGGGGCGCTTGACGCCCGCCCCCGCGCTCAGTTTGGCACCAGCACCGTATCGCGGGCGGCGGGCTGGGTCTGGGGGTAGTCCTCGTTGAAATGCAGGCCGCGGCTCTCGCGGCGGGCGCGGGCGCTTTTCACGATGAGTTCGGCGGTCTGGAGCAGGTTGCGCAGCTCGATGAGGTCTGCGGTGACGCGGAAGTTGCCGTAGTAGTCGTTGACCTCGCCCTTAAGGAGCTTGATGCGGTGCGCGGCGCGTTCGAGGCGCTTGTTGGTGCGCACGATGCCGACGTAGTTCCACATGAAGCGGCGCAGCTCGGTCCAGTTCTGCTTGATGACGACTTCCTCGTCCGAATCCGAAACGCGGCTTTCGTCCCAGGGGCGCAGCGACGGCGGCGGGGCGAAGCTGTCCCAGCGTTCGAGAATGTCGTTGGCGGCGGCATCGCCGAACACGAAGCATTCGAGCAGGCTGTTGGAGGCGAGGCGGTTGGCGCCGTGGAGCCCGCTTTCCGAGCATTCGCCGACAGCATAGAGCCCGTCGAGATCGGTGCGGCCGGCCAGATCGATCAGCACGCCGCCGCAGGTGTAGTGCTGGGCGGGGACGACCGGGATCGGCTCCTTCGTCATGTCGATGCCGAGGCCGAGCAGGCGCTCGTAGATATTGGGGAAGTGGCTGCGGACGAAGTCCGGGTCCTTGTGGCTGATATCGAGGTGGACGTAATCGAGCCCGAGCCGCTTGATCTCGTGGTCGATCGCGCGGGCGACAATATCGCGCGGGGCCAGTTCCTCGCGCGGGTCGAAGCGCGGCATGAAGCGCTCGCCGCCGCCGGGGACGCCGGGGGGCAGTTTCAGGTGGCCGCCTTCGCCGCGCACCGCCTCGGTGATGAGGAAGTTCTTGACCTCGAGGTTGTAGAGGCAGGTCGGGTGGAATTGCATGAATTCCATGTTGGAGACGCGGCAGCCCGCGCGCCAGGCCATGGCGATGCCGTCTCCGGTCGCGCCGCGCGGGGCGGTGCTGAAGAGATAGGTGCGGCCAGCGCCGCCGGTGGCAAGGATCGTGGCGCGCGCGGCAAAGCATTCGACGCGGCCCGTGCCGGTATCGAGCGCGTAGACGCCCCAGACGCGGTGGCTGGCGCTCTCGCCGTCGGTTCGGTCAGCGCGGTGCCGGTCCGTTACCAGATCGATCGCCACCATATCGGGGCGCAGGGTGATATTGGGGTGGGCCTTGGCGGCGGCGATCAGCGCCTGCTGGACGGCCCAGCCAGTGGCGTCGTCGACATGGACGATGCGGCGGTGCGAGTGACCGCCCTCGCGCGTCAGGTGCAGCGCGCCGGATTCGGCATTGAAAGGTACGCCGAGGTCGGCGAGCCGGCGGATCGCCGCGGGCGCGTTCTCGACCACGAACTCCACGGTGTCGCGCCGGTTGAGGCCGGCACCGGCGACCATGGTGTCGCGGATATGGTCGTCGAACGTGTCGCCCTCGTCGAGCACAGCGGCGATGCCGCCTTGGGCCCAGGCGGTCGATCCGCCATCGAGCGCGCCTTTGGCAAGCACGAGGACGCGGCAGCGTTCTGCCAGGACGAGGGCGGCCGTCAGGCCGGCGGCGCCGGAGCCGATGATCAGGACATCAGGGCTGGCTGGGTCAGCGGCACTCATGACCAGACCCGGGGCGCATCAGGAAAGCGATCAAACACGCACGCTCTTTGCCCGTCCCGGTGCCGTTTGGAAAGTGCGAAGCGGAGCAGGGCCAAAGGTAAAAAGTTTGTGTTGGCCCTCGCTCAGCGTTTGTTTCCGCACTTGCGAACTGGTAGTTTCACTTAGTGGGACCCTCCTCTCCAGGATCACCAGCATGTTTTGGCGTCTGCCTTTCTGCCTGTTCAATCGACATCGCTCCGACCCGGCCACCGTGACGTGGAACGGCACCCGCCATGTTGGCCGGTGCCGTGATTGCAAATGCGCCATCCGCAGATCGGGAAGAGGGTACTGGAAGCGCATAACCGAGCAGGAAAACGCTTAAAATCAAGATTTTGAAAACTTTCGCTAGATGCCCGGCCCGATTTAACCGTCGGCGCTGGCAGGGGCGCTCGTCAGTTTGACAAAGACATCCTCGAGGTCGGCTTCGTCGGTCGAGACATCAACGATCCCGTACCCAAGCGATTGCACGAGCGCGAGCACGCCGCCCGCGTTGATGCGGTCCTTGTTATAGGTCACGCGCAGTTCGCGTTCGCCCGAAACGGTGCTCTTGACGAAGGCCTCATGCTGCGGCGCACCAGTGATCGGACGGTCCAGCATGAGGACCACGATTTTCTCGCGCATCATGCCGACCAGATCGCGCGTCGGCTGATCGGTGATCAGCTTACCGTGATTGATGATCGCGATGCGGTCGCACAACTGCTCCGCCTCTTCGAGGTAGTGCGTGGTGAGAACGATGGTAACGCCTTGATTGTTAAGGTCGACCACAAGTTCCCACAGCAGCCGCCTGAGCTCCACGTCGACGCCCGCGGTCGGCTCGTCGAGCACGAGAATCGGCGGGGTGTGGACCATGGCCTTGGCGATCAGCAGGCGGCGCTTCATTCCCCCCGAAAGCGAGCGCGCATAGGCATGGGCCTTGTCGGCAAGGTGGACCGACTGCAGGAGTTCGAGCGAGCGCCGCGCGGCAGGCGGGACGCCATAGAGCCCGGCCTGGATATCGAGCACCTCGATCGGCGTGAAGAACGGATCGAACACGATCTCCTGCGGCACGATGCCGATCGAGGCCTTGGCGTTGCGCGGCTCGCGGTCGATGTCGAAACCCCAGATCTCGACCGAGCCGGACGATTTCATGACGAGGCCGGCAAGCGTGTTGATGAGGGTCGACTTGCCCGCGCCATTGGGGCCGAGCAGGCCGAAAATCTGGCCCTGCGGAACATCGAAGCTGACACCGCCGAGCGCGAGTTTGCCTTCACCGGACCGGCTGCCGGCAGGGGCGTAGCGCTTGACGAGATCGCGGATGCGGATGGCGGGGGTGGTGTTCATGGGGCTCTCCCTGCCCCCTGATGCGCCCGCCGTAAAGGGGCAAGACCGCCAACATGCATCCTCCAACTTGTCGGCGCGGCGCGGGTTTGCTAGTCGCGCGACCATGAGCACGATCAAGGCACCCGAGACGGTTCTCACCACCAGTACCCGCGTCCGCTGCGACGGCGCGGACGGCATCCGTGGCGGTGCGGCGCTGGGCCACCCGCGCGTGTGGATCGAGATCGACGAGCGCGGGTTTGCCGAATGCGGCTATTGCGACCGGCGCTTTGTCCTCAAGGGCGGACCTGCCGACCACGCGTAATCGCGGTGGCATGATGCGGCGGGGCTGCCTATATCCCTGCGCATGACCCACACACCCGATCCCCGCTCGCTGCTCTATCGCCCCGGCCTGCTCACGCCTGACGAGGCCAAACGCCTGACCGCGGCCGCGCTGGGCGCCTGCGAGGACGGCGAGCTCTACCTGCAGTTCATCGCGAGCGAGAGCTTCGGCTTCGACGACGGGCGGCTGAAGACAGCGGACTATTCGCGCGATGCCGGGTTCGGTCTGCGCGGCGTTTCGGGCGAAATGACCGGGTTTGCCCATGCCAACGAGATTTCCGCCGCCGCCATCGCGCGCGCCGGAGAGACGCTGAAGCTGCTCGATCCGGCAAAGACCGCGCCCGCTCCGGCGCCGCGCCAGAACAATCGCCACCTCTATACCGATGCCTCGCCGCTCGATGCGATCCCCTTCGCGGCCAAGGTCAAGCTGCTGGAGACGATCGATGCCGCCGCGCGCGCGCGCGATCCCCGCGTGGCGCAAGTTTCGGCGAGCCTCTCGGCGAGCTGGTCGGTGGTCGAGATCGTGCGCGCGGACGGCTTTGTCGCGCAAGACGTGCGGCCGCTGGTGCGGCTCAATGTCTCGATCGTGGCCGAGCACAATGGCCGGCGCGAAACGGGCACGTTCGGGATCGGCGGGCGGCGGCTCTATGACGACTTGTTCGAGCCGGAGACGTGGAACCGCGGGATCGATACGGCGCTGGCGCAGGCGCTCGTCAATCTCGAATCGGTCGATGCCCCGGCGGGCGAGATGACCGTGCTGCTCGGGCCCGGCTGGCCCGGCGTGCTGCTGCACGAAGCGGTGGGCCACGGCCTTGAAGGCGATTTCAACCGCAAGGGCACTAGCGCCTTTTCCGGCCGGATCGGCGAGCGGGTGGCGGCGCCGGGCGTGACCGTGGTGGACGATGGCTCGATCCCCGGGCGGCGCGGCTCGCTCACCATCGATGATGAAGGCACGCCGACCGAAGAGACCGTGCTGATCGAGGACGGCATTCTCAAGGGCTATATCCACGACAGGATGAGCGCGCGGCTGATGGGGCTGGCGCCGACGGGCAACGGGCGGCGCGAAAGCTATGCCCATGCGCCGATGCCGCGCATGACCAACACCTTCATGCGCGCCGGCAACGACGATCCCGCCGAGCTGCTGAGTCGCATGAAGAATGGCATTTTCGCCAAGTCCTTCGGCGGCGGGCAGGTCGATATCACCAGCGGCAAATTCGTGTTTTCCTGCACCGAGGCCTACCGCGTCGAGAACGGCAAGCTTGGCGCCCCGATCAAGGGCGCGACCTTGATCGGCGACGGGCCGAGCGTGCTGACGCGCGTGACCGGCATCGGCCATGACATGGCGCTCGACGAAGGTGTCGGCGTCTGCGGCAAGGGCGGGCAGAGCGTGCCGGCAGGCGTGGGGCAGCCGACCCTGCTGGTTGAAGGGCTCACGGTCGGCGGCACGGCCTGAACCGCTGCGGCCGGTCAATGGTCTCGAAATGCGGCTGCGAGGAAACTCCGTAATGGGCCGTGGGACTGCGGGTTGAACTGGAGGACCCTCAGGAAAGCAGCAGTCAGCGCTGGTTAAGACGGCGCGGCGCAGTCTGGTCTTCGACCAGAATGAGAAAGGGCTCGTCATGATCCGCAATGCTACAAGGCTCCGGGGTGCCAAGCTTGGGTTCGCTGCTGTCGCCGGTGCGATGTTGCTGGCCGGCGCGGCTGCCGACGCGCACCCGCGGCTCACCGGCGAGGCACAGCTTGCCAAGCTTCTCGATGGCCGTGTCGCGGGCAAGCCCGTGAACTGCATCACCTTGCGCAATGTCCAGACCTCGCAGGTGATCGACAAGACCGCGATCGTCTATGGCAGCGGCGGCACGCTCTATGTGCAGCGGCCGAGGTCGGGCAGCTCGTCGCTCAATTCGAACGATATCCTCGTCACCCAGCTGACGAACTCGCAGCTCTGCAATATCGACGTGGTGCAGCTGCGCGATCGCAACGGGTTGTTCTGGCGGGGTTTTGTCTCGCTCGACCAGTTCGTGCCTTATAGCAAGCCGCCCAAGGCCGCGCAGGCCAACTGAACGGGACACATTGATTTGGGAGTGCAGGCGGCGGTATGGGGCGTGGCATGACAGCCCTGCTCCTTCGCCCTGCCACGTCTGACGACATCTCTGCGCTTGCCGACCTTGGCCGCCGCGCCATCACCGCCAAGTTCGGGCATCTCTACAAGCCGGAAGACTTCGCCGCTTTCCTCGAGCAGGCGCATAGCGAGGCGAAAGTGACCAAGGAAATCGCCGATCCCGGGATGCGCGTTGCGGTGATCGAGGAGGGGGGCGAACTGATCGCCTTCTGCAAGCTGGTGCTGGAAAGCACGATGCCCGCCGGGCACAGCGATGCGCAGAGGCCGCTGGAACTCAAGCAGCTCTATACCGATCCCGCGCGCATCGGCGGCGGACTGGGCGCGAAGCTGATGGACTGGGCCATGGCGCAGGCCGAGGATGTCGGCGCGGATGAAATCCAGCTCTCGGTCTATAGCGAGAACCCCGAGGCGCAGCGCTTCTATCACCGCTATGGCTTCGCGAAGATCGCGGACATCGAATTCTGGGTGGGCAACCACTGCGATCCGGAATTTCTCTATGCAAAGCGCCTTGTCTCTGAAGGCCATGGCCTTGCTGCTGCTGAGAAGGTATAGAGCGGCCCATGTCATCCGTACGCCCCTGGCGCGATATCACGCGCCGCAAGAGCCGCCAGATCATGGTTGGGTCCGTCCCCGTCGGCGGCGATGCGCCGATCACGGTGCAGACCATGACCAACACCCTCACCAGCGATCCGGTCGCCACGATCAATCAGATCAGGCGCTGCGAGGATGCGGGCGCGGATATCATCCGCGTTTCGTGTCCGGATGTGGAAAGCACCGCGGCGCTGGGCAAGATCGTCCGCGCGGCGCGCATTCCGATCGTGGCGGACATCCATTTCCACTACAAGCGCGCGCTGGAAGCGGCGGACGCGGGCGCGGCCTGCCTGCGCATCAATCCCGGCAATATCGGTTCGAGCGACCGCGTGGCCGAAGTGGTGCGCGCGGCCAAGGCCAACGGCTGCGCGATCCGCATCGGCGTGAACGCGGGCAGCCTCGAGAAGGACCTCCTCGAAAAGTACGGCGAGCCGTGCCCCGAGGCGCTGGTGGAATCGGCGCTCGATCATATCAAGCTCCTGCAGGACCACGATTTTCACGAATACAAGGTGGCGGTGAAGGCCTCCGACGTGTTCCTCGCGGTCGCGGCCTACATGGGCCTTGCCGAAGCGGTCGATTGCCCGCTGCATCTGGGGATTACCGAGGCGGGCGGCCTGATCGGCGGCACGGTCAAGTCCTCGATCGGCCTTGGCAGCCTGCTCTGGGCCGGTATCGGCGATACCCTGCGCGTCTCGCTTTCGGCCGAGCCCGAGGAGGAAGTGCGCGTCGGCTTCGAGATCCTGAAGTCCTTGGGCCTGCGCACGCGCGGCGTTCGGGTGGTTTCGTGCCCCTCGTGTGCGCGGCAGGGCTTTGACGTGATCCGCACGGTGGAAAAGCTGGAAAGCCGCCTCAGCCACATCAAGACGCCGATCTCGCTGTCGGTGCTGGGCTGCGTGGTCAACGGCCCCGGTGAAGCGCGCGAGACCGATGTCGGCCTGACCGGCGGCGGCAACGGCAAGCACATGGTCTACCTCTCGGGCGTGACCGACCACACCGTGCAGGACGAGGACATGCTGGAGCACATCGTCGCGCTGGTGGAGATGAAGGCCGCCGAGATGGAAGCGGCGACGACGGACGCGGGGAAGGCGGAAGTGCCGGCGGAGTAAACTCCCGCTTGTCTGGCGCGGCGGTGTGAGGCACGATCCTCGCATGGGCAAGATCGACAAGCGACCCGTCTCCATCCCGGAAGATATTCTCGCAATGGCAGAGAGTGCGGTTGCAGGAGGCGAGTTCGCATCCGTCGAGCATCTGGTCGAAGCGGCCCTGCGGGACTGGCAGGCGCGGCGCGATGCGGACCTTGTGAAGCTACGCGCCCTTATCGACGAAGGCCTTGCCAGCCCGAGTGTGGCTTGGGACGGCGTAGACGGGATCATCGCGGAAGGGCGGCGCATGCTGGCAACTCGCCACGGATGACCTATCGCATTGAGCGGACCGACACGGCCCGTGGCGATCTGCTTGATATCTGGCTGACCATCGCGCTTGACGACCCCGACGCAGCCGACCGCCAATTGCGGCGGCTCGATGAGGCGATTGCCGGTCTGGCCGCATTTCCCCGCCTGGGCCCTGCGCGTGACGATATCCGTCCCGGCATACGGGCCATTCTGCGGGTGCCATTTCTGGCTTTCTACACTGTTGATGATGATGCCCGGATCGTGCGCATCGTCCGGGTTGTTGATGCCCGGCGCGACTTGATGGCGCTGTTTCGGCAATAGCCGGTCGATGCTGCTCCACCGGTCTTGGCAATTTCCTAACCTCTTCGCGGGCACAATCCGCCCGTCATGACCCGCTTCATTGTCATCGCCGGCCTTGTTGTCTTCAGCAGCGCGCTGCTGGCGCCGGGGCTGAAGGTTGATTCGGCCGTTTCGGAGCGGCCTGCCAAGGCATCCAAACCCTCACCGTGGAGCAAGGACGCACCGGCTGCGACGCGCGGCGCAGTGCAGGCCGAAACGGTCGAGATCGCGCGCGACAGGCAGGGGCAGTTTCACCTCAACGTCGATGTCGGCGGCGAATCGGTGCGCTTTCTTGTCGATACCGGTGCCGATGTGGTGGCGCTGACCGAGGACGATGCCGAGCGGCTGGGGCTGCGGCCCGATCCCTCCGAATATCGCCCGATGCTGCAGACGGCCTCCGGCACCGGCATGGCCGCGCCGGTGGAGATCGACCGGTTGACGATCGGTGGGCGTGACCTGACGGGGGTGGAGGCGGTTGTGGTGCCCGATCTGCCGGTGAGCCTCCTCGGCCAATCGGCGCTGCGGCGGCTGGGCAGCGTGACCTTGCAGGGTGACCGGCTGATCATAGCGGGCTAAGGGCCCCTTCCATGACGATCTCCATCCGCTCCGCCGCGCCCGGCGATCTGCCCCTCATAGCCGACCTCATCCGCGGCCTCGCCGAATACGAGAAGCTGGCGGATGAAGTGCGCTTCGACGAAGCCGTACTGGGCACGAAGCTCTTCGGAGAGCGTCCTTATGCCGAGGTGATCATCGGCGAGGTCGATGGCACAGCGCAGGGTTTCGCCTTGTTCTTCCACAATTTCTCGACCTTCGAGGGCAAGCCGGGGGTCTATCTGGAGGACCTCTTCGTGCGGCCCGAGGCGCGCGGCAGCGGGCTGGGCAAGGCGCTGCTCTCGCGGCTGGCGGCCATCGCGGTGGAGCGCGATTGTGCGCGGCTCGAATGGTCGGTGCTCGACTGGAATGAACCGGCGATCGGCTTCTACAAGAAGCTCGGCGCGCGGCTGATGGACGCGTGGACGGTGATGCGGGTGGACGGCGCGGATCTGGCGCGGCTCGGCGCAGGCGGTGGAAAATCGGCGTAATTCGCCGTATATAGAGCAGTATGACGGGACTGGTGAACAGGCGCGGGCTCCTAGCGGGCGCTGCGGCAACGGTTGTTGCTGCAGCGGCGCCGGGCCGCGTGTTTGCGCAGCCCTACAGCGTGCCCGAACAGAAGCGCCGCATTCTGGCTGTCGCCAAGGAGCAGATGGAGCGCGTCCGCTCGGTGCTGTGGCGGACCGATATCGTGGGGGTCGCCGATTTCGCGCTGCCTTCTGCCATGCCGCGGCTGCATTTCGCCGATCTGGAGAAGGGCGAAGTGCGCTCGTTCCTCGTGGCGCACGGCAAGGGTTCGGACCCGGAGCATGACGGGTTCCTCAAGACCTTTTCCAACGATGTCGGCAGCCTCGCCACCTCGCGCGGGGCGTTCATCACCTACGAGTGGTACAAGGGCAAGTACGGCACCTCGATCCGGCTCGGCGGGATCGACCCGGAAAACAGCAACACGCTGGACCGCGCGATCGTGATGCACCCGGCGTGGTATGCCAACCCCGACATGCTGGAGAAGTGGGGCAAGCTCGGGCGCAGCGACGGCTGCTTCGCGATGAGCGAGGCCGATTTCAACGAGGCGCTGTGGCATCTGAGCGGCGGGCGGCTGCTCTATGCGGACCGGTTGGGGATTTATTGAGGTTTAGCGCCCTTTCCGCTGCGGCCGGCCCGCAGGTCGGCCCTCCTTCCAAACACCCTCGTCATTCCCGCGAAGGCGGGAATCCAGAGCCGGATAGCGCGGCGCTTGCCCGCCCTGGATCCCCGCCTGCGCGGGGATGACGAAGGGGGAGGCGGGTGACGAAGTTTTGGGGCGAACGAGGGCGATTACAGCGGATTATCCAGCTTGATGATCGCCTCGGTGCTCTTGCGCTGGTCGGTGTGGAGTTCGCGCGGCTTTGAGAAGCTGGCGATCACCGGCGCATCGCGCTGGTAGATGTCCGGGAAGCTGCGCATCAGGCCGGTCACGTCGCGGGCGACGGTGAAGTAGGTGATGTAGACCGCCCAGGGCTTGGTCATCGGCACCTTGGTGTACTTGCCCGAGAGATTGTATTCGACCGCGGTTTCGGGCGGCAGGTCGGCGCCGAGGATCGCCATCGTCATCGCGAGTTCGGTCGCGCGTTCGGCGCGGATGCAGCCGTGGCTGAGCGCACGGGCGGGGAGCGCGAACAAGTTCCGGTTGGGCGTATCGTGGATGTAGATCGCATGCTCGTTGGGCATGTCGAGTTTCACGCGGCCGAGCGAGTTGTTGTCGCCCGGCTGCTGCACCACGGTGATCGTGCCATCTGCGGCCTTGGTTGCGACATAGCCTTCGCGCGCGGCCTGACGGGGATTCTTGATCAGGCGCGCGCCGAGGCCTTCGCCGACGACGATGGACTGCGGCACCGTCCACGTGGGGTTGAACACCACGTTCTTGACCTGCTCGGCGAGCTGCGGCGTGGCGGTCTTGCCCGGCTTGCCGACGATCGCGCGGTAGGTGCGGATGATCCTGTTGTTCACCGTGAGCCGGAGCTCCTGCTCGGGCACGTTGATGATGAGGTACTGCAGCCCCATGTCGCGCGCCAGCCAGCGCCAGCGATCCATGTTGGCCTTGATCATCGCGATCTGGCGCGGGTCCTTGGCCTTGGCCAGCATGTCCTTGAGCAGCGCGTAATCGGGATGCGTGGGATTGAGCGAGGCGAGCACGCCGGGAATGTCGTGCGTCTCGGTCGCCTGTGCGAGGAGCTGCGAATTGGGATGGAGGTCCTGATCGGGATCGATCGCGAACCACTGGATGCGCGCGGGCATCGGCGTGCGGCCATCGCGCAGGTCTTCCGCTAGCCAGACGAAGAGGCGGCTGGCCAGCGCATCGAGATCATCGCCTTCCCCCTTGGCGATGGCGGCGGCGAGATTCGCCGGTTCATAGTCGGCAGGGGTCAGGCCTTCGGTGCGGACGCCCTTGATCGCGGCGAGGAGGGCCTGCGCATCGGGAATCGTCCAGTGCGCCAGCGGGGGCGGTGCGGGCTGAAACACCGGCTCGGCGGCTGTCGTGGCCGCGTCGGCCGGAGCCGTTGTCGTCTGGGCAGACGGGACGGGAGCAGGGGGCGTGGCGCTCGGGCTCGGGGCGGGTTTGGGCGCATTGACGCTGGGTGCGGGCTTGGCTGGCTGAGCCGCAGCGGTCAGATCGACCGGTCCCTGCCGGGCAGCAGCAGGGGCGGCCAGCAGGGCCCAGCCGATCGCCGCCGTGCAGAGCATGCCGCTGAGACTGGTCCGATGGATCATATGCATTCGTCGATGTCTTTCCCTGTCTGGGCGCCCGGCCATGCGATAATTCCTGCCCCAAGCTGATGTTCCAATCAAGCAAACCGGCTGACTGATTGCTGAATCAGGAGGGTAATCCGGTTCGTGCGACGGGCCTTGCCTTTGCGCTTCGCCAGCCGGGTCGCTATGGGCGGGCGATGAAGCGCGCTGTCCCCCTGCTGCCGATCCTCTCCGCGATGACCGGGCTGCTGTGCTTTGGCGTGATGGACGGGTTCATGAAGATCGCCGCGCTGGCGGTGGGGGCCTATGCCGCGCTGTTCTGGCGCAATCTGGTCGGTTCGCTGATCATGCTGCCGGTGTGGCTGGCGCGCGGCAACAAGGACGGGAGCCGCAGCCTGCCGGGGCGCGAGGCGATGCGGCTGCATGTGCTGCGCGCGGGCGTTTCGGGGGTGATGGCCACGCTGTTCTTCTACGGCCTTGCGCGCACGCCGGTGGCCGAGGCGATGGCGCTTTCGTTCATCGCGCCGCTGCTGGCGCTCTTTCTCGCCGCAGTCTGGCTGGGCGAAGAGCTTTCGCGGCGGGCGGTGGCGGGATCGGTACTGGCGCTTTCCGGCGTGGGCCTGATCGCCGCGGGCAAGTTCGGGGGGAACTACAATAGCGAGAGCGTGCATGGGCTGATCGCGATCCTGATTTCCGCCGTGCTCTATGCGTGGAACCTCGTGCTGCAGCGGCGGCAATCGCAGCTGGCCGGGCCGGAGGAGATCTCGTTCTTCCAGACGTTCTTCATCTTCTGCCTGCTGGGGATCGGCGCCTGGTGGTTCGCGCCCGTGCCGCCCGCGGAGATCTGGGCGGTGCTGGCGGCCTCCGCCGTGCTGTCGACCGCGTCGCTGATGCTGCTCGGCTGGGCCTATGCGCGGGCCGAGGCGCAAGTGCTGGTGCCGCTGGAATACACAGCGTTCATCTGGGCCGCGCTGGTCGGCTGGGTGGTGTTTGCCGAGCCGCTGACATGGCGCACGCTGGCGGGCGTGGTGCTGATCGTGGCGGGGTGCCTGATTGCCCTGCAGCGCAAATCCGCGCCGGAAGCGGCCGCCGAGCGAGCCTGACGATTGGTGTGTAACGTTTGGCCGCGCCGGGACGTATGGCATCCAGCGTCCTATGCATTTCATGCGCCGCGCAAGCCTTGACGCAAAGGCTGTCTCGGCGCATCGGGCATGCAGTCGCGGGGGCGGCCCCGGCGCGGCAAACGGTATCAACTTGAAGGGATTACGCATCGCCATGACCCAGGTCGGACAGGACACGCTCGGCGCGCGCAGCACGCTCACCGTCGGTGGCAAGGACTATGCCTACTACGCGCTCGGCAAGGCCGCCGCGGCTTATGGCGATGTTTCGCGCCTGCCCTTCTCGATGAAAGTCCTGCTCGAAAACCTGCTCCGCTTCGAGGACGGCGGCTTCACCGTTTCGACCGATGACATCAAGGCGCTGGTCGACTGGCAGAAGGACCCCTCCAGCAGCCGCGAGATCCAGTACCGCCCGGCGCGCGTGCTTCTGCAGGATTTCACCGGCGTGCCGTGCGTGGTCGACCTCGCCGCGATGCGCGATGCGATTGCCAAGCTGGGCGGCGATACCAGCAAGATCAACCCGCAGGTGCCCGTCCACCTCGTGATCGACCACTCGGTCATGGTCGACGAGTTCGGCCACCCCAAGGCCTTCGAGCAGAACGTCGAGATCGAGTACTACCGCAACGGCGAGCGCTATGACTTCCTCAAGTGGGGCTCCAAGAGCCTTGCGAACTTCAAGGCGGTGCCTCCGGGCACGGGCATCTGCCACCAGGTCAACCTCGAGCATATCGCGCAGGCGGTGTGGACAAGCGAAGGGCCGGACGGCACGACCGTGGCCTATCCGGACACCTGCGTCGGCACCGACAGCCACACCACGATGATCAACGGCCTCGGCGTGCTGGGCTGGGGCGTCGGCGGGATCGAGGCCGAGGCAGCGATGCTCGGCCAGCCGGTCTCGATGCTGATCCCGGAAGTGGTCGGCTTCAAGTTCACCGGCGAATTGAAGGAAGGCGTGACCGCGACCGACCTCGTGCTGACCTGCACCAACATGCTGCGCAAGCACGGCGTGGTCGGCCGCTTTGTCGAGTACTACGGCCCCGGCCTTGCCTCGCTCACGCTGGCGGACCGCGCGACGCTCGCCAACATGGCGCCCGAATATGGCGCGACTTGCGGCTTCTTCGGCATCGACGACAAGACGCTCGACTACATGCGCCTGACCGGCCGCGACGAGGACCAGATCGCGCTGACCGAAGCCTATGCCAAGGCGCAGGGCTTCTGGATCGATCCTTCGGTCGAGCCGATCTTCACTTCGACGCTGGAGCTGGACCTTGGCACCGTGGTGCCCAGCCTTGCCGGTCCGAAGCGCCCGCAGGACCGCGTCTCGCTGGAAGACGTCGATGACGTGTTCAACGCCGACATGGTGAACACCTACAAGAAGGCGCAGCAGCGCGTTCCGGTCGAGGGCA
The DNA here is from genome assembly GCF_019748365.1 of Novosphingobium sp. GTDB lineage: Bacteria > Pseudomonadota > Alphaproteobacteria > Sphingomonadales > Sphingomonadaceae > Novosphingobium. Next base: position 16,114 of record NZ_JAIEPN010000037.1, read on the forward strand.
AGGACTTCGACATCGGCGACGGCGACGTGACCATCGCGGCAATCACCAGCTGCACCAACACCTCGAACCCGGGCGTGCTGGTGGCGGCGGGGCTCGTTGCGAAGAAGGCCAACGAGCTGGGCCTCAAGCCCAAGCCCTGGGTGAAGACCTCGCTGGCGCCGGGCTCGCAGGTGGTGACCGACTACCTTGTCAAGGCCGGGCTGCAGGAGCACCTCGACGCGGTCGGCTTCAACCTCGTCGGCTATGGCTGCACCACCTGCATCGGCAACTCGGGGCCGCTCGCCGAACCGATCAGCAAGGCGATCAACGACAACGGCCTCGTCGCTGCGGCGGTGATCTCGGGCAACCGCAACTTCGAGGGCCGCGTTTCGCCGGACGTGCGCGCCAACTTCCTCGCCAGCCCGCCGCTGGTGGTTGCCTACGCGCTCAAGGGCACGGTGATCGAGGACTTCGTTTCCACGCCCATCGGCCAGAGCAAGGACGGCGTGGACGTCTACCTCAAGGATATCTGGCCGACCAACGCCGAAGTCTATGCGACGATGACCGGCTGCATGGACCGCGCGATGTTCCAGGCGCGCTACGCCGACGTCTACAAGGGCGACGTGCACTGGCAGGCGATCAACGTCACCGGCTCGGAAACCTACAGCTGGCGCGCGGGCAGCACGTATGTGGCGAACCCGCCCTACTTCGAGGGCATGACGATGACCCCGGCGCCGGTGAGCGACATCATCGAGGCGAAGCCGCTGGCGATCCTCGGCGATTCGATCACGACCGACCACATCTCGCCGGCCGGTTCGATCAAGGCCGACAGCCCGGCGGGCAAGTGGCTGATGGAGCACCAGGTCGCCAAGGCGGACTTCAACTCCTATGGTGCGCGCCGCGGCCACCACGAAGTGATGATGCGCGGCACCTTTGCCAACATCCGCATCAAGAACGAGATGGTGCCCGGCATCGAAGGCGGCATGAGCCGCTATGGCAGCGAGGTCGGCGCGATCTACGACGTGGCGATGCAGCACAAGGCCGATGGCACGCCGCTGGTCGTCATCGCGGGCAAGGAATACGGCACCGGTTCCAGCCGCGACTGGGCGGCCAAGGGCACCAACCTGCTCGGCGTGCGCGCGGTGATCGTCGAGAGCTTCGAGCGCATCCACCGCTCGAACCTCGTCGGCATGGGCGTGCTGCCGCTGCAGTTCAAGCAGGGCGAGAGCCGCGAGACGCTGGGGCTGACCGGCGACGACAGCTTCACCATCCGCGGCGTGGCCGGGCTTAAGCCGCGTCAGGACGTGGAAGTCGAAGTGACGCGTGCCGACGGCTCCAGCTTCACCTTCACCGCGCTGTGCCGCATCGATACCGCCAACGAGCTGGAATACTACCTCAACGGTGGCATCCTGCACTACGTGCTGCGCAACCTGGCGGCCTGAGGGCTGCCGGCAGGCGCTTCGGCACACTGGCCGGAATCAGAAAGGGCGACTCCCCCCCAGGAGCCGCCCTTTCCTTTTGCCCGCGTTTGCTTCGTCGGTGACGGCCCGCGGAAGCCGGAATACGCTGCTCAGGCGGCAGTGGTGCCCTTCGCCTTGAGGCCCTGGCGGCGGCGGGCCACCAGACCAGCCGCAGCGGCGCCGAACAGCAGGACCATCGAGGGTTCCGGCACCGGCGTGCCGCCGTTCGACGACGAGGTCGAGGTGCTGGTGCTGCCGTTGGACGAGGACGACGTCGAACTGCTGGTGCTGCTCGAGGTCGACGACGAGCCGGACGTCGACGAGGACGTCGAGGTCGAGCCGCCCGAGGTCGAGGACGACGACGAGGTGGAGGATGAGGTCGACGACGAGGTCGACGAGCTGCTCGTCACGTTGCCCGAACTGGTCGAGGTCGACGAGCTGGTGGAAACGTTGCCCGAGGATGTGCTGACATTACCCGAGCTCGTCGAGACGTTGCCCGAGGAGGTGCTGACGTTGCCCGACGAGGTGGAGGTGCTGCTCGTCACCGCGCCCGAGCTGGTCGAGACGTTGCCGCTGGACGTCGAGGTCGAGATGTTGCCGCTCGAGGTGGAGGTCGAGCCGCCGGACGTCGAGCTCGAGCCGCCCGAGGTCGAGCTGCCGCCGGTCGAGGTGGAGCCGCCCGAAGTCGAGGTGGAGCCGGTGCTGGTCGAGGAAACGACCACGCTTCCACCGCCGCTGCTGCCGCCGAAGAAGCCGCCGAAGAACCCGCCGCCGAAGCCGCCGATCCCGCCGCCGCCGCCGATCACCACCGGCACGGCCCCGCCGCCACCACCCGCCGCCTGAGGGGGCATGGGTGGCATGTAGGGCACGGGGGCAAAGGCCATCTGCTGCTGCGGCATCGCGCAGGACTTGGTGACGGTGGTCTTCACCACGCGGCGCATGCGGTGGACCGGCCGGTGCTTGACCACGGCATAGTGCCGCTTCACCTGCTTGACCTTGATCGGCTTCACGTGATGGATTTCGGACGCCGAAGGTGCCTCCGAAACGTGCACGGCACCGCCGCCCAGCACGGCACCGCCTGCTGCGCAGGCCGCCAGTTTTGCCAATGCCATCCGAACCGACATGATCGTTGCTCTCTGTTCCTTTGGGAAAGGCCTTATCCGCGCAATGGTGGACAAACCCTCTCCTGACAGATCGAACAACGCAGATCAGACACGCGGCGGCAATGCCGTTAACCGGGTTTCACGCCCTCACGGGGCCCCGAATTGGGTCATTTCGGGGCTTCCGGACAAGTCTGTGCCAAACTGGAACCGAATTGCCCCCGACCGTTACGCAATCCGCGTTTACCACTAGCCCTCGTCGCTGGCGAAGAGGCCAGGGAGGTCGGCAGAGGGTGGGGTGAGTCCCAGATGGCGCCACCCGCGATCGTTGAGGCAGCGCCCGCGCGCGGTGCGCGCGACGAGGCCGAGCTGGATGAGGTAGGGCTCGATCACATCCTCGATCGTGTCGCGCGGTTCGGACAGGCCGGCCGCCAGCGTTTCCACGCCGACTGGGCCGCCCTTGTAGATATCCGCAATCATGCCGAGGTAGCGCCGGTCCTGCAGATCGAGCCCCAGCGAATCGACTTCGAGCCGGGTGAGGGCGCGGTCCGCCACTTCGCGGGAAATCACTGCCGCGCCAGCGACTTGCGCAAAATCGCGCACGCGCCGCAGCAGCCGCCCGGCGACGCGCGGGGTGCCGCGCGAACGGCGCGCGATCTCGCTGGCGCCGCCCCCATCGATCCCGATGCCAAGCAAGTGGGCCCCGCGCGTGACGACGCGTTCAAGCTCTTCCACAGTGTAGAACTGGAGCCGTACCGGAATGCCGAACCGGTCGCGCAAAGGGGTGGCAAGGAGGCCCGCGCGCGTGGTCGCGCCGATCAGGGTGAAGGCGGGCAGGTCGATCCGCACCGAGCGCGCCGAGGGCCCTTCGCCGATGATGAGATCGAGCGCGCGGTCCTCCATCGCCGGATAGAGCACTTCCTCGACGACCGGATTGAGGCGGTGAATCTCGTCGATGAAGAGGACGTCGCCGCTCTCCAGATTGGTGAGCAGCGCGGCGAGATCGCCGGCCTTGGCGATGACGGGGCCGGAGGTGGCGCGGAAATTGACCCCCATCTCGCGCGCGATGATCGCGGCGAGCGTGGTCTTGCCGAGGCCGGGCGGGCCATAGAACAGCACATGATCCATCGCCTCGCTGCGCTGGCGCGCGCTTTCGATGAACACGGAAAGGTTCTCGCGCGCGGCTTCCTGCCCGACGAATTCGGCGAGCGACTTCGGCCGCAGCGCGGCGTCGGCGTCGTCGGCCTGGCGGCGGGGGGTGAGGATGGGGTTGTCGGTCATGGTGCTTCCTCACCGAGCGACACGGTCCGCCTTGAGGCATGGAGGATGCGCTGGATGGAAACCACATCGGCCCTATAGAGATAGAACACAAGGTAAGGCGCGTGCAGGCAACTGCGGACATTGCGGCCATATTCCGGGCGCGCTCTGCCATGGAGCGGGTACATCTTGAGCCGCGCAAAGATATCGTCGAAGCCCGCCATGAAGGCGCGTGTGGCGGATGCTCCGAATTCGATCAGGCCGCGCAACTGTATGTCCTCAAGGTCGGTCTGGGCCTGCCGTGAAATCCGCAGTTCATGCATCAGGCAGTTTCGCCATGATCTCCCTGAGTACGTCACGCGGATCGGCTTCAAGGTATCCCGAAGCCTCACCCTCCGCCAGTCGCGCCCGGACCCATGCTGCATCTTCATCCGCCTCGGCCAGATCACGCCGGATCAGGTCGCGGAGGTACTCGGCAGCATCCAGATAGCCGCCGTCTGCGATGCGCTGGTCGAGTTTGCTTTGCAGCGAGGTCGGGAGGGAAAAGCTGAGGTCGGTCATCCTGTGATTATCCTCCAACATGCAGGGGGCGGCAAGTGGACTCGGCAAGGACTGCTGCTTGGAAAGGGAATGAGCTGCCGGTCATTTCAGAACGCAAACATCGATCTTGTTGTCCCAGCGTCCACCTTGATCGAGGCAGCGGTCAACTTCCTTCCAATCCCACACCCACAGTCCGACCAGCACACCTGCAAGAAACAGCATCAGGCCAAGGCATGCCAGCGCGGTGAGATGGCGACGGATCATTAACGTCAGCCCGTCGCCCGCTTCAGCGCCACGCGCACGAGATCATTGAGGGGTGCATCATCGCCCAGTTCCTTGACGGCGGCGGCCACGGCCATGCTGGCGGTGGCGGGCTTGAAGCCGAGGTTTTGCAGGGCGGAGATCGCATCGGCGCTGGCAGAGCCTGCAGGTGCGGCGGCGAGGGTTTCGAGAGGGGCGCCGCCGGGGCCGGCTGGGATGGGGCCGAGGCCGCCGGCCTTGTCCTTGAGTTCGTTGACGATGCGGCTCGCGAGCTTGGGGCCGACGCCTTGCGCGCGGGCGACCATCGCGGCGTCTCCGCTGGCGCAGGCGCGCTGGAGTTCTTCGGCGGAGAGGGCGGAGAGGATCGCGAGCGCGACCTTGCTGCCGACGCCCTGCACCGCCGTCAGCAGACGGAACCAGCCGCGTTCACCGGCGCTCGCGAAGCCGATCAGGCGCTGGTCGTTTTCCGAGACCTGCAGTTCGGTGTGGACCACCACCTTGTCGCCGCGAATGCCGAGCTGGGTGAGGGTCTTGGCCGAGCAGTGGACGAGATAGCCGACGCCGTTCACGTCGATGATGGCCCAGTCGGGTCCGAAATCATCGAGCAGGCCGGTGAGCTTTGCGATCATGGTTTGTTCTATGGCAGGGTCATGGCGAGGCGGCAAGCCTGCGCGGGCCCACCCCCAGCCCCTCCCGCAAGCGGGAGGGGAGAATGTTAAGCGCCCTCCCGCAAGCGGGAGGAGGGAAATCTAGCGGTGGCTGCCGATCATGTTGGCGTGGGTGATCGCGACGGCGAGGGCGTCCGCCGCATCGGAACCGGCCAGCACCACGCCGGGGAGCAGCACCTTGAGCATGGCCTGCACTTGCGCCTTTTCCGCGCCGCCCGTGCCGACGAGCGCCTTCTTGATGACCTTGGTGGGGTATTCGGCGACGGACAGGCCCGCGCGCGCCACCGCCAGCATGGCCACCCCGCGCGCCTGCCCGAGCTTGAGCGTGGACTGCGGGTTCATGTTGACGAAGACTTCCTCGACCGCGCCGGTATCGGGGTGGTGCTCGGCGATCACCGCCGCGAGGCCCGCGTCGAGTTCGACCAGCCGCTCGGCCATGGCGGCCTTGGCATCGGTGCGGATCTGGCCGTTGGCGACATGGCTGAGGCGGCTGCCAGCCTTGGCGACAATGCCCCAGCCGGTGCAGGTGAGGCCGGGATCGATGCCGAGGATGATCATGTGGCGGTGAGCATGGCGAGGGTGCCTGTGCTGATCCCGCGCGTGCCCCTCCACCATCCTGCGGATGGTCCCCCTCCCCGTTTCGGGGAGGAATACATCAACCCAGCTTTTCCATCACGTCGTCGGGGATCTCGTAGTTGCCCCAGACGGTCTGGACGTCGTCGTCGTCTTCGAGCACGTCGATCAGCTTGAGCAGGGTCGCGGCGGTCTCGGCATCGACGGTGGTTGTCAGATTGGGCTTCCACGCGAGCTTGACGCCCTCGGCCTCGCCCAGCACCTTTTCGAGTTCGCGCGCGACGGGGTGGAGCTGTTCGATGGCGACCCAGATCTGGTGGCTGCCGGGGTTCTCGTCGCCGTCGCCCATGTCGCTCTCGACATCCTCGGCGCCCGCCTCGATGGCAGCTTCGAGGACCTTTTCCTCATCGCCGACCTTGCCCGGATACTCGATCAGGCCGAGCCGCTCGAACCCGTGGCTCACCGCGCCCGAGGCGCCGAGGTTGCCGCCGTTCTTGGCAAAGGCGGTGCGCACGTTGGTGGCGGTGCGGTTGCGGTTGTCGGTGAGGGCCTCGACGATGATGGCGACGCCGCCCGGGCCATAGCCCTCGTAGCGCACTTCCTCGTAGTTATCGCCTTCGCCCTTCGAGGCCTTGTCGATCGCGCGGGCGATGTTGTCCTTGGGCATGGACTGCGCCTTGGCCGCGTTGACGGCGGCGCGCAGGCGCGGGTTCATGTCCGGATCGGGCATGCCCATCTTGGCCGCGACGGTGATTTCGCGGGAGAGCTTCGAAAACATCGCCGAGCGCTTTTTGTCCTGCGCGCCCTTGCGGTGCATGATGTTCTTGAATTTGGAATGGCCTGCCATGGTCTGCTGCTTGTAGCTTTCTGGTGAGACTTTGGCGGTTCCCCTAGCCGAGACGCGGGTGTGCGGCAATCGGGAGCGCACACGCGCTTTTAACCCGCGATGCGGCATCAGGGGCGGGATGAGAGCCTTGATCGAAGAATTCACCGCCTGGCTGGCCCGGCCCTGGCTGTTCACGCCCAGCGGATTGCGCGCGCCCGGCGCCTGGCGCTTCCTGCGGACCATGCTGGGGCTGCACCTTGGCGTGCTGCTCATCGTGCTGCTGCCGCTGCTGGGGTTTTGGCAGAAGGCGTTTGCGCTGCCTTCGCCCGAAGCGTTCGATCAGGTCTCGAAAGCGATGCTGGTGCCCTTTGTGGTGGTGCTGGCGCCGGTGGCGGAGGAGCTGGCGTTTCGCGGATGGCTGACCGGGCGGGTGCGCGCGGTGTGGCTGGTCGGCTGCGGGTTCGCGGCCGCCGGGTTCCTCGCGATGGTGAACTTCCATGTTTACGAAGTGCCGGCGAGCTTTGCCGTGCTCGCCATGGGGCTGGTGGCGCCGGCGGGCTGGTGGTGGCTGCGCGGGCGGGGCGTGGTGCCGGGGTTCGAGCGGGCGTTTCCGGTGCTGGTGTGGCTCTCGATCGTGGTGTTCAGCCTCTCGCACCTCAGCAACTATCCCAGCTTCTCGTGGGCGCTGCTGCCGATGGTGCTGCCGCAGCTCTGGGCGGGGATGACGCTGAGCTATACGCGGATGCGGGTGGGGATCTTCGGGGCGATGCTGATCCATGCGGCGGCCAATGGAATCTCCGTCAGCCTTGCGCTGCTGGGTGTCTAGACCGTGTTGGTATCAGATGGGATCGTCGGCCCGGACTTGATCCGGGCCTTGGCTTTGCGGTTCTGACGCCGCGCCAGAAGAAAAGCCCAACCCCGTGTCAAGCACGGGGTGACGATAAAAGTCAGCGAACTCTAAAGCACGCGCTGCCACCAGCCGACATCGCGCCATGCGCCCATTTTCCATCCGACTTCGCGGTAGACGCCGACGGGGGTGAAGCCGCAGGCCTCGTGCAGCGCGATGCTGGCGGGGTTGGGCTGGGCGATCCCGGCGAAGGCGGCGTGGAAGCCCTTGGCCTTCAGCCTTGGCAGCAGTTCGCCATAGAGCGCGCGGCCGACGCCGGCGCGCGGGAAGGCGGCGCTGACGTAGATCGCGACATCACAGGATGAGGCATAGGCCGCGCGGGTGCGGTGCGGGCTGCCATAGGCATAGCCGGCGATCGCGCCATCGCGCTCCGCCACGAGCCAGGCGTGGCTCTTGCCGTAGTCCGCGATGCGGCGGGCCATCTCCTCGGCGTCTGGCGCTTCCAGCTCGAAGCTGACCCAGCTGCCTTCGACATGGGGACGGTAGATCGCGGCGCAGGCTTGCGCATCTTCTGGCCTCGCGTCGCGGATTGTCAGCGCCTCGGCCATGGGATCAGGGCACCTGCTTGATCACCGCGCCCCGCTTCATCACGAAATCGACGTGTTCGAGGCGGGTGACATCGGTGAGCGGATCGCCGTGGACCGCGATGATATCGGCCGGCATGCCCGGTGCGATGCGGCCGACGCTGTCGGTGCGGCCGAGCGCTTCGGCGGCGTTCACCGTGGCTGCGGCAATGGCGGCAGCGGGCGTCATCCCGGCGCGGACCATCAGCGCGAATTCGCGGGCGTTGTCGCCGTGCTTCGAAACGCCGGTATCGGTGCCGAACGCGATCTTCACGCCCATCCTGATCGCGAGTTCGTGCGACTTGCGCGCGGCCCCCGCCGTTTCTTCCGCCTTGGCCGCGCTGGCTGGCGGCAGTTTGCCCGCGCGCGCCTGCCCCAGGGCCGCATCGCTGGCGAGCATGGTCGGCACCAGCCAAGTGCCGTGATCGATCATCGCCTTGACGGTCGGTTCATAGAGGAACGTGCCGTGATCGATCGTATCGACCCCGGCATTGACGGCAGCCATCGTGCCGGCAGCGGCATGGCTGTGCGCGGCGACCTTGCGGCCGAAGGCGTGCGCCGTCTCGATCAGCGCTTTCATCTCCTCGCTCGTCATCTGCTGGCCGATCCCTCCCGCGACGTTCGAAAGGACGCCTCCGGTCGCGGCGAATTTGATGACCAGTGCGCCGAGCCGGATCTGTTCGCGCACCGCGCGGCGGCAATCGTCGGCCCCGTTGCACAAGTTGTTGTAATCATGCGGCGCGAAGGCCTCGTAGCCCTCCTCGCTCAGCCCACCGCGATCGCCGTGCCCGCCGGAGACCGAGATCATCTTGCCGGCGTTGATGATGGTTGGCCCGGGCACTGCGCCCGCATCGATCGCATCGCGCAGGGCGCGGATGCCGCGCGGCGGGGCGCTGAGATCGCGGACGGTGGTGAAGCCGGCCTCCAGCGTCTGCCGGGCATGGAGCGCGGCGAGATAGGCCGCATCTTCGCGGTCCCGCGTCGAAGCTTCCAGCCGCGCGCGCAGCGGATCTCCGTCGCTGAACAGGTGGACGTGCATGTCGGTGAGGCCGGGGAGCACGAAGGCATCGCCGAGCTCGATCGTGGCGGCCCCTGCAGGTGCGGCGAGCGTCCCATCGCTCACGCTGGTGACCACGCCATCGGTGATCACCACGGTGGAAGCCCCGCGCGGCGGCTTGCCCGGCACGTCGAGCAGGCGCCCCGCGTGCAGGTAGACAACCTTGGGCTGCAGCTTGTCGGCGGGTTCTGCTGCCGCAACAGGCGCGGCGAAGGCGACCAGTGCGGCCAGCAGGGCAGAGCGGACAAGGCGCATTGAGGTGACTCCGACTGCAACAGTTCGTCGCAGACTAGCGCCCCCGCGCCTTGCGTCCAGTACGCTTACTCGATGCCGAGCGCGTTCTTGTAGGTATCGAGAATCATTTCCATTTCGCGGCGATCATCGGGCTTCAGCTTCCTGAGGCGGACGATCTGGCGCATGATCTTGGGATCGTAGCCGACCGCCTTGGCCTCGGCGTAGACGTCCTTGATATCGTCGCCGATGCCCTTCTTTTCTTCCTCGAGGCGTTCGATGCGCTCGATCAGGAGGCGCAGGCGGTCGTCGGCGGAATCGGCCATGGGGTAGGGTCTCCGGTCAAAAAGTTTGGCTCCGTTAGGGCCGGGAGACCGATTCGCGCAAAACCCTGCCTGTGGAAATGTTCTGCTCTTGTCGCACTGGGAGCGCCATGATCCTGCTGCCGCCACAAATCTCTTCGTCATTCCCGCGCAGGCGGGAATCCAGGGCGCGGCCAGCGACAGCGGAGCGTTCTTGGCTCTGGACCCCCGCCTTCGCGGGGATGACGAGGTGATTATTGGTCAGGGGCGCGTGTATCGAGGGCTTTCAGGCTTCCTCACGCCCCTTGAACCCTTGCGCGATCACGTACCACTCGGACGAATCCTTGCGGCTCGCGGGCGGCTTGGCGTGCTTCACCGTCTTGAAGTTGCGCTTGAGGATGGTGAGCAGTTCGCCGTCCGTCCCCCCGGCAAAGACCTTGGCGACGAACGCGCCGCCGGGGGCGAGCGTCTGGACTGCGAAATCGACCGCGGTTTCGACAAGGCCCATCGTGCGCAGATGGTCGGTCGCCTTGTGGCCCACGGTGTTGGCGGCCATGTCGGAGATGACGAGATCGGGCGCGCCGCCCAAAGCGCCGGTCAGCGCGGCGGGGGCTTCATCGGCCATGAAGTCCATCTGGAAGATCGTGACGCCCTCGATCGGCTCGACCGGCAGGAGGTCGATGCCAACGACTTCGGCCTGCGGGGCCTGCTTGCGCACGACTTGCGCCCAGCCGCCCGGCGCGATGCCGAGATCGACGACGCGGCGCGCGCCCCTGAGCAGGCCGAAGCGCGTATCGAGTTCGATCAGCTTGAACGCGGCGCGGCTGCGCCAGCCTTCGGCCTTGGCCTGTTTGACGTAAGGGTCGTTGAGCTGGCGCGCGAGCCAGCGGTTGGACGAGGCCGTGCGGCCCCGCGCCGATTTAACCCGTGTGCCCGGGTCGCGGCCGCTGCGGCTCACGATGCGTTGCCTGCATTTGGGCCTCTGAACGCCTGCGCGGATTCCGCCGCCCGCCGGTCGCCGAGGCCGCCCGCCGCCATCAGGCTTCGCAGGATGCCCTCGCGAATGCCGCGATCGGCAATGCCGAGCCGTTCGGCGGGCCAGATATCGAAGATCGATTCAAGAATGGCGCAGCCCGCAACCACAAGATCGGCGCGCTCGCGCCCGATGCAAGGGACCGCGATGCGCTCGGCCGGCGAGATATGGGCAAGGCGCTGGCTGATCTCGCGCATCGAGGCCGTAGGCACGATCAGCCCGTCGACCGCGCTGCGATCATATTGCGGCAAGCCGAGGTGGAGGCTGGCGAGCGTGGTGACGGTGCCGCTGGTGCCAAGCAGGCGCAGGCCGCCTTCCGCCGCTGCCGCCGCGCGCGCCGGGGTGACCCGCTCGGAAAAGCGGGCGAAGCCATCGGTGATGCGCGTGCGCATGTCGTGATAGGCGGCGGCGCGGGCCTCGGCTGTGAGCTCGATGGGGCCGATGCTTTCGGTGAGCGAGACGACGCCCCAGGGCACCGATTGCCAATCGAGAATGCGCGGCACCGCGTCGCTGGTATCGACGAGCACCATTTCGGTCGAGCCGCCGCCGATATCGAAGATCATGGCGGGGCCGCAGCCGGGTTCGAGCAGGATATGGCAGCCCAGGACCGCGAGGCGCGCTTCTTCCTCGGCGGTGATGATGTTGAGCCGGATGCCCGTCTCGCGGTGGACGCGCTCGATGAAGGCCTCGCCGTTGGTGGCGCGGCGGCAGGCTTCGGTCGCGACCGAGCGGGCGAGGTGCACGTTGCGCTTGCGCAGCTTGTCGGCACAGACGTGGAGCGCACCGAGTGCGCGGTCCATCGCCGCTTCGGACAGGCGCCCCGATTGCGCAAGGCCTTCGCCAAGGCGGACGACGCGGCTGAACGCATCGATCACCATGAAGTGATCGCCCGATGGCCGCGCGATGAGCAGGCGGCAGTTGTTGGTGCCAAGATCGATCGCGGCGTTGGCCTGGCGGTGGAACGGCGGTGTTTTCTGCCAGGGCGCGCGGGGCGCTTCCATCGGCGGAGGCGGCGCGGAGACGACGGGCGAAGGCGCGCTCATCGCCATGGCGGCGTGGCTGATGGCCGGGCTGGCTTCGGGCCGAGCGGCTGGCTCGGCAGGGGTGCTGGCCGACGCTGCGGGGGCGGGACGGGCCCCCTTGGGCTTGCCGCGGGACGCCGATTTGCGTCCTCGCCGCTTGCCTGGCCGCGTCTTGCGCTGCTGCGCCGGCGGATCGAATTCCGCCATGTCTACCAATCGCTTATGTTTTCCCGCCAAGGGAATGCCCGGCAGGTACTTGACACGTACTCTAGCGTTCCTGCGGCTTTGGAGCAAGTACGCCACCGGAACGGGTTTGGTCGCCTTGACTCGGACCAAGCCCCCGCTTAAAGGCCCGCGCTCATTGCCCCGTCGTCTAACGGCAAGACTACGGATTCTGATTCCGTCTATCGAGGTTCGAATCCTCGCGGGGCATCCATTTTCGGGAAATTGATTGGCGTAAATCAATCGCTTACCAGCGGTCGCCAGATTTCTTCCCCACACTGTTCCCAACATTCGCTACCGGACCTGGGTGTGTGCAGGCACACGCTTACGGACTCACGCTTCCATCCCCGCTCGTGACCTGGTCTCTTGCGGGCTAGGGCAACGAACTGGATCAGAGAGGCTACGCTTCCCAGCTTCAATGAGACCTAGAGGAGCTAAGGCTCCACAGCTGATCAAGGCCCAAAAGCTCTTGATGTCCTGGCTGAGGCGGAATCCAGTCGGCAGTCTACTCAATTGATATGAAATCAAATTCGTGGGTGTCAGAGGTGTCCGTCCATCAAATGGTTCCTCACGGCCGAATCAACAGGCGCATGGGCAGACTCTTGAACGTAGCCGTCGTTCCATAGCGATGAGTCAATCGGCAGGTTTCACGCCAAATGCTGACGCCAGCGTTCAGCCATCAAGAAAGCAGCGGGTGAACCAACGGTTGCAATTCAGGATCCGAGCTACAGAAACCACGACGCAGCCAATCGCAAGGTTGAATGGGTGCCGCGCTTAAACGACCTTCGCAGCAATGTAGCCTGCCAGTGTCGCGGAGGCTTCGCGGACTGCAGTGTCGGCTGTGATTGGCAATCCCGCCTCCAACTGTCGGGCATAGTCCGCAGCCTGCATCAGAGAAATCGAAAATGCCTGACGCAGACGCGCATTCAAGACGCCCTCGGGAACATCCGGCACACACGCGACCAGCTGCGCGCGGAGCGAGATCAGGCTGGGCATGCCGTGTTGGGTGACCAACTCGAGCAAGTTGAAGCGCGGATCGGAAGAGAACTGCAGGCAGAACCTGACATAGAGCCGTCCCTCCTCATCAAGACTGGACTCCATGAAGGGAGAAATCGCCGCCGCCATCAGCGCAACAAGGCGGCGCACCGGATCCGTCTCATCGACTTTGGCGAGACGCAGTGCACGCTCTTGCTCGATTGCCCTGTAGCGCTGGGTGAAGACCTCCTTGATGAGCTCTTCCACATTGCCGAAGTGGTAATGCACCGCGCTCGGATTGCGCGCACCGGCAGCGCGGGTGATGTCCTTGACCGAAACCGTTGCCAAGCCGCGTTCGGCAATGAGGCGCTGTGCGGCCTGTAGCAGAGCATTTCGTGTGTCTTGGTGGGTAGATCGCGCCATATAGCTCGTATATAATATCGTGCATTAATGCAGGACATGGGATACCACACTCTCCGGTTACGCGGCAAGGATCGAAGTTTGCGCATCCGGCTTGCAGGCACCACTGGCAGACGAGGCGAGCGATTCCGTGTACAATCAATCCGATAGGCATCGGTCTCTACGCCCGTCCGATCAACTTCGAGCAGCCGGTTCGGCCCGGCGAAGCGGCGATCCGCCGCCGCTTTCGAAGCTCACCAAGCTGGCATTCGGCATCGGTGCAATCGCTCCGGGCGTGAGCGCGGCGGCGTTCGATTTCTTTCTGCTGATCTTCTACAGTCAGGTCGTCGGGCTCGATGCGCAGTTAGTTGGCCTCGCTCTGATGATCTCGCTTGTTTGCGATGCACTCAGCGATCCCGTCGTCGGCTACTGGTCCGACAACCTCCGTTCGCGCTGGGGCAGGCGGCATCCGTTCCTGTATGCCTCGGCGATCCCGCTGGCGGTGAGCTTCTACTTCCTCTGGACGCCGCCCGAGCACGCCAGCCAGACATGGCTGTTCTGGTACCTGCTAGCGCTGTCCGTGATCGTCCGGACCGCGCTCACCTTCTACCGAACACCTGCGAGTGCGCTCGTTCCCGAACTCACGCCGGACTATCATGAGCGCACTGCGCTCTACAGCCTGAGGTATTTTCTCGCCTGGGTAGGCGGCAACGCGATATCAGTCTGGATGTTCACGGTGCTGTTCCCGATGTTCGTGACCGCGATGATTGCGGACGGGCGGTTCAACCGAAATGCCTACCCTGTCTACGGACTGGTCGGGGCGCTGGCCATTCTGCTGTCAATCCTCGTCAGCGCCAAAGGCACCCATGCCCGTATTCCTTATCTGAAGTCCGCTCCGCCTAGACGGCAATTGACCATCGGGATCATCTTCGGCGAGCTGATCACAACACTTTCAAACCGTTCATTTGTCTCGTTGTTCATCGCGGCCATGCTGGCGGCCATCGCCGGCGGGCTCGCTGCAGGCATGTCGCTCTATTTCCTCACTTATTTCTGGGGTTTCTCCGAGCGGCAGACCGGAGTGATCTTCATCGGCACTTTCCTTGCCGCAGCAATCGGGCTTGTTCTGGCACCGCGCGTTTCCTGCCGGTTCGGCAAGAAGCGCGGCGCGATCATTGTCGGACTTGTGGCCTTCGTCGGCGCACCGATGCCGATCGTCCTGCGCCTCGCAGATGTACTGCCGGCCAACGGGACTGCCTTCATTTTCTGGTTCGTGACCACCACCAACATCATTGATATCGGGTTGATCATCTGTTTCCAGATCCTGTTCGCCTCCATGCTGGCAGATCTGGTCGAGGACAGCGAACTGCAGACAGGTCGCCGATCGGAGGGCGTCTTCATCGCTGCCGAGACATTCATCGACAAGGCCGTGCGGGGCATCGGGGTGATGGCCGCATCCACGATCCTGACGCTCGCAGGCCTTCCGCCGGCCGCCAAACCGGCGGATGTCAGTCCCGAAGCGATCTGGCGGATGGGGGCCTACTACGTTCCGATCGTGCTGGCGTTATGGCTTACGATGATCGCGGTCATCGCCACCTACCGGATCGACAGGACCAAGCACGAGGAGAACCTCAGGAAGCTCGCCAGCTGAGCTGGCCCTCGCGGACGGGCTCCAAAGCGACCGGCGCAACGTCACCGCGAAGGTTCGGGGCTCTTTAGGTGGGGCAATGCTCGTGCTGGTACGCTGGCAGTGAATTGGTCCGCCAAAGCGGAGATGATGCATTCACCGCACTTGCGGACGTCAATTTTACAATAACACGTGTGCATCTTGCAGTATGGGAGTGAGGAAATGCATAGCTACGATCTATACTGGTCTTTTCGGTCGCCATATTCGTATTTGATTATGCCGAGACTCATGGAAATACAGAGCACTTACGATGTCGATTGCAATGTCCGGCCGGTTTATCCCCTGGCGGTAAGGACGCCGGAGTTCTTCGACGCACGTGATCCACTCTGGACGCCTTATCTTTTGCGCGACACGACGCGGCAGGCCGCGTTTCTCGGCCTGCCCTACCGCTGGCCTCGGCCCGATCCGGTCCGCATGGTGGACGGTGACTATCGCGTTGAACAACCGCATATTCATCGGCTCACCCACCTCGGGGTTGCTGCGGCTGAACGCCGCTGCGGGCTGCCTTTCTTGCGAGAAGTCAGTCACATCATCTGGTCCGGCGAGGTCGACAACTGGCACGAGGGCGACCACTTGCGCCAAGCGACCCAACGCGCGGGCCTCGATTATGACGAACTGTGCCACGCCGTCGACATGGACGTCGATCGCTACCGCACGACGGTCGAGCAGAACCAACGCGATCAGCGGAACGCCGGGCATTGGGGTGTTCCGATGATGGTATTCGGCGGCGAGCCGTTCTTCGGACAGGATCGCGTGGACCAGCTTGTCTGGCGAATGGAGCAGCAAGGGGTTTCCCGCAAGATCGTCTGAGGTCCGCGTTCCGCCCGATCCGGTCGACAAGACCCGACAGGAGGAGAACCGAAACGAGTCTGGATCCTGGCTGACCGTTATGCCGGGGCCTTGGTTGCCCCGGCTAGCGGACTAGAACGACTTGTGCAGCGTCACCCCAAAGGTGCGTGGCTGGTTGGGTGCGCCATTGAT
Source organism: Novosphingobium sp. (assembly GCF_019748365.1). GTDB lineage: Bacteria > Pseudomonadota > Alphaproteobacteria > Sphingomonadales > Sphingomonadaceae > Novosphingobium. The sequence goes on from NZ_JAIEPN010000037.1 coordinate 32,154, forward strand.
CGTGCCGGCCTGCGCCAGGGCCGGCGAGGCGAAGGCGATATACTGGTCATCAAGCAGGTTGCGCGCCCACAGGGAGACCGAAATACTGCTTGCCGTCTTGATCCCGACCGACATGTTCACGAGATTCTGCTCGCGAGTGTAGCCGCCGGTTGCAAGCGTGGCCGCCTCCTTCGGATCATCGAGGAACGGTGAATTGCCGATATGCTGCCAGTCCGCCCGCACAAACGCGTCGAGCCTGCCGATCGAGAAATTGTAGCTCGACCCAAGCATGAACTGCGTCTCGGCCACACCCTGCGGCTGCTGTCCGGAGATGTCGATGCCCGGTCCGAAATTGGGGAAGCTGTCATAGACCGGATCGAGGAACGTCGCGCCCCCAGAGAGGAACAGTCCCTCGAGCGGGCTCCAGCGGAAGTCGACCTCAACGCCAAAGGTCGATTGCTTGGCCGCGTTGGCGAACACGAAACCGTTCTGCGTGAATACGGTGGTCTGGAAGTTCTTCAGGGTCTGATTGAATACCGTGAGCGTAAAGGCGAAGCGATCGAATGTGCCCTTGACCCCCAGCTCATAGACTTCGACGTCCTCGGGCGATGCGAGGCGCGTCCCGGGTGCGAGGTTGATCGAATAGAGACCGGCCGTCGCGATCGGCGAGGACGGCGTTGGCCGGAGAACTTGCCGGCTAACCGGATCGACCACCGGATTGCCGGAGACTAGGATCGCCGTTGGCGGCCTGCTCTGGCGGGACAGATTCCATGAGCTTGCCTTGAAGCCCGTCGCATAGGACGCGTAGACGTTGAGCTGGTCGGTCAGCTTGTAGGCGAGACGGACCGTGAAATCGGTGCTGTTGTCGCGCGAACGACCGTCTTCCACCGAATTGGGGAAATTGAGGAACGGTGGGAAGAATTGAAGCGCCCGCAGTGCATTGAACGGGTTCGCGGCGCCGAGCGCGGTCGCCAGCGCCTGCTGCTGGATCTGCGCGTAGATAGCCGGGGCACCGGCCACAAACGGCCCTACCGAAGCAGGATTCTGCAAATTCACGCCGCGTTGCGCCAACAGGGTTCTGAGCGTTGCGGTATATCCGAGCTGATCGAGATTGACCGCAGCCAGGGCGTCCGTGCTGAGCGCGTTGACCATGACGTCCTTGCGATCTTCGGTATGGCTGATCCCGATACTGGCGGTCAGGCGGCCGGTGATGTTGAGGTCGATATTGCCAAAGATCGACCAGGCGGTGTTGTCCTGCCTGCTCCGCTCGGAAATGCCCTGCCCGGGCGCGGCGAAAGTTCCGGTGGGCACGCCGGCGAACGCCTCGAATGCGGCAACCTGCGTGGGGTTGCCGAGCAGCGCGCCCAGATAAGGCCGGTAATCAGCACCGTAGAACAGATCGTTGCCGGATTTCAGCCGCTCATCAAAGTAAAAGCCTCCGATCGTCCAGTCGACCAGTTTTCCCGTCCCGTTGGACTGCAAACGGATTTCCTGAGTGAAGGTCTTGATCTGCGATTGCGACGTGTTGGTTGAAAACAGCTTCAGGCTGGTAGCATCGGGATCGAACCCGGAATCAACATCATTGCCGCGATAGGCCGAAATGCTGGTGAGCGTCCCGAAGCCGAGATCGATGTCGCCCTGGAGTGATATGCCGTAGTTTTCGATCCTGTTGCTGGGGACGATGTCATAGGCCACTTGATATGAGAACGGGTCCTCGGGAACGAAGCGCCCGCCCAAGGCCCTTATGCTGGCCCCGGTCGGGCCCTCGACAAGATTGGTGATGATGCAGCAATTCTCGTCGATCTTGTCATAGTCGGCGATCAGGCGGAAAACGACATCGGACGAGGGCTGCCACAGGATATCGCCGCGGATGCCCCATCGATTGCGTTCGTTGTATTTTTCTCCGGTTCCCAGATCCTCGACATAGCCATCGCGTCTGTTGACGTTGCCGCCCAATGCGACGGCCAAGGTGTTGGTGACCGGGCTGGTCACATAGGCTTCGAACCGGTGCAGACCATAGTTGCCGAAGCTGGATTCGACATGGCCGCCGAATTCGAACTGCGGCTTGCGCGTGACCAGAGAGATCACGCCCACCGACGCGTTCTTGCCGAACAGGGTCGATTGGGGCCCACGCAGGACTTCGACGCGCGTAAGGTTCGGCAAGTCGGAAATCGCGGCAGCCGAGCGGGAGCGATAGACCCCGTCGATGAAGACTCCGACCGAAGGCTCGAGCCCGATGGCGTTCTGGCCGTTGCCGAAACCGCGGATGTAGAACGTGGTGTTGCCGGAGGTTTGCCCCTGCCGGACCACAAGCGAAGGAACCAGGGTCTGGAGGTCGAGCAGGTCCTGGATTTCAGCCCGTTCGATCTCCTGTGCTTCCACCACAGAAACCGCGACCGGGGTGTCTTGCAGCGTCGCCGCGCGTTTGCTCGCAGTCACGACGATGTCCGTCACGTGCGGCGACGAGCTGGCGGGGCCTGCCTGATCTGCCCTAGCTTGATCCTGAGCGAATGCGGGTGTGGCCATTCCCAGCAAAAGAACCGGCAGCGCAGTGCCCGCAAACAACCTCGCCATGGAGTGCAGTGCGAAACGACGATTAGCTACCTGTACCATGTATCCCCTCCCATTGGGCGCCGGGCTCGGACCCGTTATACTGCGATGCATTAATGTGATGCATTATAGATCGTTTCACAAGGGGGATTTTGCGCGCGCCTTGTCGCCATCAAGGCGCACTGCACCGAGGGTGTGATGGGTAAACCAAATATCTGATGTCGCAGGGTCGTTCGCGGTCGGGCGGCCCATCCCGGACCGCCCGTTCCGCAGCTAGTTCGGCCAGATCACGTATTCGTCGCCGGGAACAGCCTTCTGTGCTTCAGTCTTGTCGACCAACACCGGGCTGGCGAGCTTGAAGGGATAGAGCGGCTTTACCGCGCCCTTGTGATGGGCCGCCAGCATTTGCCTGAGTTCGGCGACCTTGCCCGGCAGCTTGGCCGAAAGATCGTGCTTCTCGGTGGGATCCGCGGAAAGGTCGAACAACCATGTCTTCCTGCGGGTTCCGTCGATCTGGAGTTTCCAGTCGCCCGCGCGCACGACCTGATAGGCACCCGATTCCCAGAAGATCGCATTGTCGGGGCGTGAGAACCCGCTTGTCCCGGTCGCGAGCGGAAGCAGATTGCGGCCGTCGATGGTCCTGTCCTTGGGAAGCGGCACGCCGGCCGCAGCTGCCAGCGTCGGCAGGACATCGATATGCGCAACCGGAGTGGTGATCCGCGTGCCGGGCTTGATGCGCTGCGGCCAGCGCACGAACATGGGCACACGGATACCGCCTTCGAACAGCGTGATCTTCCAGCCGCGATAGGGGGCGTTGATATCGGGCAGGCCGATATAGCCTGCGCCGCCATTATCGCTGCTGAGCACGACGATGGTGTTGTCGGCGAGGCCTTCCTCGTCGAGCTTGGCCATGATCCGCCCGACGCTG
>NZ_JAIEPN010000182.1 GCF_019748365.1 Novosphingobium sp.
CATGGGGCTTTTTATTCAACCCAACTGGCCCCTTTTTAAACCGGTGCCTGGCCCGTTTTTATCCCGGTGTTGACACTTGCCACGATGCGCCAGCTTACTGCCGAGGCCATGCGTGCCGGAGCCATCGGTTTCGCTACCTCGCGCCTTTCGATCCACAAGACCGCCGATGGCGGCGCGATCCCGACATTCGATGCCGATATTGCCGAACTGGAAGCCATCACGCGCGGCATGGGCGATGTCGGGGCGGGCACGTTTCAGGTCGTGCTCGATGCCTTCGTCGGGTGGGACAAGGAATACCGCGTGATCGACCGGGTGATCGCCGCCAGCGGCCGCCCCGCCACCTTCACGCTCGCATCGGGCAACGATACCGCGCCGCGCTGGCGCCGCGTGCTGGAAATGCTGGAGAAGACCAATGCGGCGGGCGGCACGGCCCACGCGCAAGTCATGCCGCGCCCCATTGGCCTGATCGCGGGGCTTGAGCTGACGGTGCATCCCTTCGTGCTCTGCCCGAGCTGGAGCAAGATCGCGCACCTTTCGATCCCCGAACAGGTCGCCGCGATGCGCGATCCCGCGCTGCGCGAGGCGCTGCTGAGCGAAGACTTCGCCCCCGGCCACCCGTTCAACGCACTCGCACGCAACTGGCGCTGGCTGTTCCCGCTCGACAACCCGCCCGACTATGCGCCGCCTGCGCACCTCAGCATGGAGGGCCAGGCCGCCGCGCGGGGCTGCACGCCGCAGGAGATTGCCTACGACCGCATTCTCGAAACCAACGGCACCGGCCTGTTCCTCGCGGCACTCGGCAACTACGAGAACGCCTCGCTCGCCAGCGCGCACGAAATGCTGAAGCACCCCTATTGCGTGCCCGGCCTCGGCGATGGCGGCGCGCATTATGGCGCGATCTGCGATGCGAGCTATTCGACGTATCTGCTCACCCAGTTTGTGAAGGGGGAGGGGGCGCTGAAGCTCGATCTGGCCGAAGCCGTCCATATGCTTACCCGCAAGGCGGCGCGGGCGGTTGGCCTGCATGATCGCGGGCTGCTCGCGGTGGGTGAGCGTGCTGACCTCAACGTGATCGACCTCGATGGCCTCTCACTCCACCTCCCCGAAGTGGTGCGCGATCTTCCCGCCGGCGGCCGCCGCCTCCACCAGCGCGCGAGCGGCTATGAAGCGACGGTGGTGGCGGGCGAGGTGATCCGGCGCTTCGACCAGTCCACCGGCGCGCGGCCCGGCAAGCTGATCCGCGGGGCGGGGTACAGGTCAGCGGCTTAGACGGCGCGGCTTAAATTGTTGGATTGCTGCCGTTCCACTGATCGCTTACTGAAACTCTATGAGGGTTACGAGACGCCTTGTCTGTCTGGGGATCGTAGCGGTGCTAACAGCGTGTACCGGATCACCCGATAATCCGATTAGCGCTGCTACCACCTGCATTCGAAAACAGGTGCCGGAAGGACGCGGCGTCTCAATCGAGAAAGCAGAGGCTGTCTTAGCCCGTTGCCAGACGCTGCTTGATGACTGGTCCCGCTATTCTGTTGCCGGGGCAACTGGCAAACCCTTTTCATCGTCAGATCCGGCAATGCTCTCAGCATTTCGCGAGCACCAGAGCGCGGGGCGCCGTACTTGGATGGCTGCGTTGTCCCCTGCGTATGCCAACTCAAATCCCCGATACGACTGAGACGGCGCCCTATCCTCAGCGGCACCCTTTTGGGCGCAAGCAGTCATTTGAAGTTGTTCACGTGATCTAGTGCCTTCCCTAACCGGCTTAGCGATTGAAGCGCATCCCCCACACTTCGTCATTGCGAGCGTAGCGAAGCAATCCAGGGCGGTTCTGCGCGGCTCTGGATTGCTTCGCTGCGCTCGCAATGACGAACGGGTAGAATGAAGCGTAGACGGTCATCCGCACCCTAAAAGATCGAAGTCCCCATCCCGCCATCGACCACCAGCGACTGGCCGGTAAGGAAGCTTGCCTGCGCACTGCACAGCATCGCGACCAATGCGCCGAGGTCCTCGGCATCGCCGAAACGTCCGGCGGGAATGCGCACCGCCTTCACGAAGGCGGCGACTTCCTCGTCATAAGTGCGGCCATTCTTTGCCGCACGCGGGTTCATCATGTCCTTGATCCCGGGCGTGTGGTGCATGCCCGGCAGCACCGAGTTCACGGTCACGTTGAAGCGGGCAAGCTCCTTCGAGATGGCATGGCAATAGTTGGCAAGCGCGGCGCGCGGCGGGCCTGACAGCACGCGCATGGCGGCCGGATACTTGGCCGCGCCGGTGCTGATGTTGACGATGCGGCCCCAGCGCCGCTCGACCATCGGCACGGACACCGCCTTGATGTAGTCGATCGGGCTGAGGAGTGCGGTCGCCACCGAACGCTCGAACTCCTCTCGCGAGACATCGCGAAAGTCGCCGGTGAAGGGCGGCGGCGCACAAGTGGCGACGAAGATATCGGGATCGGGGCAAGCGGCAAGGATCGCGGTGCGGCCCTCGTCGCTGGCGTGGTCGGCAGCAATCCCATGTACTTTGGCGCCGGTCTCGGCGGCAATCGCGGCACAGGTCGCCTCAAGCCGATCCTTGCCGCGCGCGGAAATGAACACCTCGGCGCCCTCGCGCGCCAATGCCAGCGCGGCGCCGCGCCCCATCCCGGCGCTGCCGCCGTTGACCAGTGCCTTGCGGCCCGCAATTCCCAAGTCCATCACCAATCCCTTTTCCGTTCGATGCGAGGCATCCTTCCTCGCGGCACCCGCGTAAACTGGCGAATATGCGGGCGGACAGGCCCGCGCTGCCGGTGCATTACCGTGTCAAATGCGCCGCCGACGCGGGAACAGGAAGGGATAACGACGATGCGTGACATGCCGGCTTTCGAGGACATCCGCTATGACCGGCCCGCAGAACGCGTCGCCCGGATCACCCTGGCCCGGCCGGAAAAGCACAATGCGCAAGGCCTGCGCATGCTCTACGAAATCAACGACGCGCTCGATATCGCGATGGACGATGACGAGGTGAACGTCGTGATTGTTGCCTCCGAGGGCAAGAACTTCTCCTCGGGCCATGATCTCAGCGACCGTGTCCGCATCGGCGACTTGCGTCCGCCGGTGCTCGGCTTCGGTGGTTATCGTCATTCCGGACCGCAAGGCCACATGTCGCGCGAGCAGGAAGTCTACCTCGGTTTCTGCTGGCGCTGGCGCAATCTGCCCAAGCCGATCATCGTGGCCGTGCAGGGCAAGGCAATCGCCGGCGGGCTCATGCTGATCTGGCCGTTCGACCTCATCATCGCCGCCGACGATGCCGAATTCTCCGATCCGGTGGTCGCCTTCGGCATGAACGGGCACGAGTTCTTCGTCCACGCCTTCGAGCTTGGCCACCGCAAGGCCAAGCAGCTGCTGTTCACCGGCGAGCCGATCGGCGCGGCGGAGGCCAAGACGCTTGGCATGGTCAATGAAGTCGTGCCCCGCGCAGAGCTCGAGAGCTACACGCTCAAGATGGCGGAAAAGATCGCCTCGCGCCCGGCCATCGGGCTCAAGACCGCGAAGATGAGCGTCAACCAGTCGATGGACGCGCAGGGCATGTGGAATGCGATCCAGTCCGCGTTCAATCTCCACCAGTTCGGCCATGCCAACAACTTCGCGATGTTTGGCCAGCTGGTCGATCCGGAAGGGCTGGACATCATCAAGCGCGAGGCGCGGGCGAGCCGGAAGGACTAAGTCTCGAACATCAGCGTTCCGCCCGCCGTCAGCGCGCGGTGCGGGATGCGGGTGGGCCGCACTGGCTTGCTATCGAGATGCAGGGACCGCAGCCGCTCACCCGCGCCCCGACGCTCGATCACCAGCGGACGACGCCCGGGGACCGTGATCGTTGCACGGCGCACCAGCGGCACTCCGGCGACATAGGCGCCGCTCGACGGATCGACCGGATAGAACCCGAGCGCGGCGAACACATACCACGCGCTCATCTGCCCGGCGTCTTCGTTGCCGATGATCCCGGCCGGGACGTCGCGGTAGAAGTCATGCGCGATCCGCGCGATCAGGCGGTGGCCGGTCTCGGGACTGTCGGTGAACGCATAGAGCCAGGCGATATGGTGGCTCGGCTCGTTGCCATGCGCATATTGCCCGATCATCGCTTCCTGCCCGAGGTATTCGGCGCCCTTGGTGGCGGGCAGGCCGAAGAAGAAGCTGTCGAGCATGGATTTGAGGCCTGCCTTGCCGCCCCATGCCTCGATCAGCCCCTGCGTATCATGCAAGGCTGGCGTCCATGAGTATTGCCAGGCGTTGGCTTCGGTGTAGTCGCCCGGATTGTTGAGCGGCGATGTCGGTACCAGCGGATCGAACGGGGTGCGCCAAAGGCCCTTGCTGTCGCGCCCGCGGGCGAGGCGCGTTTCGGGATCGATCAGCTGCCGCCAGCCAGCCGCGCGCACTCCGAAGCGGCGTGCCAGGTCGTTCCTCCCCAGCATGGCCGCCATCCGCGCCGTCGCTGTATCGCCGATCCCCGCTTCGAGCGAGCGCGAGACGGCCTCGCCGCCGGCGAGATCGAAGGGGTAGTAGCCGTAGCGGTCGTAGAGCGACCAGACCGAAAGCGACGTGTCGCCGGGATAGAGCGGCTGCGCATCGCGCGTGGAGGTGGCGAGCATGGCTGCCAGCGCGCGCTCGCCACTGAAGCCGCGAAAGCCTTTGGCCCAGGCATCGGCAATCACCGGCAGCGCCGGTTCGCCGATCATCGTGCCCGTCTCGCCGCCCCAGATCGGCCATTTCGGCAGGCGCCCGGCTGCATCGCCGTGATCGAGCAGGGTGTTCACGAAATCGTCGACCCGCTCCGGCACCAGCAGGGTGTAGAGCGGATTGGCGGCGCGGAAGCTGTCCCACAGCGAGAGCGTGGAATAGCGCAGGCCCTTGGCCACCTGCCGCAGCTTGCCATCCGGCCCGCGCCAGCGGCCATCGACGTCGCTCACCACCGAGGGATGCAGGAACAGGTGATAGAGCGCGGTTGCCAGAATGCGCTGCTGCTGCACCGGCGCGTCGATGCGGAGGCGGCCGAGCAGGGCGCTCCATTCGCTGCGGCTTTCCGCGGCGACGGCATCGAAATCCCAACCGCCGCGCTCGTCCCGGTTGCGCCGCGCGCCTGCACGGTCGGTCGTGGAAAGGCCGATCCGCACCTGAAGCAAAGCGTCTTCGCCCAGATCGAAGCCCAGCAGATAACGCGGTGCGGCATCGCCGGGGCGGGGCGGCAGCTTTTCCACTTCGGCGATGGGCCGGTTGAACATGGCCGACCACGCCACGTGCCGGGTCGTCCAGTTCTGCCGTAGGGCCTCGCCTTCGAAGCCATCGGCGCTGAAGCTGTTGGCGACTGACTGCACCGGCTGCCGGTCCGTCCGGAAGGTCAGGCCATGCTGCAGATCCACCAGCACCCACACCCGGCCGCCGCGCGCAAAGCGATAGCGGTGGAGCGCGCTGCGCAAGCTCGAGGTGAGCTCCACCCGCACGCCATTGTCTGCCAGCGTCACCGCATAGAAGCCCGGCCGCGCCACTTCGCTCGCCTTGGCATAGGTGCTGGCAAAGTCCTCGCGCCGCTCGACGCTGGGTTGCAGCAGGACGTCGCCGAGTTCGGGAATGCCCGTCCCGCTCGCGCGGTTCTGCGAAAAGCCCAGTATGCGCGGCGCGCGGTACTGGTAGCCCGAAGTATACTCCCAGCCGGACGACGCGTTGTCCGGCCCCGGCTGGACCATGCCGAAGGGGCGACTTGGCCCGGGGAAGGTGTGCCCGGTGCCGTCCGTACCGATGAAAGGATCGACGAAGCCCGCCCGGTCCTCCGCCGCGCGGCTGATGAGTGGCCATGCCCCGGCGGCGGCTGTCAGCGCGAGCATCCGGCGCCGGTCGATCATGGCGCGGTTGTCCAGACCGTCGCGGAGTAAGGCGGGGCTGCAACGCGACGTGCGCCAGTGCTCCTTGCATCGCCATAGCGGCGCGCAGCCCCGCTGGGCAGCGGCAGGGCCGCGCTCGCTTCGCCGCCGCCGAAGTTGAACAGCACCAGCGCCTTGCCCGCTTTCGCCCACCGTTCGATCAGCACGAGGTCTCCCTGCTGCATGAGAACCCGCGTCGTCCCTTGTCCCAGCGCTGGCCAGCGCGCCCGCAGGGCTGCCAGTGTCCGGTAGGTCTCCAGCAGCGAGCCCGGCCGCCCGTCCTGCTCGGCCACCGAAGCGCCGTCGCCCGGCACGTTGCTGTCCGGCGTGTGATAGGCATCGGGGAACTGCCGATACCAGGCCGCATTCCCCGCCGCCATCGGATCGGGCACCCAGCGGAAGGCTTGCCGCAGCGGAATGTCGCGCGCATCGGCATTGGCGACATAGTCATCGGTCTGCGCGCCCGACATGCCGATTTCCTGTCCGTAATACAGGCTCGGTACCCACCCGGTCAGCAAGGAGATCGCCGCGCCCAGCCGCAGGATCTCCGCCCGCCGCGCCGTGCCGTGGGCAAAGCGGGGCGTATCGTGGTTCTCGACGAAGACCAACTGGTTCCGGCCGGGCGGGACAGCGGCGTTCGATCCGGCGATCGCCGCTGCAAAACCCGCGGCATCGAGCTTGCCCGCCGCGCGCCAGATCGGGAAAGCGAAGACCCGGTCGACCCCGCCCTTGGCGAAGAACGCGGCGCCGTCGCCCCAATCCGCCTGCTCGGCGATGATCGTCAGCTTCGGATTGAGGCCGTGCAGCTTTGTGATGATCGGCGCCCAGAAGCCCGCCAGCAGGTCTTTCAGCACCCCCGCGTTGTCGAGATCGTCCATCATGTGATCGATGCGAAAGCCATCGACCCCGTCGGAGGGATCGCCGTCGCCGTCAGGATCGGCCCAGCGCGCAAGATAGCGCGCGAAATAGTCCCGCACTTTGGGTTCGGCGAGGTTCACGGTGAAGACCTGCCGCTTTTGGCCCGGCCAGACGGTGAAGTCGTTGGTTCCGAGCAAGGTCGGCACAGGCTCGCGGTTCGTGCCGTCGCGATAGAGCAGGAACTTGCCGTAAGCGCTCTCCGGCTGCCCGGCCGAGGCGGTGCGCCATTCATGCCGGGCTGATACGTACTGGATTTCCTCGTCCAGCACGATCTTCATCCCCCGCGCATGCGCCGCGCGCACCAGTGCTGCAAAGTCCGCCATGGTGCCGAATTCGGGATCGATCCCCTCGAAATCGTCGGCAAAGTAGTTGTGATAGAACTGCGACGGGTAGAGCGGGGTGAGCATCAAGGTCGTCACCCCCAGCCGCTGCAGATAATCCAGCCGATGGCGTATGCCGCGAAGATCGCCCTGACGATCGCCATTGCTGTCGGCAAAGCTGCGCACGAAAATGTGGTAGACCATCTCCGGGCGCGGGGATGGCGCGCGCGCGGCGGCCGGAGCGGCAAGGGCCAGCATGGCCGCCAGAACGATCCCCCACTTCACTGCGGCAGTCCGCCATCAAGCAGCACCGGATTGAGTGGCGAAGCAGCCGGATCGCCCGGCTTGAGCCCCGGCAGCCATTGCGCCAGATCGGCCTGCTGCATGGCGTTGACGGGCTCGGCCACGGTCATTTCCGCGTCGATGTAGATCATCGTCATCACCGAGCGCGGCCGCTCGCTGCGGTTTGGCCCGGCGCGATGGAACGTCCAGCCGCCATGGAAACTGACATCGCCCAGCGCATAGGCCGCGCGGTCGATGGGGTGGCCTTGCGCTTCCATCTCGGCGGTGATGCGCGCCTCGCTTTCATCCGAAATCGGCAGATCGCGGCCAAGCTCGCTGTGATGGCTGCCGCTATAGAATTCCAGCGGCCCCATTTCGTATGGCACCGGCTGCAGCGGAATCCATGCCGTGATCGCGCGGTCGCTGGCGAGCGGCCAGTAATATTGGTCGGCATGTGCCGGGGTGAACCCGCCCGAAGGCTCCTTGTAGAGCGACTGGTCATGATAGAGCCGCACGGCTTTCACGCCCATCAGCTGCGCTGCCACGCCGGCCAGCCGTTTGCCGAACACGAACCGGCGCGCGATCTCGGAAGAGCGCCACAGGTTCATCACCTGCAGAAACGCGCGGTCATAAGTCTCGCGCTCTTCAAGCGGCTTGTCCTGTGTATTGAGCGCCAGGGTCAGCCGGGTGATCTCCTCGCCATAGTGCGCCAGCATGTCTGCGTCGAGCAGGCCGGGCAGGCGCACGAAGCCCTCGCGCGCATAGCGCTCGATCAGATCGTGCGGGACGGCGTAGGGCAGGTCGAGCATGGCATTCACGCTTTCAGTCTGGCGTTGAGGCGATCCGGGTAGGGACTGCGCGCCGGACTATAGCTGTAGAGTTTCCTGCCATCACGCGGCATGATTGCGACAATTCCGGCGATAAGCTATCAATATCTTGTCATGCTGCCCGCGCTCTCCGAACCTGTTGCTCTTCCGCCCGGGCGCTCGGTTCGGCTTGAGAGGGTTCACCAGCCACCCGGCACGCCCGTCCCCGAGCCGTTCGTCCATTTCCACGGCCCCGCAGAGCTCGTATTCCTCGAGCAAGGCACCGGCAGCTTCATCAGCGAGGCGGGCGAATGGGCCTTTGCGCCCGGTTCGGTTCTCTACGCGCCGGGCATGGCGATCCACGATTTCGCCTTCGCGCCGAGTGAACGCCGCTGGACGCTGGTGCAGTTCGATCCGCTTGCCATCGATCCCGCTCTCCCCGCGCTGCCGCTGACGGTCTGCGCGGCCACGCCCGATGCGCCTGCCGCGCAGCGCCTGGCGTTGTTGCTCGAATGGCTCTCGGCCAGCCTTGCGGCCGGTGATCCCGAAACGCAGGTGCGCGTGATCCTCGAAGCGCTCTTGCTCGCTCTGAAGGGCGCGTTCGGGGCAAATGACGCGCGCGAGGCGGGGCCATCGGCGGTCTTGTCCCCCTTTCGCCCGCTGCTCCAGCATTGGGAGCGCTTTCCCGGCAAGCCCCTCGATCTTGCCGAAGCCGCCTCGCTGTGTGCGCTATCCCCCTCGTACTTCTCGCGCCGCTTCACCAAGACCTTCGGCAGCGGGTTCGTGACCTATCAGACTCGCCTGCGCCTCCAGCAGGCCGCGCGCATGCTCGCGACCGGGGACCTTTCGGTCTCGCAAATCGGCTATCGCACCGGCTTCCACTCGCACGCTTACTTCTCGCAAGTCTACCGGGCTGTCTTCGGCGTCAGCCCATCGGCGCACCGCAAGATGCTGCTGAAGGGCTGAAAAACGCTCAGCCCGGCATGATCGAGCTATGCTGCTCCACACGGTAGACGCGCATGCGCGGGCGGTCGAACAGGCGCTCCTCGTCCTCGGTGATCTCGCGCCGCGTCTCGGGCTCGGCCAGCGCAGTGAAGCAGGCAGCCATCGCCGTCTCATCGGCGAACTCGATCTCCATCGCCACATCGAAATCGTGATCGACATCGCTGCCGTCCATCGGATGAAGGTGCTTGCGCTCGTAGCGGATCGCCCAGGGGCCGAGCACCTTCTCGCCGATCAGGCGATGATGGGTCTCGTAATAGGCGATGAAATCAGCCTTGCTCATGTCGGAGCGACGCTTGAGCAGAGTGAGGACGGTGACTGTCATGTGGGCCTCCGCTTGGGTGAGACCTGTCTATCCGATAGGCGGGACCGGTGCGGCTGGCGAATAGGTTAGGCAAGCCGCCACGGCCTATCCTGCTGCGGGCGGAACCCCTTCGACCGGAACCTGCACCCGCGCCAAGGCCAGCGGCGTGGGGCGATGGGAGGCAATCAGAAGGCCCGTTCCCGTTGCATCGAGCCAGCCGTCAAGCGCCGCGACGAGAGCGGCTTCGGTTGCGACATCGAGGCCTTCGGTTGGCTCGTCGAGCAGCAGCCAGGGCCGCTCTGCGAGCAGCGCCCGCGCCAGCGCGAGGCGTTTGCGTTCGCCGCCGGAAAGAATGCCGCCGTCCTCGCCCAGCAGGGTTTCGAGCCCCTGCGGCATGCGCTCGATCCGTTCCCACAGCTGTGCGGTGCGCAAGGCCTGCTCCATCGCGGCTGGGTCGATCCCCGGCCGTGCGAGGCGCAAGTTGTCGGCAACGGTTCCGGCGATCAGCATCGGCTCCTGCGGTGCGAGCGCAATCTGCGCGCGGATTTCTGCATCCGAAAGCGATGCCAGCGGTGTGCCACCAAGGGCGAGTGCATGGGCTGGTGTCCGCAGCCCGGCGAGCGCTTCGATCACCTGCGTTTTGCCCGAACCCGAAGGCCCGGTCAGCGCGATACGGCTGCCCGGTGCAAAATCTGCCGCGCCAAGGCCAAGTGGCAACGGCGCTGCCACGATGGCCTTGTCCTGCTCCGGCGCGGGCAGGGCGAGGAGCACGCGCAGCCGCTGCGTTCCTTCGGCGACCGCAGCCTCCCGCGCGCTGGAGCGGGCGATGGCGGCCACTGCCTCGATACTCGCCGTTGCCGCCAGCATGGCAAGGGCGGTGAGCGGCGGCGAGGCGGCACTGGCGAGCAGCGTCGCGGCCGCAGCTAGCGCGCTGCCAACGATCAGCAACCCGCCACTTGCCGCCTCGATCCACGCGAGCTGGCGCTGCGCATCATCGATCCGATCGGCTTCGGCCACCAGCAACGCGGTAACGCTGTCTGCCAGCCCATACGTGATGATCTCGTTGCGCGCCCCGGCATAGTCCACCAGCATGCGCCGCAGCTGCGCGGTTGCTTCAGCCGCTGCGGCCGCCGGTGCGGCGCTCAGGCGGGGTGGCAGCGTGGCAAGTGCGGCCAGCAGCAGTGCCAGAATGCCAACCAGCAGCAGCGCCGCAAGCCATCCCGCGAGCGCCACGGCGCCCAGCCCGATCAGCATCGTCCCGAAGGCCGCGGGAATGCCCGGTCGCCGCACGACGAGGTCCTCGAGCGCCGCGATATCGCCGATCAGCCGCGCGCTTCCATCTCCGCTGGCGAGATCCGGTGCGCTGCGGCCATCGGCGTGGGCAAGCCGCGTGAACAGGGTGCTCCGCAGGCCCGCCAGCGCGTGGAGCGCGGCTTCGTGGCTCCACAGCCGTTCGCCATAGCGCGCCGCCGTGCGCACCACGGCCAGCCCGCGGATCGCTGCGCTGGGAATGAGATAGTTGAACCCCGCAATCGCCGCCACGCCGCTTGCCCCCGCGAGCGCGGCGGCGGTGAGGAACCAGCCCGAAAGCGCCAGCAGCACAAGACCGCCGACACCGGCCGCGAGCGCTGCCGCAAAGCCCAATGCAATGCGGCTCCGCACACGCGGCGGGAGCGGAAGGGGAAAGCGCAGCGCTATCACAGTGCGATCACCTGATCGGCGACGGCGGCAAGGCGCTCGTCATGCGTGGCGACGATCACCGCACGCCGCTTCGCCTCTGCCACCAGCAGCGCGATAATGCTTTCGGCGCTGGCCGCATCGAGGTCGGCAGTCGGCTCGTCGGCCAGCAGCAGAGGGCGGTCCGCGATCAGTGCGCGGGCAAGCCCGAGCCGCCGCCGCTCACCGCCCGAAAGCCACGCGCCATGGTGATCGATCGCGGTGCCAAGGCCCTCCGCCCGCCGCGCCAGCAGCGCGTCGAGCCCGACCGCGCGCACGGCCTCTCCAACGTCGGCAGCGCTGGCGTCCGGCCTGCCCAGCCGCAGGTTGTCCTCCAGCGTTGTCGGCAGCAACAGCGGCACTTGTCCGGCCCAGGCGATGGCCTCGGCCGGCATGGTTTCAAGCGTGCCTTCGCTCGGCGTGACTTGCCCGGCAATCGCGGCGAGCAGGCTGGTCTTGCCGCTGCCGGTCGGCCCGGTCACGCAGACAAGGCCGCGCGCGCCAAGGTCGAAGCTGATCGGGCCGATGCGGTGGCCGGGCCATTCGACCACCACATCGCGCAGCGCGACATGTGCGGATGCGGCAGGGCGGGCGGCAGGCTTCGGAACCTCGGCCAGCGCTTTCTCGGCCGCTTCGCCCAGTTGCTTCTCGTGGTACGCGGCGGCGAGGCGGCGCATCGGCAGATAGAATTCCGGCGCCATCACCAGCACGAAGAACGCCGCGCGGTAGTCCAGATGCTCGGGCGGGGTGAAGGGCAGCAGGCCGAGCAGGCTGAACCCGCAATAGACGGCGACCAGCGCCACGCTCAGTGCCGCGAAGAATTCGAGCACCGCGCTCGACAGAAACGCCGCGCGC
The DNA here is from genome assembly GCF_019748365.1 of Novosphingobium sp. Classification (GTDB taxonomy): domain Bacteria; phylum Pseudomonadota; class Alphaproteobacteria; order Sphingomonadales; family Sphingomonadaceae; genus Novosphingobium. Next base: position 12,091 of record NZ_JAIEPN010000182.1, read on the forward strand.
AGGACGGCGATGGTTCGCTCCGCCACATCCTGCGCCGCGCCGCCGGCCTGCCGGGCGATCCGGTCTTCCGCGGCGAAGTGGCGGATGATCGGCAAGTGGCGGATTCGATCGACATAGAGCGCGGACAGTGCGGTGATGGCCGCCATCTGCCGGTCCGCCGCCTGCCGCGCCGCACCGCCGGCGAGGATCATGCCGATCACGAAAGGGATCAGCGTGAAGAACAGGATCAGCGCGGCCACCCGGCTCTGCAAGGCGACCACGAGGACGACGAGGATGGGGGCAAGCGTGGCGGACTTGCGCACCGGATCGAACCGCGCGGCGCGGGCCTGTTCTGCGGCGATATGGTCGATACCCAAAGTCGCGGTTGCGCCCAGTGCAGGTGCGGAAGGGCCCGCGATCGAAAGCAGGCGCGGAAACAGTGCACTGCGCCGCAAGCGGGCCAGAGCGCGACCTTCATCGAAGCCGATGACCTGCGCGCCAAACTGGCTGGCGAGCCGCAGCAGGCCGCCCAGCAGCATGAGGGCCGCACCGGTCGCCATGCCCGCCATGCCTTGCAACTGTGCGTCGAGCGCGCTCGCGGCCCCCCACGCGAAGACGCTTGCCCCAAAGACATCGGATGTCCAGGCGAAGCCCGCCGCTTTGGCTATCCTCATGATTCGGATTCGTTTAGTTGGACGCAGGAGGCAGCGTCAGACTCGGCATCGCTGCCACGCTGCGGCCACGAAAGGGCACACGCGATGGATATGGCAGTGGTGGAACTCTCCCGGCTGCAGTTCGCATTGACCGCGCTGTACCATTTCCTGTTCGTGCCGCTCACGCTCGGCTTGTCGTTCATTCTGGTCATCATGGAAAGCGTCTATGTGATGACCGACCGCCCGATCTGGCGGGATATCACCCGTTTCTGGGGCAAACTTTTCGGAATCAACTTCGTGCTGGGCGTCGCAACCGGCCTCACCATGGAGTTCGAGTTCGGCACTAACTGGTCCTACTACTCGCATTACGTGGGCGACATCTTCGGCGCGCCGTTGGCGATCGAGGGGCTGATGGCCTTCTTCCTCGAAGCCACGTTCGTGGGGCTGATGTTCTTCGGCTGGGACAAGCTGAGCCCCCGCCAGCACCTCTTCACCACCTTCATGGTCGCGATCGGCTCCAACTTCTCCGCGCTGTGGATCCTGATTGCCAACGGCTGGATGCAGCACCCTGTCGGCGCCGAATTCAATCCCGTGACGATGCGCATGGAAGTGACGAACTTCTACGACGTCGTCTTCAACCCGGTCGCGCAGGCCAAGTTCGTGCACACGGTCAGCGCGGGGTATGTGACGGCCAGCGTGTTCGTGCTCGGCGTTTCGGCCTGGTATCTGCTCAAGGGGCGGCATCTCGAACTTGCCAAGCGCAGCTTCGCGGTGGCGGCGGCGTTCGGGCTCGCCTCGGCGCTTTCGGTCGTCGTGCTGGGGGATGAGAGCGGCTATACGCTGACCGACAACCAGAAGATGAAGCTCGCGGCCGTCGAGGCCGAATGGCACACCGAACCGGCACCGGCGGGGATCGCGGTGTTCGGCCTGCCTTCCAATGCGGGGCGCGAGACGCTCTACGCCGTGAAGATTCCCTATGTGCTCGGCATCATCGGCACGCGCAGCCTCACCGGGCAGGTCGAGGGGATCTATCCGCTGGTCGCCCACGCTCGCACGCGGATCGAGCACGGGCTGATCGCCTATGATGCGGTGGAGAAGCTGAAGGCCAATCCGAAGGACCTGGCCGCCCGAGCGCAGTTTGAAAGCGCGAAGATGGATCTTGGCTATGCGATGCTGCTGAAGCGCTTCGTCGCCGATCCGCGCAAGGCCGATGCCGCTGCGCTCGACAAGGCGGCGTGGTCCACCGTGCCCAATGTGCCCGCGCTGTTCTGGCTGTTTCGCGCGATGGCGGGGCTCGGCTTCCTGTTCATCGCCTTCTTTGCCACGGCCCTGGTCCTCGCCAATACCCGGCGTTTCGATGCCAAGTGGTTCCTGCGCGCCGCCGTGCTGATGATCCCGCTCCCGTGGATCGCGGCGGAACTGGGCTGGATGGTGGCCGAGATCGGTCGCCAGCCCTGGGTGGTGGATGGCGTGCTGCCGACTTTCATGGGCGCCTCGAGCCTCACCACCACGCAGATATGGACGACGATCGCGGGCTTCACCCTGCTCTACAGCGTGCTTGCGGTGATCGAGGTGCGGCTGATGCTGACGACGATCCGCAAGGGGCCGGAAGGCTATACGCCGTGGCAGCCCCGCCGCGATCCGGTGCCGCCGCCCGGTGCGCCAAGCCCCTGGCACAGCGTTCCGGCCGAGTAAGGGAGAGGCATGGTGGCGCTGCCGCTTGATTACGAGACCTTGCGCCTGATCTGGTGGGCGCTGATCGGGGTGCTGCTGATCGGCTTTGCGCTGACCGATGGTTTCGACCTCGGCGCGATGGCGCTGCTGCCGTTTGTCGCGAGGAACGATCTCGAGCGGCGCATGGTGATCAACACCGTGAGCGCGACCTGGGAAGGCAACCAGGTGTGGTTCATCCTCGGCGGCGGGGCGATCTTCGCGGCCTGGCCCTATGTCTATGCGGTGAGCTTCTCCGGTTTCTACCTCGCAATGTTTCTCGTGCTGGCGGCGCTGATCCTGCGACCGGTGGCTTTCAAGTATCGCTCGAAGCGGCCGGAGCCCGCATGGCGCGCGCGGTGGGACTGGGCGCTGTTTGTTGGCGGACTTGTGCCTGCGCTGGTCTTCGGCGTGGCCGTCGGGAACGTGCTGATCGGTGCGCCGTTCCGGCTCGATGGCGATCTGCGCACGTTCTACGAGGGCTCGCTGCTTGGGCTGTTCACCCCGTTCAGCCTGCTTTCCGGGCTGCTTTCGGTGGCGATGTTGGTTGCACACGGGGCCGGCTGGCTGGCGATGAAGCTGGAGCCGGGGCCGGTCCAGTTCCGCGCGCGCCGGTACGGAGCGGTGGCCGCCGGGGCGGCGTTCGTGCTCTTCGCAGCGGGCGGAGCCTATGTCGCCTGGGGCGGGCTTGGCTTTCGCATGGCCGAAGTGGTTGATACGGGCGGGCCTTCCAATCCGCATCTGGCCCGCGCGGTGGCAGCGCCGGGTGCGTGGCTTGCCAACTTTGCAGAGCATCACTGGATGATAGCCGCACCGGTGCTTGGCCTGTTTGGCCCGGTCGTTTCGCTCGTGGGTTTGCGCATGCGCCGCGATCTGTTGGCCTTTTGCGGGTCATCGCTCGCGGTTCTGGGCATCATCGCCACGGTCGGGCTTTCGATGTTCCCGTTCATCCTGCCCAGTTCGATCGATCCCGCTTCCAGCCTCACGGTGTGGAACGCTTCGTCCAGCCACCTCACGCTGTTCATCATGCTCGTGGTGGTCGTCGTCTTCCTGCCGATCGTGCTCGCCTATACCACCTGGGCCTACCGGGTGATGTTCGGCCGCATCGGCGCCGAGGAAATCCGCCTCAACCCCGACATGTACTGAGAGGAAGCAAGCCCCGTGTGGTATTTCGCGTGGATTCTGGGCCTTGGCCTTGCCGTAAGCGTCGCCATCCTCAATGGCATCTGGCACGAGTTTCATTCGGACCCGGCCAGCGACCGGACCGTGCACGACTAGGCAGCGCATAAGGCAGGGGGCAAGCGAGGATGGAGCGGCGCGTCGCCGTGATTTCGGCTGCGGCGAGCGGCATCGGCCTCGCCATGGCCGAGGCGCTGCGGGCAGAAGGCTGGCGGGTCTATGTCGGCGATCAGGATGCGGCGGCAATCGCGGCGCTTGGGAGTGATCGCGACGGCCTTGCCGCGAGGGTTTGCGATGTCAGCGATCCTGCCTCGGTCGAGGCGTTCTATGCCTGGGTCGAAGGCGATCTTCACGCGCGCGGCGAGGCGGGGATCGATCTTCTCGTCAACAATGCCGGGATTGCCGGGCCGACCGCACGGTTCGAGGACCAGCCGGTGGACGCGTGGAATGCCACGATTGGCGTCAACCTCAACGGCATGTTCCTGATGACGCGGCGCGCGATCCCGCTGCTGCGCCAGCGCGCGCCGGGTTCCGCCATCATCACCATGAGCTCGACCGCCGGGCTATTCGGCTGTCCGCTGCGTGGGCCTTATGTGGCGAGCAAATGGGCCTTGATCGGGCTGACCAAGACGCTGGCGATGGAACTTGGCCCCGAGGGCATCCGTGCCAACGCGATCTGCCCGGGGAGCGTGGAGGGTCCGCGGATCGATCGGGTCATCGCCGCCGATGCCGCAGAGCGGGGGCTGACGGCCGATGAGGTTGAGCGCGAGTACAAGCGGCAGACCTCGCTGCGCACTTTTGCGACCAAGGAGGACGTGGCGGCGATGGTGCTATACCTGATGTCACCGGCAGGGGCGCGCATTTCCGGTCAGGCGATTGCGATCGACGGCCATACCGAAAGCCTGTCGCTGGATATGGAGGCCTGATGCGCGCTGTCTGGTATGAAGAAACGGGGCCTGCCGAGGCCGTGCTGCGGCTGGGCGAAATGGCCGATCCCCAACCGGGGCCGGGCGAAGTTCGCGTCCGGTTGCATGCCTCGGGCGTCAATCCTTCCGACGTGAAGTCGCGCTCCGGCGTGCGCGGCCCCATCGCATTCCCGCGCGTCATCCCGCATTCGGACGGCGCGGGCGAGATCGATGCCGTGGGCGAGGGCGTGGTGACATCGCGGATCGGGACGCGGGTCTGGGTGTGGAATGCGGCTTACAGGCGGCCTTTCGGTACTTGTGCCCAGTTCGTGTGCCTTCCCGAAGTGCAAGCCGTGGCTTTGCCGCAGGGCACGAGCTTCACGGCAGGCGCCTGCCTCGGCATTCCGGCTTCAACCGCGTGCCATGCCGTGTTTGCCGATGGCGATGTCACCGGGCAGACCGTGCTGGTGACGGGCGGCGCAGGCGCGGTGGGGCATTATGCCATCCAGCTTGCCCGCTGGGGCGGCGCACGCGTCATCGCGACCGTGAGCGGGCCGGAAAAGGCGGCTGCGGCCGAAGCGGCGGGCGCGCATGCGGTGATCAACTACCGCGCTGGCGATGCTGCTGCGGCTATCCTCGCCGCCAATGCGGGCAAGCCTGTCGACCGCGTGGTCGAGGTCGAATTCGGCGGCAATCTGGCGGTGACTTCCGCCGTGATCAGTGAGGGCGGGGTGATTGCGGCCTATGGCTCGATGTCGGATGCCGAACCGAAGCTGCCGTTCTACCCGCTGATGTTCCGCCATGCGACGCTGCGCATGCTGCTGGTCTATCTGCTTTCGGCAAGGGAACGTGCAGCGACCATCGCGCGGCTGACCGCCGCGCTGGACGAAGGCGCCTTGCAGCACGCCATCGCCGCGACGTTCGATCTGGCGGACAGCGCACAGGCGCACGCGGCGGTCGAGTCCGGGCGCCTCATCGGCAATGCCGTGATTACAATAGATTGAGTTTCACGATTGACGAGGGGCGGGGCAATCGCCCATCCCGTGCATCAGCCGCCCGCGTGAACCGACGTGGGCAAAAGCGGGGTGGGGTCAAGTGATGGCGGCCGAAGAGCAGCAGTTCGAACAGTTCGCCGGCCATCCCAAGGGTGTCTATTATCTCGCCTTCACCGAAATGTGGGAGCGCTTCTCGTTCTACGGGATGTCGGCGCTGCTCACGCTCTACATGGTGAAGGAACTGCTGCCGCTGCACGCGGACAAGGTGCTCGGCCTCGCCGGGCTGCGCCATGGCCTCAGCTTCAATGGCCCGATGAGCGACGTCGCCTTCGCCTCGATCATCTATGGCTGGTACGCGGGCCTCGTCTACTTCACCCCGATCATCGGCGGCTGGGTGGCCGACCGGGTGCTCGGCCCCAAGCGGACCGTGCTGCTCGGCGTGCTGCTGATGGCCGCCGGCCACGCGGCGATGTCGTTCTACGAGAGCTTCGTGATCGCGCTGGCGCTGCTGATCATGGGATCGGGCTTCCTCAAGGGGAACATCTCGGCGCAAGTTGGCACGCTCTACCCGCGCGAGGATGAATCGCGCCGGTCGCGCGGCTACACGATCTTCGCGACGGGCATCAACATCGGCGCGGCCAGCGGCCCGGTGACGACCGGCCTCGTGGCCGCGATCTGGGGCTTTCATGCCGGGTTCGCAGTCGCAGCTGTGCTCATGCTTGTCGCGATGATGGGCTACATCATGGGCCAGCGCCACCTGCCCGATTTCAAGCCGGTTGCGACCGCGCAAGAGAAAGCACCGCCGCTGACCCCGGCCGAACGGCGCCGGGTGGCGGTGCTGATCTTCGTTATTGCGCTCACCTTTCCCGCTGAAATCACCTACCCGATGGTCTGGAGTATCGGCATTCTCTGGGTCGACCAGTGGGTCAATCTGGCGACCCCGCTGGGCACAGTGCCGTCGAGCTGGTTTGCCGGCATGGATTCGTTCGGCTCGATCCTCGCCGCGCCGATCCTCGTGGCGCTGTGGGGCTGGCAGGCGAAGCGCGGGCAGGAGCCGGCCAATGTCACCAAGCAGGGCATCGGTACGGCGGTCGTTGCCTTCGCGGCGCTGCTGTTCGCTTTCGCCAACTTCGGCGTGACGGAGCAGCACAGCGTCGGCGCATTCTGGGCCATCGCGGGCTGGCTGATCATGGGCCTCGGCTGGATGTATTACTGGCCGACCACAATGGCGATCGTCAGCAAGGCCGCGCCGCCGCGCGTTGCCTCGACACTGATGGGCGTGGCTTTCCTCTCGCCCTTCGCCGCGCATGTCACGGCGGGGTGGGTCGGCAGCTACTTTGACACGATGAGCCCGTCCGCGTTCTGGACGATGGACGCCGCCATCGGCGTGGTCGGCGCGTTCGTGATCCTGCTGCTCAGAAAGCCGCTCATCCGCGAGCTTGACGGCACACCGGAGGTCAAGGCTTGATGGATGGGGCCGAGTGGCAGGCGCGGGTTGACCTCGCGGCGAGCCACCGGCTGGCAGTGCATTTCGGCTACCATGAAGGCATCGACAACCACTTCACCTTGCTGGTGCCCGGCTACACCGATCGTTTCCTCCTCGCGCCGTTCGGGCTGCACTGGTCGGAGATCCGGGCCTCCGATTTCCTCGTCGTTGACTTTGCGGGGAACAAGCTGGCGGGGGAGGGGCCGGTGGAAGACACCGCCTTCCACATCCACGCGCCGCTCCATGCCGCCCGGCCCGATCTGCGCTGCGTGATGCACACGCATATGCCCTACGCCACCGCGCTCAGCATGGTGGAGGAGCCGGAACTCCTGATGGCCAGCCAGAACGCAATCGGTTTTGCGGGGCTGGTGGCTGTCTGCGATTATGCCGGCCTTGCGCTGGATAGCGGCGAGGGCCGGCGCATGGCGGCAGCGCTGGGCGACAAGGCCGTGCTGCTGCTGCGCAATCACGGCGTTGTGACCACCGGCAAAAGCGTCGCGGAGGCGTTCAACACGCTCTATTTCTTCGAGCGCGCGGCGATGACCCAGATCCTGGCGCAATCGAGCGGGCAGCGGCTGCGGCTGGTGGGTGAGCCGGTGCTGGGCGCAACCATCGAACAATACACCAGCTCGGCCGAGGTCGAGGGGCTCGACCGCATCGAGCTGCATTTCGCCGCGCTGAAGCGTATGCTGGACCGGCAGGGCTCCGACTATGCGCAATGAGGCCGGCGCACTGCGCACCACTGCGCCGCTCGTGCTGGTTGGCCTCATGGCGACGAGCCTGTTCATCAACTACATCGACCGCGGCAATCTCGCGACGGGCGCGACGCAGGTCCGCGCTGACCTTGACCTCAGCGCCACCGCCTATGGCGCACTCGCGGCGGGGTTCTACTTTGCCTATGCCTTCTGCCAGCTGCCGGCGGGCGCGCTGTCGGACCGGCTGGGCGGCAAGCTGGTTCTCGGCCTCGGCGCGCTCTTGTGGTCGGTATCGACGCTGCTGACCGGGTTCGTGCAGGGCTTCTACGGCCTTTTCATCCTGCGCTTGATGCTGGGCATGGGTGAGAGCGTGGCCTTCACCACCACCTCCAAGATCATCGCGAGCAATGTGCCCAAGGCGCAGATGGGGCTCGCCAACGGGCTGATCGGGTTCGGCTATCTGGTCGGTCCCGCCGCCGGAACGCTGATCGGGGGCATGCTGATGGCGCGGTGGGGCTGGCGGCCCACGTTCATCCTGTTCGGCGCGCTTTCGCTGCTGTGGCTGCTGCCGTGGAGCCGGGTGCAGATCCGCGAGGCCCGGCCTGCCGAGACACTGGCGCGGCAGGCGGTGACGATGCGCCAGATCCTTTCGCGCCGCGCGCTGTGGGGGGCCTCGCTGGGGCACTTTGCGGGCAACTGGAACTGGTACTTCATCCTCGGCTACCTGCCGATGTACCTCGAAATGCAGCGCGGCTTTTCCAAGGAGCAGATGGCCGAGGTCGTCTCGAGCGCCTACCTCGTCAACGCGCTAGCCGCACTCGCCGCAGGCTGGGCGTTCGACAAGCTGATCCAGCGCGGCTGGTCGCCCTCGCTGACGCTCAAGGCCCCGCTCGCGCTGGCGCATCTGGCGGGGCTGGGCTGCATGCTGGCGATGCCGTTCATGCCGCTCGGCGCCTGCATCGCGCTGCTGTTCGTCTACGAGATCTTCCTCGGGTTTTCCTCGCCCGCCTATTTCATGATCCCGCAGATCATGGGCGGCCCTTCCGCCGCGGCGCGCTGGGTGGGGGTGCAGAACATGATGGGCAACATGCCCGGGATCATCGGCGTGTTCTTTGCCGGCGTGCTGATCGACGCGGGCGGCGGCTCCTATGGCACGGCGTTCCTGCTGGCGGGGCTGGTCAATGTGCTCGGGCTGGTGGGCTGGCTGGCGATCTTGCCGAAGGTGGCGCCGGTGGATTGGGATGCAGCCTAGCGGCCCTTCCACTCCGGCGCGCGGCCTTCGGCAAAGGCGCGGGGGCCTTCGAGCGCATCCTCCGATTGCAGCATGGCCTGATAGGAGGGGATGGCGCCGCTGCGCATGTGCTTGTACCCGGCTTCAACTTCCATCCCCGCCGTCTCGCGCAGGATATCGCGTGCGGCGGTGATCGCAAGCGGAGCCGCGCGGGCGATGATCGTTGCCAGTTCCACCGCAGCCTCGATCAGCGCGTCACCCGGCACGACGCGGCTGGCAAGGCCCAGCGCGGCGGCCTCGTCCGCACCCATGCGCCGCCCGGTCAGGATCATCTCGCGCGCGATCCGCTCCGGAATTGCCTTGGGCAGGCGCAGCAGGCCGCCGGAATCGGGGAGCATGCCGAGCTGGGCTTCAGGCAGCCAGAACTGCACGGTCTCGCTGGCGATGATCAGGTCGGCCGCCAGCGCCAGTTCGAACCCGCCGCCCACGGCAAGGCCATTGACCGCAGCGATCACCGGCTTGGTCAGGCTGAAGTATTCGGTGAGGCCCGCAAAGCCGCCGGGGCCATGATCGGCATCGACTGCCTCGCCGTCATTGGCCGCGCCGAGGTCCCAGCCGGCGGAGAAGAAGCGCCCGGTGCCGGTGATGACGCCGACGCGCAGAGTTGGATCGTCGTTCAGTGTCTTGAAGGCCGCGTAGAGTTCGAGGCTGGTCGCAACGTCGATGGCATTGGCCTTGGGGCGATTGAGCGTGATGACAAGAATGCCATCGCGGTTTTCATGGCTGACGGCGCTCATGCTTGGGGCTCCCTGATGCGGATCAGCGCGTCCACGGCGACCGCGCCGGTGGGGAGCGCGAGCAGCGGATTGACGTCCATTTCCTCCAGCCGGTCAGCGTGGGCCATGGCCCAATCGGCGATGGCGGCGATGGCCGCGACAAGTGCGGCCATGTCGCAGCCCGGCTTGCCGCGATAACCGGCCAGCAGCTTTTGGAGCGGCAGGCCGGCGAGCGCTGCCGCGATATCGGTGTGGCTGGCAGGGAGGAGCACTTGCGCCGTCTGGCGCAGCAGTTCGACGAACACGCCGCCCGCACCAAGGGTGAGGAACAGGCCGAACTGCGGATCGCGGCCAACGCCGACGATCAGCTCCGCCACGGCGCCGCCGACCATTTCCTCGATCAGGAAGCGGTCCGAAAGGCCGCTCATGCCCTCGGCGGCGGTGAGCAGGGCCGGGCGGCTGGCGAGGTTCAAGGCGACACCGCCCAGTTCGGTCTTGTGCGCAAGATTGGCGCCGGCGGCCTTGAGAACCAACGGGAATGGTGCCGGAAGTACGGTTGCCGCATCTTCCAGTTCGGCAAGGCGGAGGACTCTGCCGCGCGCGACGGGAACGCCGGCGATGGCGAGTGTGGCCTTGCTGCGGACTTCATCCCACAGGGCAGGTTCACCGGGCAGCGCCGACGGCATCTCGGGCAGGGCGTTCGCCGCTGGCCTCGCCCATGCCTCGCCGATGCCGGCGGCGGCGGCGATGGCGCGCAGGGCCTCGGCAAGACCGCCGGCCGGGACGATGCCATCGGCCAGCAGCGCTGTGGCAACCGCTTCGGGCATCGTTTCGGCCAGCGAACTGACGACGATGCGAACCGTTCCGGATGTCGCGGGCAGGGCACAGGCCGTGCGGAAGGCGGCGAGCGTGACGTCCCAATCGGCAGCCAAGCAGCGGTCAGCGCGGGGGAAATCGAGGATCAGCAGCGAGGCTTCGAAATCCGCGCCGAGCATCGCGCCAAAGCACGCCGTCGTCGCGGCGAGATCGCCCCAGATGTAGGTGTGATAGTCGAGCGGGTTCGCGACATGCACGCGCTGCCCGAGGACTTGTTCGAGCGCGGCCTGGGTGGCGGGGGGGAAGTCCGGCGTCTCGAGGCCTGCCGCCTCGGCCAGATCGGCAGTCAGCGAGGCTTCGCCGCCCGAGCAGCTAGCGCTGGTGATGCGGCGGCCGCGCAAGGGGCCTGCCACGTGGAGGAGCTTTAGCGTTTCGAGGAAAGTCGCGGGATCGTGCGCGCGGGCGATCCCGTAGCGGGCAAACAAGGCGTCGACGAGGGCATCGGCCCCGGCGAGCGAGCTGGTGTGCGACATGGTGAGCGCCGCGCCCTTGGCCGAGGCGCCGGTCTTGAGCGCGACAATGGGCACGCCTGCCGCGCGTGCGGCAAGGCAGGCCTCGGAGAAGCGTGCGACCGAGCCGAGACCTTCGAGGTGGAGGCCGATGGCGCTGACGCGTTCGTCTGCGATCAGGGCTTCGATCAGGTCGGCGGGCGTAACGTCCGCGCAATTGCCGACCGAGATGACATAGCCGATGGGCAGGGCGCGCGCCTGCATGGTGAGATTGAGCGCGAGGTTGCCGCTCTGGCTGACGATGGCGACGCCTTTTCCGCTGTCGATGGGCAGGCAGCCGTGCTGGTCGGGCCAGAGTGCCACGCGGTCGAACAGGTTGAGCATGCCGTAGCAATTGGGGCCGATCAGCGGGACGCCCTGTGCGGCCTCCAGAAGTGCGGTCTGCCGGGCCTGTCCCTCGGGTCCGATTTCGGCGAAGTCCGCCGCGTAGCAGATCGCGCCGCCTGCGCCGGTCAGCTCGCCGGCCAGCGCGATGGTGGCGGGGGCGGGGGCGGCGATGAAGACAGCATCGGGCGCCTCTGGCAGCGCGGCCATATCGGGGAAACAGGGCAGGCCCGCCATCTCCGCGCGCTTCGGGTTTACCGGCCAGATTGGCCCGGCAAAGCCCAGCGCGCGGCACTGGCGTGCGGCTTCCTCGGCTGCCTTGCCGCCGACGATTGCCAGACTGCGCGGGCGCAGCAGGCGGGCAAGTCTGTTGGCGGTCATGCCTCCAGCGGGCGCAGCAGCGCGCGGCTGATGATGTGGCGCTGGATTTCGCTGGTGCCGTCCCAGATGCGTTCCACCCGTGCATCGCGCCAGAAGCGTTCGATGGGCAGTTCATCCATCAGGCCCATGCCGCCGAAGATCTGGAGCGCATTGTCCGTCACGCGGGCGAGGGCTTCGGAGGCAAACAGCTTGGCCATGGCCGCATCGGTATCGGTCATCGTGCCCTGATCGTCCTTCCATGCCGCACGAAACGTCAGCAATTCAGCGGCTTCCAGCTCGATCTTCATGTCGGCCAGCTTGAAGCCGGTGCCCTGAAACTTGCCGATGGTCTGGCCGAACTGCTTGCGCGTGGCGGCCCACTGCGTCGCCATCTCCAGCACGCGCTGGCCGCGTCCGACCGAGGTGGTGGCAACTTGCAGGCGGGTCGAGCCGAGCCACTGGCCCATCAACTCGAAGCCCTTGTCGAGTTCGCCCAGAAGCGCGGACGCGGGGACGCGGCAATCCTCGAAGATCAGCTCGCACTGGTGATAGCCGCGGTGCGAGACGCATTTGGGGCCGCGGCGGCGGGTTAGGCCTGGGGTATCAAAATCGACGAGGAAGCAGCTGATCGTCTTCTTGCCGCCCGCTTCGCCGGTGGCCGCGCAAAGGATCACGAAATCGGCGACATCGGCATGACTGATGAAGTGCTTGGTGCCGTTGATCACGAAATCGCTGCCGTCCCGGCGCGCAAAGGTGCGCATCGAGCGGACGTCGGACCCGGCGTCGGGCTCGGTCATGGCGAGGCAATCGTGGCGTTCGCCGCGGATGGTGGGGAGGAGATAGTCCTCGATCTGGTTGCCGGTGCACCCGCGCAGGATATTGCTGGGGCGCGCGATCATCATTTGCAGGCCGTAGCTGGCGCGGCCGAGTTCGCGCTCCATCAGCGTGGTATCGAAGGTGCCGAGGCCGCCGCCGCCAAGCTCGGCAGGCATGTTGACGGCGTAGAGGCCGAGTTCCTTCGACTTGCGGCGGATCTCTTCGGCAAGCTCGGCGGGTACTTCGTCGGTGTCCTCGACCAGCTTTTCGTGCGGATAGAGTTCGGTCTCGACAAAGCGGCGGACCGTTTCGACCAGCATCTGCTGTTCGGAGGAAAGTTCGAAATGCATTACTTCTTGTCCCGTTTGATTCCGATGGAGCGACCCGCTTGTGCAGGGCGTTCGAGCCCGGCGTGGGCGGCGAGCACCGCATGCACCCGCGCGTAAAGGTCCGGCGGCATGGGGGCGGACTTGCCCGCGTTCATATCGACATGCACCAGCATCTGCTCGCCGGTGGCCAGCAGTTCGCCCGTCTCGCCGTGGTGCATGGTGTGGAAGATATGCAGGCGTTTGTCGTCCGCATCGATCAGCTGGAGCGCCAGATCGAGCGGATCGCCGAGGTGCGCTTCGGCGAGGTTGAAGATCATCGTCTGCACGGTGAACAGCGAATGGCCGCCCGCGCGGTAGGCTTCATCGATGCCGATCTTGCGGAAGAAGGCGTCGGACTGGTCACCGAAGACGAGGAGGTAGCAGCTCTCGCTCATGTGCCCGTTGTAATCGACCCATTCGCGCGGGACGGTCGGGCGGATCAGGCGCAAGGGAGCGGGGATCACCTCGCCGGGTTTGAACGGGTCTGCGGCCACGCCTTCGAGCGGGGTGGTGAGGCCGTGGGGTTCACTGTCCTGCATGGCTGGGCTCCTTGGCTGTCCAGGCGCAGAGGCCGAGTGTAGTGCCCTTGGGCAGGCGGGCGGGATCGAGCACGCCGGGGACGAGCTGCGCCCGGCCGCGCTTGCACACCAAAGTGCTGCCGCCATGGCCGGAGACATCGAGCAGGAGCTGGTCCCAGTGGCGATACTGCACGTCGTGGCCCTCGCCGGGATAGCGGCGGAAGGTGACTTTGCCCGCCACCTTGCCCGCCCAGTATTCGCCCTGCGCCGGGGGCACCAGCTTGTCCGCCTCGCCATAGGTGAAGAACGAAGGGGCGGGAAAGGCGGCGACCGGCGCGGGCGCATCGCAGAAGCGGCGGTACTCGCGGGCGACGGCGCGGGCATCGCCGTGCTGTCCGGCGATGAAGTAGGCATGGGCGCCTTCATCCGCGGCGCGGTCGGCAAAACCGGGGACATGCGCGGCGACGCCGTCCGGTGGCATGGCCCAGAATTCGCGCGGGGCGCCGACTTGCTTGGCAAGCATGGCCTCGAGCGCGGCGGGATCGGCGGTGCAGACGGGATTGGCCGCGGGAACCGAGGCGATGGCGGCGAGCATGTGCCACGAGGTGATGCGCCCGGGCATGGCGGCAGCGATATGGCCTGCATAAGCGCCGCCGCCCGAGATGGCGACGAGAGCGAACTTGCCGATGCCGAGATGCGCCAGCACTTGCTGCACTTCGCTCGTGTAGTCGGCAAATGTCCACGTCGGATCGAAGGAGGTATCGCCAAGGCCGTTGCGCTCGACCGCGAGGATCCTCACCTTGAGGCGGCGGCGCATGGTATCGAGGAAGGCGACCAGTTCGGGCGCGCGGGCGCTGGTGCCGACCCCGCCGATAAACAGCATCGCCTGCCAGCCGGGCTCGCCGGTATCGGTATAATGGACCGTGCGGCCTTCGCGCGTCTTGAGGCTCTGCACCGGGGTGCCGATCGGATCGAACCTCTCCGGAAAAGCGATGGGCTGCGCATAGGCCGGAATGGCCAGCGCGAGCAGGGCCAGCGCCAGAAGCCGCCGCATCACCGCACCGGCTCCGTTTCCAGATTGCGATCAAGCGCCGGGATCTGCGCGAGTTCGCCGGCAAGATCCATGCTGCGACAAAGCAGGACATAGATCGCGGCGGAGACCGGCAGGCCGATCAGCATCGAGATATCCGCCCCGCCAAGCGCCCGCGCGACCGGGCCGACGTAGAGCTCGGTCTTGAAGAAGGGGATCATCGCGACGAAACCTGCCGCATAGGCGGTGAGGCCGCGCCAGTTCCAGCGGCCGTAGATGCCCTCTGCCATGAACATCGCGCGGATCGAATAGCGGCCCTTCCGCACGAAGAAGAAGTCCGCCAGGTTTATCGCGGTCCAAGGCGTGAAGAGGTAGACCAGCACGCCGAGGAAGGCCTCGAACTGGTGCATGACATTGCCGCCCGTACCCAGCGAGAGCGACAGCGAAGCGATCAGGCAGACAACGAGCGACGCGAGCCGCGCGCGCGCTCCGAGCGGGATCGGGCGCACACTGTCGATCACGCTGAGCAGGGTGAGCGAGGAGCCGTAGAGATTGAGCGAGGTGATGGTGATAAGGCCGAAGAAGCTGCTCACCAGCATGAGCCAGCCGAACCCGCCGAACATGGCATCCGCACTGCGGCGCAAGGCGACGACGATATCGGGATCGGTGAAAGTCGCGCCCGCAAAGGCACCCACCAGCATCATCCAGGTGCCGCCGATGAAGGCACCGCAGAAGGTCCACAGGAAGGCGGACTTGATGCCCACTTCGCGGGGGAGATAGCGCGAATAGTCAGAGACATAGATCGACCAGCTGAGCTGGTAGCCGGCGGCGGCGAAGAACTGCACGAGGAACAGCGTGAGCTTGAATTCGCCGGGCTGGAGAAGTGCGCCGAGATCGAAGGCGGTGAAGAAACCCACGGTGTAGACCGCAAGCGCGGCCAGCATGATATAGGCAAGCACGCGCTGGGTCTGGTGGATGACGTCATAGCCGATCCCCGCCACCAGCGCGGCAAGAAGGCCGAAACCGATGATCGCGGGCGCTTCAGGCAGGCCGACAAGCTCCTTCAGCGTGCTCGCCGCGAGCGACTGGTTGAGCGCGTTGAAGCCGATGTAGGTGAACAGCGCGACGATCCACACCAGCAGCGCGCCGATATAGCCGAACTGCGGGCGCGACTGGATCATCTGCGGCAGGCCAAGGTGCGGCCCTTGCGTGCAGTGGAGCGCCATCAGCACCGTGCCGAGCGCGCAGCCGCCGATGACAGCGAGGCTGGACCAGAACAGGTCGAGCCCGCCAACCACGCTGATCGCACCCGTCGCCAGCGTTGCGAGGTGCGCATCGCCCATGAACCAGACCGGCCAGAGATGGTGCACCTTGCCGCGCCGTTCGGCGAGAGGAACGTAATCGATCGAGCGCGTTTCAACCAAGGCCATGCGGTATGCGTCTCCCCCTTGCGCCTGCTTTGGCTAACCCGGCATTCTGATCTGACGGCCCACGCCTTCCGGCGCAGGCAAGTGTGCCTGCCCCGCGACGAGGACAATGGCGGCCTTGTGCATGGCATCGGGCGCGGGGGCGGACTTTTCCGCTGCTGCATCGACATGGACCAGCATGTGTTCTGCCGTCGCGATCACAACGGCTTCAGGGCCGCGCACCATTTCGTGGAAGAGGTGCAGTCGCTTGCCATCGCAGGCGAGCACGCGGGTGCGCACTTCGACGCTGTCACCCAGCCGGGCCTGCCCGAGGTGGCGGATATGCGTCTCGACCGTATACCAAGAATGGCCAGCCGCGACGTAGTCCGCGCCTGCGCCGATGGCGGCGAGGACGACATCGGTGCCATCGCCGAACAGCTTGAGGTAGCAATACTCGGTGAGGTGCTGGTTGTAGTCGATCCATTCGGGCTGGACCGGGCTCTCGATGGTGAGCATCCGCCCGTCATCGAGGACCGAGCCGATGGCAGGGGCCGCGCCCTTGCCCGCTTGCGCCAGCCGCGCCCGGTGCGCGCGGGCGATCTGGCCGGAGGCAAAGTCGTTGCGCTCCAGCGCATGGGTCAGGTCGACAAGGCAATCGTCGCGCAGCTTCTCGTAAGTGCGCAAGTCGATCCCGCCGGCCTGTTCGTCCGATTGGCGGGCGATCGTCTCGATCAGCTCGTCGGTCAGCTTGGGGCCGATCAGCTTGGTCCACGGCCATTCCATCGAAGGGCCGAACTGGTGGAGGAAATGGCGCATCCCTTCCTCGCCGCCCGCGAGGCGGTAGACGAGGAAGGTGCCCATGAACGACCAGCGCATCCCTGCGCCGAAGCGCACCGCATCGTCGATTTCGGAAGCGGTCGCGATCCCGTCGTTGATCAGCCACAGCGCCTCGCGCCAGACCGCTTCGAGCAAGCGGTCGGCGATGAAGCCGTCGATCTCCTTGCGGACATGGAGCACCTTCATGCCGATCCGCGTGTAGACCGCAGCGGCGATGTCCTTGGTCTGCTGGCTGGTCTGGTCCCCGCCGCAGATTTCGACGAGCGGGAGGAGATAGACCGGGTTGAACGGGTGGCCGACGACGAGCCGGTCCGGCCGCGCCATGCCGGACTGCAGCTTCGTTGGCAGCAGGCCTGAAGTGGAAGAGCCGATCACGGCATGGGCGGGCATCGCCGCGTCCATTTCGGCGAGCAGGCGGATTTTGAGGTCTTCCCGCTCAGGCAGGCTTTCCTGAATGAAATCAGCCTCTCGCACTGCGTCCTGCAGGCTCTTTGCGAAAGTGATGGTGCCTTCCGGCGGGAGCGCATTGCCGAACAGCCGCGTGAGCGCACGGCGGGCGTTGGCGATCACGGCGGCCGTCTTGCGCTCGATCTCGGGATCGGGATCGTAGATCGAAACGTCGATGCCATTGAGCACGAAGCGCGCGGCCCAGCCGGCGCCGATCACGCCGCCGCCGACGATGCCGACCCTGCGGAGTTCTGGGCGGATGTCTGAGGTCATGGTCAGTCTTTCAGCGCTTCTGAAGCTTCAGTTTGGTGCGCACTTCGGCCGGTGTCAGGATGCGCGCGCCCATGCCGGTGAGGATCTGCACCGCGCGTTCGGTGAGTTGCCCATTGGTGGCAAGCTGGCCGCGGCCGAGATAGAGATTGTCCTCCAGCCCCACGCGCACGTTGCCGCCCGCGAGTGCCGCCATGGCGACGAAAGGCAGCTGGTTGCGGCCGATGGAAAAGCCGCTGAACACGGCGCCCGGTGGCAGCTGATGGACCATCGCCATCGTGGTCAGCGGATCATCGGGCGCGCCATAGGGGATGCCCATGCACAGCTGGATCATCACCGGATCATCGAGCAGCCCATCGCGGATCATTTCCTTCACGAAGACGAGGTGCCCCGTATCGAACACTTCGAGTTCGGGCCGGACGCCGAGGCGCTGCACTTCGGCGGCCATGGTGCGCAGCATGCCGGGTGTGTTGGTCATCACGTAATCGGCTTCGGCAAAGTTCATTGTGCCGCAATCGAGCGTGCAGATTTCGGGCAGGAGTTCCTGCACGTGCAGCAGACGCTCCATCGGGCCGACCATGTCGGTGCCGGCGGGATCGAGCGGGAAGGGGTTTTCGCCCGGGCCGAACACGATATCGCCGCCCATGCCGGCGGTGAGGTTGATCACGACGTCGGTGTCAGACGCGCGAATGCGTTCGACCACTTCGCGGTAGAGAGCGACATCGCGGCTGCCCTTGCCCGTTTCAGGATCGCGCACGTGGATATGGGCGATGGCGGCGCCGGCCTTGGCCGCCTCGATCGCGGCATCGGCGATCTGCGCAGGCGTGATCGGCAGGCCCGGATGCTTGTCTGCCGTGTTGCCCGAGCCGGTCACGGCGCAGGTGATGAACGTCTCGAAATTCATGCAGGATCCCTCTCGGCCTTTGCCTCAGAGCTTAATGGGGACGGGCCGGATTGGAATGCCGAATTGTGCGGATGCCGGAGAATCGGGGCCAGCCCCAGTAATCCTAATGGTGCCGCACAGCGCAGCTCATACCCGCAGCATCCGCGCGATAGCGCCGAGCAGATCGCGCGTGAACGCCTTGGCCGTGGCGGCTTCGGTCACCGCGTTGAAGGCGTGGATCGCGCCGGGATAGGAGTGGAGCTCGACCGGCACGCCTGCTTTCACCAGGCGCAGCGCGTAATCGAGGTCCTCGTCGAGAAACAGGTCGAGGCTGCCGGTGCCGATCCATGTTGGCGGGAGGCCCGAAAGGTCTTCGGCCAGCGATGGCGAGAACCAGCCCTTGTGCGCATCATCGGCGGCGTAATCGCCCCGCAGGCATTCCCAGCCGAACCGGTTGTGCGCACGGGTCCAGACGAATTCGCCGGTGATCGGGTTGCCATGCGGGCAGGCATCGCCGCCCGTGCGGTGATCGAGCATGGGATAAGTGAGGATCTGCGCGGCGAGTGCTGGCCCGCCAAGATCGCGCGCCATCAGCGCTGTCGCCGCGGCAAGGCCGCCACCTGCGCTTTCGCCGGTGATGCCGATCCACGCGGCATCGATGCCGAGCACATCCGCGCTAGCTGCCAACCACTTCAGCGCGGCGTAGCAATCGTTCTGCGGGGCGGGGAAGGGGTGCTCGGGCGCGAGGCGGTATTCGACCGAAGCAACCGGAATGCCCAGCGCCGCCGCAATGCCCGAAGGCGCCTGCTGCATCGAGCGCGCGGAGCCGATCACCATGCCGCCGCCGTGGATATGGAGCAGGGCCGGGCGGTTCCGGCTGCCGGGGGCGGGATCGTACCAGTATACCTCGAGCGGTCCGCCGTCGCCCTCGATCACCTTGATCTCGGCCGCGATGGGCGGCGCGCCGACGAAGGCGAAGCGGCTTTCGGATTCGATGCGGATCGTGGGCAGGGCCTCGCGCGTGAAGTCGTTGCCTGGCAGCAGATCGATCAGCGGCAGGAAATCCGGATCGACCAGATGGCGGGTGTTCATGGGCGGCATCCTCGTGTGATGGGCTTTGCGCTCTCGGCCTCTTCATTGCGGGGCGCTGGCCGCTCGGCAAGGGCAAACTGCGGCGCGCGCGGCATGGACGGACTCGGCGATGCGTGTCAGGCTTTGACCGGGAAAAAGAGGGGGATGCCATGAAAGTGCCAAGCGGAGCGTTCATCCAGGTCTGCCACGTGGTGGACAATCTCGAGGCGGCCTGTGCGCGTTATAACCGGCTGTTCGGCATGGGGCCGTTCATCGGCGGCGGGCAGGGCGTGCTCTCGGACCATGTCTATCGCGGCCAGCCGGCAGAGCCGATCCGCATCCGCGGCGTCTTCGTGCAGAGCGGCGACCTCAATATCGAGCTGGTGGAGCTGGTCTCCACCGGGCCGAGCGCCTTCCACGACATGTATCCTGATGGCCAGCAGGGCATCCACCACATGGCGATGTTCTGCGAGGACTATGAGGGAACGCGTGACCGCTATGTCGCGGCGGGAATGCCGGTGGCGAGCGAGTTCATCGTCAGCTTCGGCGCGCAGATCTGCTATATCGATGCGCGGGCGAGCATGGGCCACATGATCGAGCTCTATCCCGAGAGCGAGATCATTCGCGGCATGTATGCGCGGGCCCGCCATGAGTCCGAAAACTGGGACGGCAAGCAGCTCATCATCCCCTGGTAGAGGCTACGCCTGCCAGCAACCTTCGCCGAGAAAGCGGGCCATGCGGGCTTCATCGGCGCTGACGTCAAGGCCCTGCGCCTCCAGCCATTCGTCGCTGTAGAGCGTGGAGGCATAGCGCTCGCCGGAATCGCACAGGATCGAGACAATGGCGCCGTCTTCGCCGCGCGCGGCCATTTCGCTGGCGATACGCGCGCAGGCGACGAGGTTGGTGCCGGTGGAGCCGCCGACGCGCCGCCCGAGATGGCGCGAAAGCGCGCGCGCTGCGCCGATGGATGCGCTGTCGCGCACCACTTCGGCGCGGTCGATCACGCTGGGCACGAACGAGGCTTCGACGCGGGGGCGGCCGATGCCTTCGATATGGCAGGGCTCGCCACTGCCGGCGTTCTGCGCGCGGTCATGCCAGTGGCGGTGGAACGCGGACGATGCCGGATCGGCAAGGCACAGGCGGGTGGAGTGGCGATAGTAGCGCAGGAAGCGCCCGATGGTGGCTGACGTGCCGCCGGTGCCCGCGCCGCAGACGATCCATGTCGGCACGGGATGCGGCTCGCGGCGCATCTGGGTGAAGATGCTCTCGGCGATGTTGTTGTTGCCGCGCCAGTCGGTCGCGCGTTCGGCGAAGGTGAACTGGTCCATGTGATGCCCGCCGCATTCCGCCGCGATGCGCGCGGCAACGGCGTGGACGGTGCCGGGGTCGGTGACGGGATGGCAAGTGCCCCCCAGCGCCTCGATCGCGGCGATCTTTTCCCGCGCTGTACGCTCCGGGATCACGGCGACGAAGGGCAGGCCGAGCATGCGCGCGAAATAGGCTTCGGAGACGGCGGTAGAGCCGGAGGAAGCCTCGACCACTGTGGTATCGGGCCCGATCCAGCCGCTGCAAAGCGCGTGGAGAAACAGCGAACGGGCGAGGCGGTGCTTGAGGCTGCCGGTCGGGTGGCTGCTCTCGTCCTTGAGGTAGATCGCGATGCCCGGCAGCGCCGGCAGCGGCACGGGGAGCAAGTGCGTATCGGCCGAGCGCGCGTAGTCCGCCTCGATGCGGCCGATGGCCCAGTGGACCCATGGTTGCGGCATCGGCGGGGCGTTCATTCTCGGTCCTTCTGCCTGTTTCAGCGCGGGTGGCTTGGGCGAGGGACTTAGGCGAGGAGTGGGGGCGGCTCAAGGCCGGTGGCGGCCATCCATGCGGCGCGCAGCGCATCGGGCGTGCCGGTGCCGAAGACATGGCGGTCTGGCCGCACGAGCACGGCCTCGGCCCCGTGCCGGTCGAGCCAGTCGGTCAGCACGGCCGCGAAAGGGGTGAGGGCCTCTCCGGCGAGTTCATTGCGGCTGATCAGCCAGGCGGCATTGCCCAGCCGGTCGTCGAGCTTGGTGCCGTCGTCCGCAATGGCTTGCGGGAAGTAGCTGCCAGCCGCGGCACTGCCCGCGAGGATCGCCCCGTCCGAGATCGGCGGATAGGCGGGCGGCGTGGACGGCAGCTTGCCCAGCGCGCGGCCGATGCGCATTTTCGTATCACGCAGGAAGGCGCCCCAGCGGCTGGTGGTGCAGACCATGCGGCCCATCATGATCGCCATCGCGATGGTAGCGCGCAAGTTGGGCTCGCGTTCAGGCTGGTAAGTGTCGAGCAGGCTTTCCGGCGCGCCCTCGCGGATGACGGCGGCCAGCTTCCAAGCAAGGTTCGCCGCATCGCGCAGACCCGAACACATGCCTTGCCCGGCAAAGGGCGGGGTCTGATGCGCAGCGTCGCCGGCGAGACAGACGCGGCCCCGGCGCCATGTTCGGGCAATGCGCGCGCGGAAGGTATAGACGGCCTTGCGCTCGATCCGCACCGCGCCTTCGACATTCCATGGCTTCATCAGCCGGGCGATGAAGGCATCCTCGCTCACCTGCTCCGCCGTTTCGCCGGGCAGGATCATGAATTCCCAGCGATGCCGCCCTTCGCCCATCAGCACGCAGGTGGTGGGGCGCTTCGGGTCGCAGATCTGGAGATTGGCGGTGGGCAGACGCGAGGGATCGTCTACCAGCACGTCGACCACCAGCCAGGGCTCCTCGAAATCGAGATCGTCGAAGGCGATACCCAGCGCCTTGCGCACCGGCGAGCGCGCGCCGTCTGCGCCGATGAGCCAGCGGGTGCGGATCGTGCGCGGGCCTTCCGGTGTGGCGATCTCGGCCATCACGCCCTCTGCATCCTCGGCAAAGGCGCCGAGTTCCCAGCCGCCGTGGAACGCCGCCTCCGGGCACGCGGCGAGGCTGGTTCGCAGTGCGCGCTCGACCGAGGGTTGGTGGATCATGTTGGCACCGGGCCAGCCGCCGGGGCCGATGCGGTCCGAACCTTCGAAGCACAGCAGCACTTCGCCGCGCGCGTTGCGGAATTCATAGCGCGAGGCGCGGCGGCAGGTCGCCATGACGGCATCGGCGGCGCCCGCTTCCTGCAGGATGCGCATGCCTTCGTGGTCGATATGCGCGGCGCGGGGGAGGGGGTAGATCTCCCCCTCCTTTTCGGCGACGATCACCTTCACCCCGCGGCGCGCAAGCAGGATCGCCAGCGTGACGCCGGTTGGCCCGCCGCCCGCGATCAGGACGTCGCAATCGAAGGTCACGTCCCGTCAGCCCTCGGCGATCATGGTGGCCTCGATATGGCCCAGCTTGTCGATCTCGCAGCGCACAACATCGCCGGCTTTCAGGAACTGGCGCGGATCCATCGCCGCGCCGACGCCGCCCGGAGTGCCGGTGAACAGGCAGTCGCCCGGCTCCAGCGTCATGCCGACGGAGAGATGCTCGACTTGTTGCCAGATGTTGAAAACAAGGTGCGACGTATTGGAATCCTGCCGCTTTTCGCCATTCACGAAACAGCGCAGGCCAAGCTCGTGAGGATCGCCCACTTCATCGGCGGTGACGATCCACGGGCCCATGGGGGCGTGGGTATCGAAGCTCTTGCCCAGCGACCACTGTGGCGAGGCGTGCTGCCAAAGGCGCTCGGTCACATCGTTGCCGATGCAATAGCCGAAGATCGCAGCGGCGGCATCGTCAGCGGAGACATGTTTGCCGCCCTTGCCGATGACCGCGACGAGTTCGACCTCGTAGTCCGTGGTCATCTGGCCCTTGGCGATTTCGATGCCGGCAAAGGGCGCGTTCACGCTTGTCTGCGCCTTGGTGAACCACACCTGCCGTTCGGGCGTTTTCATATTGGATTCAGCGATATGATCGGCATAGTTGAGGCCGATGGCAAATATCTTGCCCGGACGTTGAACAGGCGCCTCCAGCGTCACATCGGCAAGGGGAACGCCGTCACCCGCTGCCGCCCTTGCGGCGAGGCCATCCTTCAGCGCGTCCCAATCGCGGATCAGGTCGATCATCGTGCCGTCGATGCCGGTGTCGATGATCCGGTCGCCCACGACGATCCCGGTGCGGGTGCGGCCTTCGGCGGTATAAGTGGCGAGCTTCATGCGGAGGTTCCTTCGGGTTTGCGGCGGAAGAGGCGGAGGACACGGAGGCGCAGGGCCATGATGAAAGCGATCAGGCCCGCAGGCGGAGCAAGTCGGCCAGCCAGCATGGGATGCGGCGTTCCCCATTGGACCGCCAGCAGTGCCTGCATGGTCTGCTTCTGCGGCGGATCGTCGGCGGTGAACAGGTCGCCGTCGGTCCAGTGTTCGAGCTCATTGCCAAATGGATCGAGCCAGTAGTCGAAAATCTGGCTGCCCATGATGTGGCGGCCCACGCCCCAGGCAGGCTTGCGACCTGCGGCCTTGAGGTGCTGGTGGCCGAGCATCAGATCATCAAGGTTGGCGATTTCGAACGCCGCGTGGAGCAGGCCGGGCGGGCCGGGCAGCTGCGCAAGGAACAGCGTGTGGTGATCGCTGGGGACGTCGCCGCGATCACAGCGCAGAAATGCGCCCAGCGGCACGTCCCTGGCCGCTTCGACCTCGTCCGAGGTGAGCAGCCCGAAGCGCGCCTTGTACCAGGCTTCGGACCTGCGAAAGTCGCGCACCCGCAGGACGGCGTGGCCGATGCGCTGGATATGGGCCGGGGCGCTTGCCAGTCGCACCGGCGCGCGCGTGCGGGGCTTGGCAGCCGCGGTGTTGCGCGGCGGATCGGTGAAGGGAAGGGCGGGGGCGCGGACCTCCTGCCCCGTCACGACCTCGACGCGGTAGCCGTCCGGATCGACCAGCCGCACGATATGCCCGCCGCCGGGTTCCTGCAGGGCTTCGACCGGCTGTCAACACCGGGATAAAAACGGGCCAGGCACCGGTTTAAAAAGGGGCCAGTTGGGTTGAATAAAAAGCCCCA
>NZ_JAIEPN010000002.1 GCF_019748365.1 Novosphingobium sp.
AGATTACACCCAAGGCCGCCTGAAAATGCCGCCCGCTGGCCACAACCGAATTTACACCACATTGACGGACACGACCAAAATCCGGTGCACATTTTCGCTGTCAAGCAGGGCGATAGCCGACCCGTTCTGTGTGGCCTAGTCGGATCGAGATCAAATATAGTCGGTGTGCTATGTTGACGGTGCGACCGAATACATCTTCATTTTGAGGGCTTCTTCAAGTCCTCCTCAACGCTGGCTGTTCAAATAACAGACGAATGATGCAAAGCGGGCCCGGCAAGGTGTGTCACACCGCGAGATCGTCGGGACAAATCCGGCGCAATTGTAAAATCATGGACTAATGCCGCGCTTGGCGCAGCCAAAGCGCAAGACCAGCCTTTCATCATATTGCGATATACCGATATTTTGGTAACGATATCGTAACTCAGGTTAAGTTCGGCTCGCGCGACTCGGCGTGTCCGGTGTGTCGGGGGGCATCATGGCAAAACGCCTCTTGGCGCGCGAATATGAGCAAGTAGCTGATTTTCTTGCCGATCGTCATCCGGGCAAGACATCTTCCCTCCATAGTTCGCGTCACCATTCCGATCCTGCCACCCATCACGGACTCGCGGGGCCCTGACCGCTGAATTCCTTCGCTCTATGATGAAAACCGGGTCGCAACTGGTTACCAATCCGAACTTGGGGGGAATTTATGCAGTCGATCCGGAACCGCGGCGCAGACCGCGCGGAGCGTCGTGAGCGGGCTGTCCCGCAGCGGCTCGGGCTGTTCAGCACGACGGCACTGATCCCCGCGATCGCCGCGCTGGCGGGCGGCGCTCTGACGCTCGCCCCTGGGCAGGCGCAGGCACAGACTGTGGCGGCCTCCGGTGCGGTCACCAACGGCTTCGGCGAGAACTCGCTCTGCCTCGACGCTGCACTCGACCTTTGTCAAATCGATCTGGGCGAGGTCAACGACGCCCCGCGGCCGGTACTCGCCGATCTTGCCACGGGCTCGGCCGGCCGATCGCTGCTGATCGGTGGCGGCGACAATGGTTCGCAGTTCTTCACTGTCACTTCCGACGGTTATGAATTCAACAACGATTTCAACACCCAGAATCCGTTGGTTCTGAGCTTCCCGGTCACCATCGTCCGGGCGATTGGCAGTTCGTCTTTCCACCAGCAATCGATCAGTGAGACCGGCGGCTCACGCGTGTTGCGCAAGACCGGGTCGGAAACGCTTTTCCTTCTGGGCTTTGATAATACCTATTCCGGTGGGACCATCGTTTCCGAGGGCTTTCTCGGCTGGGACCGGGATCGCGCTTTCGGGATTGCCGGGACCGGCGTGACAATCGACAACGGCGCCGGCGTGAATTGGACTGGCAGCTTTGCTACCACGCGCGCGTTCACGCTCACCGGCGGCTTTGCGACTATGAGGGCTCAGAGCGGCGTGACGGGCACAGTGAACGGCACGATCTCGGGCCCGGGGGGCCTGACGGTCGGCGGTCCAGGCCTTGTCGCCCCCGGCACGATCGTGCTGGGGGGCAATAACACCTATCAAGGTGGCACTTCGATCGTCGGTGGTACGCTGATCGTAACCAACAACAACTCTCTGGGCACTTTGGCCAGCGGCACGACCGTTTCGGCCGGTGCCACCCTCGCGGTGCAGGGCGGGCTGACGGGGCTAAACGAAGGCATTGCCCTGAGCGGTACCGGGATGGGCGGCGCGGGCGCGCTGCGCAATCTGAGCGGCAACAACGTGCTGACCGGTGGTGTGACTGTAGCGGGCGCAGCGCTGATCACATCCGATGCCGGACTGCTCGATCTTGCAGGGCCCTTGCAGTCATCGGGGGCCTTCGGCCTGACTTTTGGCGGTGCCGGTTCGGTTTCGTTGCGGGGCCAGATCGTGGGCAGCATTTCCGGGCTGACCAAGACCGGCACCGGTACGCTGATCCTGGGCTCGGGCTTCAACCCCTCGGCCTATAACGCCGGCCTCGATCTGGCGCAGGGCACGGTTTCGGTGCGCACCAATCTGGGCGCTGGCTTCGGCACGATCCGCACCACCGGATCGGTCATCGATTATGCCCAGGACGTCAACATGGCGGCGCCGATCGAACTTAACAGCAATACCACCCAGTTGCAGGTGACGACCGGGACCGCCACCCAATCGGGCATCATTTCGGAAATCAATGGCGCGCGTCCGATCGAGAAGATCGGTGCTGGCACGCTGATCCTTACCAACACCAACACCTATGCCGGTGGAACGATCATCAACGGTGGGGCCTTGCAGATCGGCAATGGCGGCACGACCGGCACCCTGGGGTCGGGCACGGTCACGATCAACGGCGCGCAGCTGATATTCAACCGGTCAGACGACATCACGGTCGCCAATGACATCACCAGTTCGGGCACGCTGATCAAAAGGGGCGGCGGCACGGTCACTCTTACCGGCGCCAAGGGCTATTCGAACACCTTCGTGGAAGCGGGCACGCTCGCGCTGCGCGGCACCTCCCCCCTTTCCGGCGGCGGCGTGCTCCAGCTCACGGGCGGCACGCTGGACATGGGCGTGGATGGCGTGCTTTCGAATGCCACCCATTCCGGCGGAACGCTGGCCTTGAACGGCAGGACCCTGATCCTGACGACCGGCAACTACAACGCCTCGGGCGGTTCGCTGACCGGCGGCGGAACCATCCAGTTCGCAGGCAACAGCCGCGGCCTGCTCATCACCGGCGCGACCTCGATCGACGCCGGAACGACGATCCTGTCGAGCGGCTTCAACAACAGGCTCGAGATCGGCAGTCTGGGGGCCGATTATACGCTGGCCGCGGCCATCACCGGATCGGGTGCGGCCAACAATCTGGGCAGCATGTCGGTCATCCTGGGCAATACAGGTTTCCGCACGACGCTGTCCGGCAACAGCAGCTATGCGGCGGGCACTTCGCTCAACAGTGGTACGCTGGTCGTGGCCAGCGATACGGCGCTCGGCACCGGCGCGCTGACCATGGCGGCCAATACCGTGCTGGAATCCGGCGGCACCGGCAACCGGACGCTCGCCAATGCGATCACGCTGAATGGCGCGGGGATCAGCATCGCCAATCCCAGCACCACCAACACCTTCACGCTCGGCGGCGTGATCGGGGGGTCGAACGGGTTTGCCAAGACCGGCGCGGGCACGCTGATCCTGACCGGAAACAACAGCCTGTCGGGCAATATCGCGTTGAATGCTGGAACGCTGCAGCTCGGGTCCGGCGCCTTGGCCGGCTCGCTGGGCAGCACAGGCGTCGTGATGGCGAACGGCACCAGCCTGGTGTTCGACAGCAGCGCTAGCCAGAATGTCAGCAATGCGATCTCGGGCGCGGGTTCGCTCAGCAAGCGCGGCAGCGGCACCCTCACGCTCAGCGGCAGCAACAGCTTCAGCGGAGCGGTGTCGCTCGACGGCGGTGCGCTGCAGCTGACCGGCGGATCGTCGATCGGGGACACGGCCGCGCTGAGCATGGCCACGAGCACCCTTCTCGGCGTTGGCAGCAGCGAGACGATCGGGTCCCTGGCGGGCAATGGCACGGTTGTTCTGCAGGCCAGCTCGGTTCTGACCACGGGGGGCAACAACAGTTCGACCACGTTCGCCGGCAGCCTGACCGGGCTCGGCGGACTGACCAAGACGGGGTCCGGTACGCTCACCCTTACCGGCACCAGCAACTTTGTGGGCACCACCACGATCAGCGGCGGCACGCTGCAGATCGGCAACGCCACGACCACCGGCACGATCATTGGCGGGCCGATCGTCAACAATGCCAGCCTGGTGTTCAACCGGTCCGACAATATCGACAGCAGCGTCGCTATCAGCGGTACGGGTTCGCTCACAAAGCAGGGTCTGGGCACGCTGACGCTGCTCAGCACCAACAGCTATGCAGGCGGCACCACGATTTCGGCAGGTATCCTGCAGCTGGGATCGGGTTCGACCACGGGATCGCTTGGCACGGGCGGGGTAACGATCAGCACCAACGGGACGCTGCGGTCGAACAGCAGTGCCACCCAGACGATTGCAGGCGCGCTGGCGGGCAGTGGCTCACTGGTGCAGCAAGGCACGGGAACCACGATCCTCGGCGCTGCAGCCAATGGCTATTCTGGTACCGCCCAGATCTTCGCGGGCACGCTGCAGCTTGGCAACCTCACCGCGCTCGGCACGGGCGCAGTGGAGTTGCGCGGTGGTTCGTTGCACCTCGCGAACGCGGGCGTCTATACCAACAATATCAACGCCTTCACGGCGGACGGCAATGTCCTATCAACCCTCGCGGGCAGCCAGGTCACCCTGACGGGCCAGTTCGGCGGGGCGGGAACGCTGCGGCTGGCACCGGGCACAGGCAGCACGCTCGACATTGCCGCGGCGACGGGCACCGCAGGTGCTTCCACGCGCATCATCGTGCAGAGCGGCACGGTGCGCTCGCAAAGCGGCATCCTGGGCCAGATACTCGGCCTGGACGCTACGCAGACGCAAGTCGATGCCGGTGCGACCCTCAATTTCAACACCCGCCTGTCGACGATCAGCAACCTTTCGGGCGCGGGCACGATCCTCAATGACGGCAGCACGACCACGCTGCGCAACGGCACATTTTCCGGCGCTTTCGGCGGAACGCAGTCACTTGCGACGACGGGCAATATCAGCCTTTCGGGCAGCAGCAGCTATACCGGCACCACCACCGTGCAGTCTGGCACGCTGACGATTGGCAGCGATTCTGCGCTGGGCGACGGCGGGGTCGGTACTACCACCGTCAACAGCGGCGCGACCCTGCAGTTCAGCGGAACGCCGCTGAACATCGGCGAGGCGCTGACCATCAGCGGCACCGGCAACGGTGGCATCGGCGCGATCCGCGTCGCCCCGGCTGGCGTTTCGGGCAACGAATCCACGGTTCTCACCGGCGGAGTCACCCTCGCTGCTGACTCGACGATCTCGGTCGCCGATCGTATCGCTTTGACCATCACTTTGAGCGGCATCGCCTTGGGCGGATCCACGCTGACCTTCGCGAACGAAGGAACCGGCAATTCCTCCATCTTTGTGAACAGGGCGATCACGGGCACTGGTGGCGTGACCAAGACCGGCGCTGGTGTGCTCACTCTCAACGGTGTCAACACTTTCGCCGGTCCTCTGACGATCAACGGCGGAACCGTGGCCCTGAACAACGAATTGGCGCTGGCCGATACGGTTGCGGTGACAGTCGGCAGCGGCTCGATCCTGGATGTTCTCGCTACCGAAACCATCGGATCACTGACGGGCAGCGGCCGGGTGATCTTGCGCAACACCGCCACTTTGACGGTAGGTGGCAACAACACGTCGACCACCTATGCAGGGACAGGGGCAGACGGTATCGTCGGCACTGGCAACCTGGCCAAGATCGGCACGGGCACCTTAACCCTGACCGGTTCCAGCAGCTTTGGCGGCACAACCACGATCAGCGGCGGCACGCTTGCGCTGCAGGGCGGGGCGGCGCTGTCCGATACCGGGCAGGTCTTTGTCGATGCCCTGGGCACCTTGCGGGTCGAGGCGGGCGAGACCATCGGCGGCATTGGCGGCCCGGGCAGCATCGTGCTGGCGACCACCGGCCCGCTGGTCGTCAACGCGCAGCAGAACCTGACTTTCGGCGGGGTCATCTCGCAATCAGGTGTGGGCGTCATCGGCAGCTTCACCAATCGCGGCCCGGCGACGCAGACGATCACGGCGGCGCAGACCTTTACCGGGCAGACCTCGGTCGAAGCCGGCCAGTTGGCGCTGACCGGCTCCGGCGCGCTGGCGTCCACCTCGATCAGCACCAGCACAGGGGCCAGGCTCACCACCGATGGCGGCGCGCTGGCTTCTAACGCGGTGATCAGCCATGCGGGCATCCTGACGCTGAGCGGATCGGAAACGATCGGCTCTATCTCGGGCACGGGCGCGATCAGCCTTTTCAATGCAACGCTCTCCACCGGCAACGCCAGCGATGCGACATTGTCCGGCATCATCAGCGGCACCAACGGCGCGCTGATCAAGACCGGTACCGGCACGCTGACGCTGTCTGGCGCGAACACCTATAACGGCGGAACCACGATTTCCGCCGGTACGCTGGTGTTGAACCAGGTTGCGGGTGGCACCATCGGTGCGGCGGGCACCAGCCAGATCACTATCGCGTCGGGCGGCAATCTGCTGTCCAATGTTACCGGCACGCTGGCCAACCGGTTCTTCATCTCGTCCTCCACCGATGCCAGCATCGGCGCGGCATCGGGCACGACGCTGACCCTGACCGGCGACCAGTTCGTGACGGCTCCCCCCTTCACGCTGACCTTCGGCTCGTCCTCGGCTACGGGGACGATCGATCTTGCCATGCCGTCGGGCGTGACGATCGGCGCAGGCATGCGCGCAAATATCGCCGGGGGAACGGTGCGGACCAGCAACGCCTTCGGTGCGAGCGTCCTCAGCCTCGCAAGCGGAGGCACCACAATCGGTAACGGCGCGACCTCGGCCACGCTCGATGTCAACGGTGTCAGCTTCAATCTCGTCAACCTTGGCGGCAATGCATCGGGCACGCTGACCAATCTCGGGTCGCAAGCCGCCACCACGACGATCAACAGCACGTCCGCATCGACCTTCGCCGGGACGATCACCAACGGTACCTCTGCCCTCAACCTCACCAAGTTCGGCAATGCCACGCTGACCCTGACGGGCATTAACAGCTATAGCGGCATCACCAACATCCTGCGCGGCACGCTGCAAATCGGGGAGGGTGGGACGACGGGCACCCTCGGCACCGGCGCTGTCACGCTCGACGCGCTGGGCAACCTGACGTTCAATCGCTCGAACGACCTCATTGCCAGCAATGCCATTTCCGGCGCGGGCACGCTGACCAAGCTGGGCGCGGGCACGCTGTCGCTGACCGGCGCGAACCTGCTGAGCGGCGCGGTGACGGTGACGGCGGGCACGCTGCAGATCGGCGATGGCGGCACGACGGGATCGATCGGCACCGGCGCTGTCACCAACAATGCGACGCTCGCGATCAACCTGGCCAGCGACATCACGCTGGCGCAGGCGATCACCGGCACCGGCGCGCTGCGCAAGCTGGGCAGCGGGGTCGCCACGATCACCAGCAACCTCTCGCTGGGATCGGCGACGGTCGAGGCGGGTACGCTGGCGCTGTCGGGCACTAACAGCTTCACCAATGGCATCACCGTGGCAGGCGGCACGCTGTCGCTGCGCAGCAATACTGCAGCGGGCGGTGCAACCGGTGTCATCCGCACCACCGGATCGGTGGTCGATTATGCCGACGGCATCGACATGGCGACGCCGATCACGCTCGCCTCGAACACCACGCAGCTGCAGGTCCTCACCGGATCGGCTACGCAATCGGGCGTGATCTCCGACCAGGATGGCGCGCGGCCGCTCGAGAAGATCGGCGCGGGCACGCTGACGCTGTCGGGCGCGAACACTTATTCTGGCGGCACCACGATCAGCGCGGGTCGCCTCAATGTTGCGTCCGATGGCAATCTGGGCGCTACCGCCGGCGGAATCACGCTGGGCAGCGCGACACTCGGCACCACCGCAACCTTCGGCTCGGCGCGCGGCGTCACGCTGACCGGCGCTGCGACACTGGATGTCGCAAGCGCGACGGCGCTGACCCTGACGGGCGCAGTTTCCGGTACGGGCAGCCTGACGAAGACCGGCCTGGGGCAGCTGTTCATCAGCGGCAACAATAACTATTCCGGTACGACGACCGTGGGCGGCGGCGTGCTTGTCGTCGGGACGGGCGGCACGACGGGATCTATCGGTACCGGAAATCTCGTCAATGGCGCGACGGTGCGCTTCAACCGCTCCAACGACTACACGGTGGCCAACGCCATTTCGGGTGCAGGCAATCTGGTGAAGGAGGGCAGCGGTACGCTGACGCTGACCGGCGCGAACAGCTTCTCCGGCGGGGTCTTCATCAGCGCAGGGAATCTGGTTCTCGCCAGCGCCACGGGCGGCGTGATCAACGCTGCCGGGACCGGCGGTATCATCATGTCGGGGAACACCACGCTGCAAGCCGGCGTCTCCGGTTCGCTCGGTAACGCCATCTCATTCGGCAATGGCAGCGCCACGGTGGCCGCAGCCACCGGAACGACGTTGCGGCTGGCGTCCAGCTCGCTGTCCTTCGAGGCCGGTGCCGGTTCGCCGCTCAATTTCGGCACGACAAGCGCGACGGGGACGATCGAACTGGCACCGGTCACGGTGTCCGTGGGCGCACAGGTCAACCCGATCAACATCAACGGTGGCACATTGCGGCTTGCCGGTACCGGCGCTTACACGCTGCTGAACGGTGCCAATGGCGTGTTCCTGAACGGCGCGACACTGGGCGCGGATGTGGCGGGCTCGCTCACCAAGGTGCTGACCATTGGCGCGACCGGCGGCACGATCGACGTCGCGGCGGCATCGCTCACCCTGCAGGGGGCCAATGCCTATAACGGTGTGCTGACCAAGACGGGCACGGGCGAATTGCGTCTGACGGGCGCGGCCACGGGCAGCAGTGCGGTGCAGCTCAACGCGGGCAGCCTGGCGCTACTGGCCAGCAATGCGGGCTGGGGCACCGGCACGCTGCAGATGGCGACGGGCACCACCTTGCGGCTGGGCCTGCCCAGCCCTGCGACCCTGGCGAACAACATCGTGCTGGGCGAGGGGGCAGGGGCGACGATCATCGCTTCGTCGGCCACCTTCTCAGGCGCGCTGTCGGGCGGCGCGCTGACCATCGCGTCGGGCCTCGGTGCGGACGGCCCCAGCGTCGTGCGCCTCACCGGCACCAACATTTATGGTGCAACGACCATCGGCGCGGGCAATACGCTGCTGATCGGCACGGTCGGCAACAACGGCACGCTGGGCACCGGCAATGTCACCGTCAATACCGGTGCGACGCTGCGCTTCGAGGGCAACAACAACACGGTCGGCAATGTGATTTCCGGTGCCGGCCGGCTAGTGCGCGACGGACTGGGCACGACCACGCTGACCGCCGCGAACAGCTATGCCGGCGGTACGGTGATTTCCGGCGGCGGTATAGAGATCGGCAATGCAGGCGCGCTGGGCACCGGCGGGCTCACCCTGTCCGGCACCTCCAGCCTGACGACCTCGGCGGGTGTCTCGGCGACGGTTACCGGAGTGACGATCGGCAATTTCGCCAATTCCAGCATTTCTGCTGCAGCAGGGCAGACGCTGTCGCTGGGCGGCACGCTGGACTTCAGCAATTTCGCCAGCTCGCTGGTCTTCGGCACGCTGAACAAGACCGGCACCGTCCAGATCGGATTTGCCCCGGCAACCGGCCCGGCGACAAACGCATCCGTGCGGATCGATGCCGGAACCCTGCGCCTGGGCTCGGCATCGGATGCCTTCCTGCTCCGTCTGGGGGGCGGCATGACCATCGGATCGACCGGCGGAGTGTTCTTGGGCCTCATCGGTACGCTTGACCTCAACGGGTTTGCCGGCGGCGGCGTCAACCTCAACGGTCTGGGCGCGATCACCAACTCCTCGGCAACGCTCGCGCAGTTCGAGGCCCTACAGAATGCGGCCTCGACCTTTGTCGGCACCATCGGCGGTGGCACGGGCGCGATCTCGTTGGTCAAGAGCGGCACCGGTGCGCTGACGTTGACCGGCGCGAACAGCTATACCGGCATCACCAGCATCACCGGCGGCAGCCTGCAGATCGGCGATGGCGGCACCACGGGCAGCCTTGGCACGGGCAATGTCGCGATTGCGAGCGGCGCGGAGCTGCTGCTCAATCGCAGCGATGCGCTGACCCTCGCCAACGTTTTCGGCGGCGCAGGCACGGTGCAGAAGAACCTTGCCAACACGCTGACGCTCACCGGCAGCAACACCAACGAGAACGGCTTTACCGGCACGTTCAACGTCAATGCCGGCACTTTAGTGGTCAACGGTGTCCTGGGTGACCTCGCCAACCGCGCGGCAACGGTCAATATCGCCTCGGGCGCGGCGCTGGGCGGCTCGGGCACGATCCAGGGCAATGTCGTGGTCGCCAATGGCGGCATCCTCTCGCCCGGCAACAGCCCGGCGACGCAGACCATCGCGGGCAATCTGACGCTGAACGACAGCTCGGTGCTGAATTTCGAGCTCGCGCAGCCCGGCGTCGTCGGCGGCGGCATCAACGACCTGATCACGGTTGGCGGCAATCTGGTGCTCGATGGCACGCTCAACGTCACCGCGCTCGATGGCTTTACCGCGGGCTTCTATCGCCTGATCAACTATGGCGGCACGCTGACCAACAACCAGCTCGTCATCGGCACGCAGCCGATGGGCTTCTCGTCCGAACTGCGCACCGACATTGCGGGCCAGGTCAACATCCTGTTCAACGCCGGCGGCCAGACCGTGCAATATTGGGATGGTGCCGATCTGACCGGCGCCACCGCGACCGTCAATGGCGAGGGCGGCGCGGGCAACTGGACCAGCACCGCGACCAACTGGACCAATCCCACCGGCTTTGCCGTCAACAGTGCCTGGGCGGGCCAGGCGGGCGTGTTTGCAGGCACCGCGGGCGGGGCGATCGGCATCACTGGCAGCCAGGCCTTCCAGGAACTGCGCTTCCTGACCGATGGCTATGTGCTGAATGCGGCCGATCTGACGGGCGGCCTGGCAACCACCGGCGGCTTCTCGATCGTCAATGTCAATTCCGGCATCGCGACCCGGATCAACGCTCCTATCTCGGGCACGGCAGGGCTGACCAAGACCGGCGGCGGCACGCTGACGCTGGGCGGGGCCAACAGCTATGCCGGACTCACCACGGTCAGCGGCGGCACGCTGTCGCTGGTCAGCGGCGGCACGATCGCAGGCGCGGTGCAGAACAATGCGACGCTGAGCAATGCGGGCACGATCAGCGGCCTTGTGACCAATGCGGGCACGCTGACCAGCACCGGCACGCTGGCGGGCCGGCTCACCAACAATGCAGGCGCGACGGCGAATGTCGCGGGCAGCTTTGGCGGCAGCGCGATCACCAATAGCGGCACGTTGACGCTGACCGGCGCGACGACCGGTATCGGCGCATTCACGCAGAATCTCGGCGGCGTGTTCAACCTGACCAATGTCAGCACCAGCATCGGCAGCCTGGCGGGCACTGGCCAGGTACTGATGAGCGCGGGCGGTTTGACGCTGGGCAGCGCAAATACCAATACGGACTATGCCGGGACGATCACGGGCAGCGGTGTGCTGGTGAAGACCGGTACGGGCACCCAGACGCTTTCGGGCACAAGCACGTTCCTGGGCTCCACGCTGATCGCCCAGGGCTCGCTGGTACTCGCCACGGGCACGTCGTTCGCAAGCGCATTGCAGAACAATGCGACCTTCATCAACGCAGGCACGACCACGGGACTGGTCACCAATTCTGGTACGCTGACCTCTACCGGAACGCTTGCGGGCGGATTGGTCAACAATGCCGGCGCGACCGCCAGCCTGGCCAACGCCGTCAACGGCGCGATCACCAATTCGGGTACCATCACGCTGACGGGCGTCCTGTCGGGCAATCCGAGCTTCACCCAGAATGCTGGGGGAAGTCTCAACCTCGCCGGTTTCAGCACGACGCTGGGCAGCATCGCGGGCACCGGCGCGATCCAGCTGGGCTCCGGCACGCTGACCGCAGGCGGCAACAATGCCTCGACCAGCTTCGACGGCATCATCTCGGGGTCCGGCACGTTCACCAAGACCGGCACGGGCACGCTGACGCTGGGTGGAGCAAACAGCTTTACCGGACTGACGACGGTCAGCCAGGGCAGCACTCTCGCAATCGGTGCTACCGGCAGCCTCGCCGCTGCGGTTACTAACCTCGGGGTGCTGACGAACGCTGGCACCGTCGGAGGCCTGGTCAACAACGCCGGGACTTTCCAGTCGACCGGTTCCCTGAACGGGGGACTAGCCAACGTAACGCAGGCATCGGTCCGTGGTAGCTTAAGCGGACCGGTGACCAATGCGGGGTTGATCACGCTGACTGGCGCGACCAGCGGTAATGCTGCATTTTCACAGATCGCCATTGGCACTTTAAACCTCGCCGGGTTCAATGCCACGATCGGCAGCCTTGCGGGCAGCGGTGCGGTGCAGCTCGGCAGCGGCACGCTGACGCTGGGCGGGGCGAATAGCAGCACCGATTTTGCCGGGGTCATCTCGGGCACGGGCGCGCTGGTCAAGACCGGCACGGGAACGCAGACTCTCTCGGGCGCGAACACCTTCAACGGTCTCACCACGATCAACCAGGGCTCGATCTTCTTCGCCACCGGAGCATCGCTGGCAGGCACGGTGCAGAACAACGCGACCTTCATCAATTCGGGCAGCGTTGCAGGTCAGGTGACCAATGCGGGAACGCTGGTCTCTGCAGGCACGCTTGCGGGCGGGCTGGTCAACAATGCGGGGGCGACGGCAAATCTTGCCAATGCCGTCAACGGCGCGATCACCAATTCGGGCGCGATCACGTTGACCGCAGGCCTGTCGGGTTCGCCCAGCTTCACCCAGGCCACGGGGGGCAGCCTCAATCTCGCCGGGTTCAACGCGACGCTGGGCAGCATCGCAGGCAATGGCGCGATCCAGCTGGGCGCTGGCACGCTGACAGCTGGCACAAGCAATGCCTCGACCAGCTTCGACGGCATCATCTCGGGTTCGGGCACGTTCAACAAGGCGGGCACGGGCACGCTGACGCTGGGCGGCATCAACACGGCGGCGGCCAATTTCACCGGCACCGTCAACGTGAATGCCGGGTCGCTGGTGCTCAACGGCCAGTTCGGCGATGTCATTGCCAACAGTGCCAACCTCAGCCTCGCCAATGGCGCGACGCTGGCCGGATCGGGCAGCTTTCTCGGCAATATTTCGCTGGGCGCCGGGGCCATATTCGCCCCGGGCAACAGCCCTGCGACGATCGCTATCGGTGGCAACCTGCTGCTCGATTCAGCCTCGGTGCTCAATTTCGAGCTTGCCCAGGCGGGTGTCGTCGGTGGCGGCACCAACGATCTCATCAGCGTCAGCGGCAACCTGACGCTCGACGGCACGCTCAATGTCGCCGCGCTGACCGGATTTGGCGAGGGCATCTATCGCCTGATCAACTATGGCGGCACATTGACCGACAATGGCCTGCTGGTCGGCACACGCCCTGATGGCTTCACGGCGTCGGTGATCACCAATATCGGAGGACAGGTCAGCGTCCAGTTCACGCTCGGCATCCCGACCGTGCTCTACTGGGACGGCACCGACACCACCGCAGCGTCCAGCGCAATCACCGGCAATGGCGGATCGGGCACCTGGAACAGCACCAGCACCAACTGGACCTCGGCGCCCGGATTCTCGACCGCGTTCGGATGGAACAGCCAGACCGGCGTGTTCGCTGGCGCGGCAGGCGGGACGGTACAGGTCAGCGGAACCCAGGCGTTCCAGCAGCTTCGTTTCGAAACAGGCGGCTATGTGCTGAACACCGCACCTGGTGGCGGGGCGCTGGCGACCACCGGCGGCACCTCGGTCATCGACGTGTCGGCAGGCTTGGGCGCCACCATCAATGCGCCGATCCAGGGGACCGCAGGTATCACCAAGGCGGGCGCGGGCACGCTGACGCTCGGCGGTTTCAACAGCTATGCGGGGCTTACCAGCATTGCAGCCGGCACGCTGGCGCTGAGCAGCGGCGGCACGATCGTCGGCGCGGTGGATAACGGTGCGAGCTTCGCCAATGCGGGCAACGTGAGGGGGCAGGTCACCAACCGGGCGAGCCTCACCTCGACCGGAAGGCTCGACGGCGGTCTGGTCAATGCCGCCACGGGCATAGCCAACCTGTCGGGCGTGTGGAACGGGGCGATTTCCAACGCGGGAACGGTGAGGCTGTCAGGCCTGACCAGCGGCAACGTGGCGTTCAGCCAGCAGGGCAGCGGTTTGTTCGACCTGGCCGGATCGTTCGCTTCCATCGGTTCGCTCGCGGGCAGCGGGTCGGTGCAACTGGGCAGCGGCTTGCTTCAGCTGGGCCGCAGCAACGCCAGCACCAGTTTCGCAGGCGTTATCTCGGGCAGCGGCGGCCTCGAGAAGGAAGGCACGGGCACCTTCACGCTCACCGGTGCCAACAGCTTCACGGGCCGGACGCTGGTCAGCGGCGGAACGCTCGTCCTGGCTTCGGGAGCATCGCTGGCAGGCTCGGTGACCAACAATGCCGTGTTCACCAATGCCGGGACGGTCGCAAACGGAGTGATCAACAACGGTACGCTGGTGTCCACGGGGTCGTTGAACGGCAGTCTGGTCAACAATGCTGGTGCAACCGCGAGCCTGTCGGGGGCATTTTCCGGCAATCTGATCAATCGCGGTACGGTAAACCTGACCGGAACCTTTATCGGTATCGGCGAACTGTCGCTGGCGACGGGCGCGGTCTTCAACCTGGGCGGCTTTGCCACCACCATCGGCAATCTGACCGGCGGCGGCGGCACGGTGGCTCTGGGCAGCGGGACGCTGACCCTGGGCAGCGGCACCGGCTCGCAGACCTTCGACGGCATGATCACCGGTTCCGGTGGCCTGACCAAGGTCAGCGCCAGCACCTTCTCGCTCTCGGGCGCGCAGGGCTATACGGGGCTGACCACGGTCAACGGAGGCACCTTGATCCTGGGCAGCAATGCCTCGCTGGCAGGCGGCGTGCTCAACAATGCAAGGTTCACGAACGCTGGTCGCGTTTCGGGCCTCGTTACCAACATCGCGACACTGGAATCAACGGGCGCGCTGAACGCAGGGCTGGTCAATGCAACCGGAGCCAGCGCGCGAATCCGGGGTATCCTGGCAGGATCCGTCACCAATGCGGGCACGATCACGTTGACCGGCACGACCACCGGCATCGGCGCGGTGACTCAGGAGGCGACGGGCACGTTCGATCTGGGCGGCTTCGGCACCAGCATCGGCAGCCTGGCGGGCAGCGGAGCCGTGATTCTGGGTGCGGTCCCGCTGACCACGGGCGGCGATAACGGCTCAAGCACCTTCGCAGGCACGGTCTCGGGCGACGGCGGCATCGTCAAGACCGGCACCGGCACGTTCGTTCTTTCCGGCGCGAACAGCTATGCAGGCCTGACCACGGTCAGCCAGGGCGTGCTTTCGGTCCGCAACAATGCGGGCCTGGGCGGCAATGCTGCGGGCACCGTGGTCGATGCGGGGGCTGCGCTCGAGCTGCAGGGCGGCATCACCCTCACCGGCGAGGCGCTGACGATCAACGGCACCGGCGTGAACGGCGCGGGCGCGCTGCGCAACGTGGCGGACAACAACATCTGGGCAGGCACCGTCACCCTGGGATCGGACAGCCTGATCGCCGCCGATGCAGGCCGCCTCGACATCGACCTGCTCGCAGGCACCAGCCAGGCGCTTGCCACCGGCGGCGCAGGCCTGATCGGCCTCGCCAATGCGAACACGACCGGCGCGCTCACCGTGACCGGCGGCAATCTGGCGCTGTTCGGCAGCGGAAACTTTGCCGGCGGCGTGAATGTCAACGCGGGCAACCTGTTCCTGCAAGGCGGCAGCAGCGTCAATGACGCGGCGGCGGTCACGCTGGGCACCGGCAACCTGATCGTTGCGGTGTCGGAAACCATCGGTTCGCTGGCTGGCACGGGCGGCACGGTGCAGATCGATGCTGGCCAGACGCTGACGCTGGGCGGAAGCGATGCGTCGACCAGCTTCGGCGGCGTCATCTTCAACACCGGCAATCTCGCCAAGCAGGGCAGCGGCGCGTTCACCGTCACCGGCACGCTGGCGCATACGGGAACCACGACGATCACCGGCGGCACCTTGCTGTCGGGCGCGGCGAACATCTGGCAGGGCAATGGCCTGGTCACAATCGGCACCGGCGGCACGCTCGACCTGGGCGGTTTCGACCAGTCGATCGCGGCGATCAGCCTGGCGGGCGGCACGCTCGCCAATGGTGCGCTGACCGGCAGCATCAGCACGAGCGGCGGCACCATCCGCGACATTACCGGCGCTGCCAATTCACTGCGGGCCACTGGGGGCACCACCACGCTCACCGGCGCGGGCAGCTTCGCGCAGGGCGTGACGCTGGCGGGCGGCGATGTCGTGCTGCAGGGGGCAGGGGCATCGATCGCCGATGCGGCGCTGGTCACGGTCAATACCGGTACCTTGTTCGTCAATGTGGCTGAGACCATCGGCGCGCTGGCCGGCAGCGGCGGCCGCGTGCAGATCGCGCAGGGCCAGGCGCTCGTCACCGGTGGCAGCAATGCTAGCACCGCCTATGCGGGCGTGCTCGCCGGCAATGGCGCAGTGATCAAGACCGGCACCGGCACGTTCACGCTCTCGGGCGCGAACACGCTCACCGGTACGGTTACCGTCAATGCAGGCGTGCTGGCACTGGCCAGCGGCGGATCGCTGGCGGGCGCGGTGCAGAACGCCGCCGGGTTCAGCAATGCGGGCACGGTGGCGGGCCTCGTCACCAACACCGGCACGCTGATCTCCACCGGCGTGCTCAATGGCGGTCTGGTGAATTCGGGCTCGGCGGGGCTTTCGGGCCAGCTGGGTGGCGCGGTGACCAATAGCGGTCTCGTCCAGCTCCAGGGCACGCTGACCGGCATTACCGGCTTCAGCCAGACCGGCACCGGCACGTTCGATCTCGCGGGCTTCAGTACCTCGATCGGCAGCCTGTCGGGCGCAGGCAACGTGCTGCTGGGCAGTGCGACGCTGACCCTTGGCGGCAGCAACGCCTCCACCAGCTTTGCTGGCACGATCGGCGGCACCGGCGGCCTCATCAAGTCCGGCACCGGCGGCTTCACGCTGACCTCGGGCCAGGCCTATACCGGCCTCACCACGATCAACGCTGGCCTGCTGACGGTGGCGGCGGGTGCGGGCCTCAGCGGATCGGTGCTGAACAACGCGAGTTTCGCCAGCTCGGGCTTGATCCTGGGATCGCTGACCAACAACGGCACCGCCACGCTTTCGGGCCAGGTCAGCGGCACGGTGGCCAACAATGCAGTAATCGCGCTGGACGGCCAGTTGGTCGTGCTCGGCCGCCTCACCCAGAATGCGGGTGGCAGCCTGAACCTTGCTGGCTTCAATGCCGGGCTGGGCAGCCTTGCGGGCACGGGCCCGATCGCGCTGGGCAGCGGCACGCTGGTGGTCGGTTCGGACAACAGTTCGTCGCTGTTCTCGGGCGTCATCTCGGGCAGCGGCGGCCTGCAGAAGGTGGGCAGTGGTACGCTCACGCTCACCGGCATCAACAGCTACACCGGCCTGACCCTGGTCAACGCAGGCACGCTGGTGATCGGCGAAGGCGCGAGCGTCGGTGGCACGCCGAGCGGCATTGCGGCGACGGTGGCAGCACCTTCCGTGCTTGCCGCGCCGGTCGCAAATGCCGCTTCGGGCCCGATCGCAGCCGAGCAGACCAGCATGCCTGCGGCGGTCACGTCGCTGGCGGTCGAGCAGACCAGCATGCCGGCTACGGTCACCGCGCTTGCAGCCGAAACCGCCTCCACCGTCAGTGCCTCGCTCGCATCGCGTGCGGGCATGATGGTCGACAATATTTCGATCTCCGGCGGCCCGACCCCGGCGAGCCTGACCTCGAGCGCCGAGCGTCTGCCGCTGGCGGGCGGCGTCTCGTCCGGACCCGAGCGGGTCGATCTGTTCGGCGATTCCACATCGGGTGCGGTCTCGGCCGACCTCCCGGTCGTGACACTCGGCGAAGCGCCGCAGACGCTGGCGGCGACCACCGCAACACCGGCAACCGCATCGGCGTCGGGCCGTCTGGGCCTGGTGTCCGATCTCAGCAACGGCATGGGCACCGCAAGGCTCGATGGCGCGCTGGTCGCCGGCACCGAGTCGGCCAGCCCGGTGGCGGCCTCGCTGGGCGATCCGATCGCACCGGTCGCTGCGGCGGGCGAGACGGCCTTTGCCGGTCCGCTCAGCCCCGCGGTGATCGCAGGCAGCGTGCTCAACAACGCCAATCTGATCAACAACGGCTCGATCCTGGGCCAGCTGGTCAATTCGGCGGGCGCGACCGCCGTGAACAATGGCGTGATCCGGGGCCTGGTGATCAATGCGGGCACCTTCACCTCAACCGGAACGCTCTCGGGCGGCCTGTCGAACAGCGGCACCGCGCGGATCAGCGGCACGCTGACCGGCGACGTGCTCAACAGCGGCAGCATCACGCTCACCGGCATCACCAGCGGCATCGCGGTGTTCCAGCAGGCGGCGACCGGCAGCCTCAACCTTGCCGGGTTCGACACCACGCTGGGCGTGCTGTCGGGTGCGGGCACGATCACGCTGGGCAGCGCGCGGCTCACCACCGGCACCAACGGCGTGAACTCGCTGTTCAGCGGGGTCATTTCGGGCACCGGCGCGCTGACCAAGACGGGCACCGGCGGGCTGATCCTCGATGGTGAGAACAGCTATTCGGGCGGCACCACCATCGCTGGCGGCGTCTTGCAGCTGGGCAATGGCGGCGCCACCGGATCGATCATCGGGCCGGTGCTGAACAACGGGACGCTGATCATCAAC
Organism: Novosphingobium sp.; assembly: GCF_019748365.1. Taxonomy (GTDB): domain Bacteria; phylum Pseudomonadota; class Alphaproteobacteria; order Sphingomonadales; family Sphingomonadaceae; genus Novosphingobium. The sequence continues at coordinate 18,458 of NZ_JAIEPN010000002.1, forward strand.
CGCAGCAACGCCTATACCTTCGCGGGCGTCATCAGCGGCACCGGCATGTTCGTCCAGGCGGGCAGCGGTACCACGACGCTGACCGGGGCAAACAGCTATACCGGCGGCACGCTGATCTCCGCTGGCCGTCTGATCGGCTCGACGGTCTCGCTCCAGGGCCTGATCCAGAACGATGCCGCGCTCGAGTTCGCGCAAGGAACGACCGGCGTGTTCGCGGGCCGGATCGGTGGCACCGGGCTGCTCGACAAGAGCGGCGTGGGGCTGCTCGAGCTGACCGGCGACAACAGTGCGCTGCGCGGTGCGACGACGGTGCGCGCGGGCGAATTGCGCGTCACCGGATCGCTTACGGGATCGGCAACGACGGTGCTTTCGGGCGCGACGCTGTCGGGCAATGGCACGGTGGGCGGGCTGATCGCGCGCAGCGGCTCGGTCGTCTCGCCCGGGGCGGGCGGCCTTGGCATGCTGGGCGTCAATGGCGCGATCCAGCTGCAATCGGGCAGCACGTTGCGTCTGCAGGTCCAGGCACCCAGCGGGTCGGACATGCTGATCGGCAATGGCACGATGCAGCTGGGCGGCACGGCGGCGATCACCAATCTGGGCGGCACCTATGCCTTCAACAGCAACTATCTGCTGCTCCAGGCGAGCGGTGGTCGCACCGGCACGTTCGATGCGGTGACCGGCTTTGGCGAGTTCGGCATCCTCTACCGGCCCGAACTGGTCTATACCGCCAACCAGGTGCTGCTGCGCATGGCTCCCAATCTGCTCACTAACATCCTGGGCAACACGCCGCTGACCGCCAACCAGCGCTCTGTGGTGTCGCGGATCGATGCGGCCGTGACCGCGGGCTACAACCCGCAGCCGCTGTTCAACGTCTATGCGCTGCCCAATGCGCAGCAGCCGAACGCGTTCGACCAGCTTTCGGGCGAGGTCTATGCGACCATGGCGGGCGTGGGCATCGAGCAGGAGCGGCTGGTGCGCGAAGCGGTGCTGGGCCGGATCAGCGCCGTCGCCGCGACCGCGCGCCAGACGCACGAATGGGGCAATGGCGCAGGGGCCTGGGGCCAGGTGTTCGGAACCTGGGGCGATGGCGAACGCGACGGCAACGCCGCGCGCTATGAGAGCGATCGCCAGGGCTTCATCACCGGTATCGACTATGGCAATGCCAATAGCGAGGGCAGCTGGCGCATCGGCGCGTTCGGCGTGCACATGACCAGCAAGGTCAGCGTCGATGCACGCGGATCGCGCGCCGAGGTCGAGCAGACTGGCGGCGGCCTCTATGCCGGCGTCAATACCGGCGGCGTCAGCGTCGGCATGGGTGCGAGCATCACGGGGGTCGATCTCACCGCCGTGCGCAACATCGCGCTACCAGGCTTTGCCGAGACCAACCGGGGCCGGGGCGATGGCCGCGCGGTCCAGGGCTTTGCCGAATTGAGCTACGCGATCGAGGCAGGCAATGCGACCTATCGTCCGTTCGCCAGCGTCGCCGTGGGCGAGTTCAAGCTGGATGCGCTGACCGAAACCGGCGGCGCGGCGGCGCTGTCGGTGCGTCGCCAGAGCTATCGCAGCGGTTCGGTGACGGTCGGTGCCGATGGCACGGTGCGCATGGGCAGGGTCAACCTCTCGGGCACGCTGGCGGGCCGGTTCCAGGTCGGCGATCGCGATCCGGCAGCGCAGATCGCGCTCGCCGCCGCGCCCGCCCAGGCCTTCACCATCCGCGGCGTCCAGCTCGACAGCTTCGCGCTGGCGGCACGGCTCGATGCGACGGTGAAGCTGACCGACGGCGCAGACCTGTCACTGGGCTATACCGGCCTGATCGGCAAGGACACCGCCGATCACGGTGCCCGCGCGACGCTGTCGGTCCGCTTCTGATCCGAACGAGACGCGGCGGACCGCCGGAGCCTGGGGCAGTTCCCTCAGGCTTCGGCGGTCCGTGCGCGGGGCAGGCTGGTCTGCACGGAAAGTCCGGCGGTCAGTTGCAGGCCTTGCGCTCGGTTGCGGCCCAGCCGATCGCGGCCTCGAGCATCGCTATATTCTGCGGCTGCGCATAGGTTTCGGGCGCATGGCCGATCGCGGAATAGAAGATGCGTCCCCTGCCGATGCAGTGCGTCCAGGCGATGGGATGGTCGCCCATGCGCAGATCCTCGCCCTTGATGCCGACCGGACTGTAGGTGCTCTCGTCTAGTGTCAGCAGCACCCTGGCGCCGATCCGTCGGGGGTTGGTGCCGAAGCTGTACCATTCATCGGTCATCCGCCATTCCGCCGGCAGCGCCTTGGCGAGCGGGTGATCGCGATCGACCGCGATCCGCGCTTCCTGAAGCTGAGGGTTCATCGGATGGCCGATAAAGCGCGCGCCGAGCAGATCATCGGCATACCAGTCCCAGAACCAGGCCGGATCGCCCGCCGATCCGTGGATGCCGACGAAACCGCCGCCGCGCTGCAGGAAGGACTTGAACGCCTTGCGCTGCGCCAAGGTCAGCACATCGCCCGAGATATTGTTCCAGATGACGGCATCGAACTGGCCCAGCGTCTTCGCGTTGAAGGCGCCGGCCTTGTCGGTCGCGACGATATGCCAGCCCTTGCGCTCGGCCACGGCAAGGAACGCGGCATGCGCGGCATTGACCGAGGGCGTGTCCTTGAAGCCGATGATCTTTTCGAACAGCAGCAGCCGCGGCTTGCCGTCGCGGGGCAGGGCGATGGCCGGGCGGTCATTGTCATAGCGCTGGCAGCGCTTTTGCCTGTCCTCGGCAGTGACCGGCAGCGCGCGCAATTGCGCATCGAGCGGGCCGAGCGCGCTTGCGGGCACGCCGACAAACGCGGCGAACTTGGCCACCGTCAGGATCGCCGCGAAGGTCGGCGGGGTGGTGCCGGTAAAGGCAGGTGGGGTCTTGTCGAAATCCTGACCCGTAGCCGCCTGGGTCAACCTGCGCGCCTCGGGATTGAGCAGCACGTCGATCAGCGGGCTCTCGACCGAAAAGGGCTTGTCGCGCAGCGGGCAGTCTGTGACGGCTTGCGCGTTCAGCTGGCCGGGTACGCCGAGCGCGAGCGCGGCCATTGCGAGCGGACGGAGCATCGACAATCGCTTCACAGCACGTTTTCCTTCATCAGCTTGACCGCATGATCCGCCGCGCGCGCGGACAGCGCCATATAGGTGAGCGAGGGGTTCTGGCATCCCGACGAGGCCATCGCCGCGCCGTCGGTAATGAACAGGTTGGGCACCTCGTGCGCCTGATTGAAGGCGTTGAGTACCGAGGTGGAAGGATCGCGCCCCATGCGCGCGGTACCCATTTCATGGATGCCCAGGCCCGGCTTGCCCGGTTCGGGCGATTGCATCACCACCTTGGCGCCTGCAGCCTCGAGCATCGCCCTGGCATCGGCCTGGATATGCTGGATCATCGCCTTCTCGTTGGGGCCGTGCGCACAATCGATATGCGGGATCGGCAGGCCCCATTTGTCTTTGCGCGTGGCGTGCAGCGTCACCCGGTTCTCCGGATTGGGCAGCATCTCGCCGAAGCCGCCGAGAAACGCGGTCCATGGCCCGATGGTATGCGCGCGCTGCTTGATCTCCGCGCCAAGAACGCCCGGCTGCAGCGCTGCCCCGCGCCAGCCCGCGCGCGAGATGCCGCCCTGGTAGCCATAGCCGCGCACGAAGCCTTCGCCCGGCTCGGTGACGTTGCGGAAGCGCGGGATGTACAGCCCCGTCGGGCGGCGTCCGCGATAATAGCGGTCCTCCGGTCCCGGGAACATCGCGATGGTGATCAGCGCGTACATGTGATCCATCAAGTTGCGCCCGACCTGGTCCGATCCGTTGGCGAGCCCGCGTGGGAATTTCTCGGATGCCGAATTGAGCAGGATCTGGGCGGTGCCGATGGTCGAGGCGTTGAGGAAGATGATCCGCGCCTGATAAGTACGCCCTTCCTTCGTCTTCGCATCGATCACGCGCACCCCGGTCGCCTTGCCGGTCTTCGGGTCGTGCTCGATCGAATGGACGATCGCATCGGTGACGATGGTCAGGTTGCCGGTGCGCTTCGCTGCGGGCAGCGAAGAGGTGAGGCTGGAATGCATCGCGCCGAAGCTGCAACCGCGCTCGCAGATCGAACGGTTCTGGCAGCTGGCCCGGCCCAGTTCCTCGTGGTGCGGCTGCGCGACCGAGAGGTTGGCGGTGCGCCCCGAGATCACCTTGCGCCCGGCAAAGCGCTGCTCGACCGCCGCCTTGAACTGCTTTTCGGCATCGTTCAGCTCGAATGCGGGCAGAAACTCGCCATCGGGCAGCTGCGGCAGGCTTTCCTTCGATCCGGCAACGCCGATGAACCGCTCGACATGATCGTACCAAGGGGCAAGATCGGCATAGCGGATCGGCCAGTCGGTACCGTGCCCATCCTTGGCATTGGCCTCGAAATCCATTTCGGACAGGCGATAGCTCTGCCGCCCCCACATCACCGAACGCCCGCCCAGATGATCGCCGCGGATCCAGGTGAACGGTCTGTCTTCGGGCGTCGAATAGGGCTGTTCGCTGTCCTTCGGCCAGAATTTCTTCGTCGCCTCATTGAAGGCATAACATTGGCTCTGCACTGGATAGTCCCGCGCGACCTCGTCCTCGGGCACCTGCATGTTGTTGGCAAATTCCCAGGGCATCTGGTGGTCCATATAGTCCCTGGCCGGGTCGATATTTTTGCCGCGCTCCAGCACCAGAACCTTCAGCCCGCGTTCGCACAGCTCCTTGGCGGCCATTCCGCCGCTCATGCCCGAACCGATGACGATGGCATCAAAAGACATCTGCATGATCTCCGATCAGAAAGGGCCGAGCGTGGCGAACGGGCGCATGCCCGGGGTGATCGGGATCGATGGCTGCCATGGGCCCGGCACATGCTCGTAGATCAGTTCCTGGGTCAGGCCGATCTCGCTGCTGAAATAGAGGCCCACTATCAGTTGCTTGAGCGTGTGGTATCCGACATCGGCGACCGAAACCACCGGCGCGATGAACGTGCCTTTTGGCGCACCGGGTTTGGGTGGGACGGGCTTGAGCGCAGCGGCCTCGTGGTCGCGCAGAAAGGCAAGGCGCTCGTCCGGCGACAGCGCCGAGAAATCCTTGCCGGTGGCCGCCCTTGCGCCTTCGCCGATGCGGTCGAGCGCACCGGACAGCGCCTTGCGCGTCTCATCAGATGCCCAGTCGGTGTACATCGCCGCAAGCCGCTTTGGCACGCCAGCCTCGGCTGCGCCGGGCGTGTCGGTCTGGGGAATGATCGTATCGGCCACCAGATCGAGCAGTTTCAGCTGACCTTCGTCCAGAGTGGCGCGCGCGTCCGATCCGGGCACATAGCCGCATCCCGCTGCCGCCGTCGCGCCGAGCAGCGCCATGATGCCGTGCAGCGCCGTGCGCCTGTCGATTTCAATCGCTATGTGCATCGTCCTGCTTTCCCCTTTCAAGCGCGCGCCGATCCTGCGACGTGCACGCGACGCTCCCAAAGCCAGAGCAGCGCGAATATGCCGAGCAGCACCGCCGGGATGACCGCCACCGTCTGGAACGATATCTCTGCCGCATCCCGCAGCACTGCCTGCATCCGCGCCGATCCGGGTGCCAGCGCAGCAAAGGCTTCTGCTCCGCCTGCGCTGGCGATCTTGGCTTCGTCATAGATCCGGCCCAGTTGCGGCAGCACGAAATAGATGGCGATCGCCCCCGCAAAGCCGATCAGCCCGATCCCCCAGGAACCACTCTGCGGGTAGCGGCGCGCCACTGCGGCGAGCATTGTCGGCCACATGAAGCACACGCCGATCGCCCAGAGCGTTGCAGCCATCAGCGCGCTTGTCGGCGTGTCGGCTCGAGACAGCAGAAACAGCCCCGCGCACGCCGGCAGGGTACAGATCAGCAGCAGCCCCATGTCCGACAGGCGGTGTGCAAGCGATCCGGCAAAATGCCGCATCACGAACATGACCGCAGCGACATAGACCAGCACGACGATCCCCGGCATGCCGACGGTCTGGGTCAGCGCGACATCGACCCATGCCGCAGGCGCGAGCTCTGCCGACGCGGTCAGCAGCATGATGCCGAAGAAGATCCAGAACCCGGGACGACGGAATGGCTCGGACAGCATCGTCCGGAAGCTGGTGCCCGTTTCGACGCTGGCGATGGCAGGGAAAGGGCGCCGCAGCACGAGAATGACAAGCGCAGCGCCGGGCAGCAGGGGCATGGCCACCAGCCAGCGCCAGTCCATCGCAAGCTGCTGCTGCACGACAATCGCCAGCAGGCCGCCGAGCACGATCCCCATCGGCCACCAGGCGTGCAGGCTGTTGAGCTTGCCGGTCTTGTCGTCCGGAAACAGGCGGGCGGTCACAGGGTTGATCGAGGCCTCGGTCGCCCCCCAGCCGCAGCCCCAGATCACCATCGCGACATTCAGCAGCAGCATGACATTCGGCCCGGCATGCGCCGATATCAGCACCAGAAGCGGACCGACGATAAAGCAGGCACCGGCGAACAGCAGCACGCGCCGCGCGCCGAACCTATCGAGCAGCGGGCTGATCACCAGAAGGCTGAGCGCAAAGCCGAGAAACGCGTTGCCCAGCACCGCTCCGACCATCTCGCCCGAATGCCGCGCGTCGATCGGGTCGAGCAAGGCGGACTTGATGGCTCCTGCTGCCCCGACCCGGATGGCGTTGGCAAAGGCGGCGTTGAACAGCGCCAGCACGCATAGCCAATATATGGTTCTTCGCGTGGCATGCGATGCTGCCATGACACATTCCTCCCCGTTGCGGCCATTGCCGGCAACCGTGATCCCGGTCGCCCGTGGGATTTTGCCACGACAATTGTGCCATCATCTAGCATGGGATTGCTCTTATTAGAACCGCAATTTTATAATTGATCCGGGCGCGCGGATGCTCCGGCGCACGCGCCGAGGGTAGCGCGAAGCGCCCGTTGGCGTCGGCAGGGGCTAGTCCGCGATGGTCAGCGTCTGGCTGGCCTTGCCCCAATCGTCACCAACGCTGCTGGCATGGTCCAGGATCGCTCCGGGATCGCGCAGAGTGAAGCGGTTGGCGCCAGCGAGCGACGGGAGATCATCCCATGCGACTGGCACTGCGACCGGAGCACCATCGCGCGCACGCACGCTATAGGGCAGGACCGCCGTCGATCCGCGCCGATTGCGCATCCAATCGATGAAGATACGGCCCTTGCGGCGCGCCTTGGACATGGATGCGGTGTAGCGCCGGGGCTCGGCCTGTTCGAGCGCCTGGGCAAAGCTCTTGGCGAACCCCTCGGTTGCTGCCCAGTCCGCGCCCGGGTCGAGCGGGGCGATCAAATGAACGCCCTTGCCGCCGGTCACCATGGGAAGGTGACGAGCCCCATATCGGCGAGGTGATCGCGCATCTGCCGGGCGGCAGCGGCGATATCGGCAAAGCCGATGCCTTCATCGGGGTCGAGATCGAAGACCAGCCGGTCGGGATGCTCGATATCGTCAGCGCGCGATCCCCAGCCGTGAAACTCGATGGCTCCCACTTGCACGCAGCGCAGGATCGCGGCCTTGTCGCCCAGCACAAAGACGGGATCGGTCGAGCCATCGGCCTCCTCGATCATCAGCGAGCCGACTTCCTTGCCCCAGCCTTTCTGGACGTGCTTCTGGAAGAAACATTGTTCGCTGATCCCCTGCGGGCAGCGGAGCAACGCCACCGGGCGGTTGGCGATGAAGGGCAGCATCAGCGGGGCGGCCGCCTCGTACCAACTCGCGAGATCGCCCTTGGTCGGGCCATCAGCCCCGAACAGCGGCCGGTCGGCATGGGTGATGCGGATCGAGGGCTGGGGCGCGATCCAGCCTGCAGGTTGGTTCATCTCGATCTCCCCGGTCACCTCGGCTGCTGGCTTGTCGCCGCGCAGGCCGATGAAGCTTGCATGGCGCAGCACCCCGTCATGCGTATATTCGGCATAGCGCACCTCAGCGACCAGTACGGGTTCGATCCAGTGCGCCTTGCCGGCCACAGCCTTGGCATCGACAATGGCAGGCTCGATCCGCGCTAGGTCGGCGAGCTGCAACTGCAATTCTTCCGACGTTTCGGTATCGAAGCCGGTGCCGACGCGGCCCTTATAGACCAGCTGGCCGCCTTCATGCTGGCCCAGCAGCAGTGAGGCAAAGGGCCGTCCGCGCTTGGCGCTGGCGATCCAGCCGATGATCACGAACTCCTCGCGGCGCTCGACCTTGATCTTCAGCCAGGCATGGCTGCGCTCGCCGACGTAGCGGCTCGAGGCGCGCTTGGCGATCACGCCCTCATAGCCCTTGTCGACCATCGCTTGGAACAGCGCGCGCCCGTCGCGCTCGATATGATCGGCATAGAAGATCGGCGGGTCCACCCGCTCGAGCAGCTCAGCGAGCCGCTGCTTGCGCTCGGCCAAGGGCCGCTCCGTCAGGTCCTCGCCATCGAGCGCGAGCAGGTCGAAGGCGAAATAGCTGAGCGGCCCGTCCGATTTCAGCGCGCGCTGCAAGGCGGAGAAGCTGGGGCGACCGTCTTCGTCCAGCGCCACGATCTCGCCGTCGAACAGCGCCGAAGCTGCGGGCACTTGCACCATGGCATCGAGTACCGAACGGAACTTGTCGCTCCAGTCGAGCCCGGTGCGCGTCCAGCCGATCGCGCCATCCTTGCCCAAGCCGACCAGGCAGCGATAGCCGTCGTACTTGACCTCGAACAGCCAGTCCTGGCCTCCAGGCAGCTGGTGCACCAGCGTCGCCAGCATCGGCGGATGGAAGGCGGGCACGGGGCTTTTGGCACGTGATCCTGCTGCGCTTGCGCGCTTGCGCCGGGGTGCAACTGGGGCAGTGCCAGAGGCGATCTGGTCCATCGTGCGCCCGGTCTTGACGCTGGTCAGCGCGCGCTCGACCAGCCCGTCGCCCTGGCCGGCCTCGCCATCCTCGACCTTGCGCAGCAGCCAGTTCTCGCGCTTCTCGCCCGCGCGCGGCTTCATCCGCACGAGAATCCACTCGCCGCGCATTCGCTGGCCGTGGGCGATGAAATGCAGATGGCCCTTGTCGATGTCGCTCGCGCTCTTGCCGGGCACGGGCTCCCAATGCCCGCTATCCCACAGCATGACCGTGCCGCCGCCATAGGCACGCGCCGGGATCACACCCTCAAAATCCGCATAGGACAGGGGATGATCCTCGGTCCGGACCGCGAGCCGCTTGTCCTGCGGATCGATGCTGGGGCCGCGCGTCACCGCCCAGCTCTTGAGCACGCCGTCCGCCTCGAGCCTCAGATCCCAGTGCAGCCGCGTCGCATCGTGCTTCTGCACAACCAGCATCGGCGGCTGCTTGCCCTTGCGGCGGGCGGGCGTAGCGTCGGGCTCGGGCGTGCGGGCAAAGTCGCGCTTGGCGGCATATTCGGCAAGCGGATCGGGCGTGCGATCCGCCACGGTCAGCCTGCCTTGCGCCTGGCCGCGGATTTGGCGGGCGGCTTTTTCGCGGCAGCGCGCTTTGCCGCCGGCTTGGCGTCTCCCGTGCTCGCTGCCTTGGCGTTGACCGATTTCTTGAGCGCGGCCATCAGGTCGATGACATTGCCGCCCGCAGGCGCTGCCGGTTCGTCATCGGGCGTGACGCGCTTGCCCTTGTTCTTCATCTTGGTGTCGATCAGGTCGCGCAGGGCATCGACATAGCGGTCGTGAAACTCGCCTGCATCGAACGGCGCGGTCTTCTTGTCGATCAGCGCCGTCGCCAGTTCGAGCAGCTCGTCATCGGGCTTCTCATCCCCGATCTCGCGGAAATAGGACGCTGCCTTGTTGACCTCGTCGGCATAGCGCAGCGTTTCCATGATGATGCCACGACCGCAGGGGCGAAGCGCGACGATATATTCGCGCCCGCGCATCGCCAGCTGGCCCAGGCCGACCTTCTTCGCCCGTTCGAGCGCCTCGCGCAGCACGATGAACGCTTCTTCGGCGAGATCGTCGGCGGGGACCACGAAATAGGGCTTTTCGTAATAGAGCACGGGGATGTCGTGGAGCGACACGAACTGGGTGAGCTCGAGCGTCTTGCGGCTTTCGAGCCGGACGGCCTCGATCTCCTTCTCGTCGAGCAGCACATAGCTGCCCTTTTCATACTCGAAGCCCTTGAGGATATCCGCCGGTTTGACCGGGCCGATGCCGGGTACGGTCTTTTCATACTTGATCGTCTGGCCGCTCGGCTCGTGGATCTGGCGGAAACGGATGCCTGCGCCGCTTTTCGTCGCAGGGTAGATTTCCACCGGAATCGATACCAGCGCCAGCCGTATCTGGCCTTTCCACGATGGGCGGGCGGGCATGACGGTCCTCCTTGCAGGGACACGACGCGGCAATGGCGGGGTCCGATGGGCTGTATCTCCATGGCCGCAACGGTTTGCCGCGCGCCATGGTTCCCCCTGGCTGCCATCTTCGCCCGGTGCGCTGACGCGGCCTGGGCCCCGAAGGGCGTCAACCGCTTGCCATCATGGCTGGGGAGCAGGCGCGCAGCGCGTCGTGTCGCCAGCCTGGCAGGCTGCGACATCGGCCTCCCATTTCCTGCGCGCTTCGGCGGCGGCCTTGACCTCGGCCTGGTATTTCGCCTCGGCAGCGGCAAAGGCGCGCTGGCGCTCCTCGTAGACGCGCTGCTTTTCCTCGAAGATCCGCTGCTCCTCGGCATTCTTGCGCAGCTGGGCTTCGGCCATCTGCGCCTGCTGGGCGTTGACGGCGCGCAGCTCCTCATCGGCCTTGGCGATGGCCAGCCGCCGCTCGGCTTCGGCCTGTGCGGCTGCCGCAGCCCGCTCGGCCTGTTCGCGCTGGCGCAGTTCCACGGCCACCCGGTCCGCCTCTGCCGATCGTGCCGCAGCCGCGGCGCTCGATGCCGGAGGCGCGGCGGGAGCAGGGGTGGCGCGAGGCGATGGGCCGCCGCCCGGCTGAAGATCGGCCAGGTTCGTCGTCAGCGGATAGGCGCCCGTCGGCAGCCAGGTCACGTCGACCAGCTTCCAGTTGCCCCCGTTCGAGGCGCGGGTGGTGGCGATGAAGGCCTCCAGCTCTTGGCGGTCGGCGCGGGTATAGCAGGTCTGCCCCAGCACCGTTTCGCCGGTCTGCGCCTTGACCGCCTTGGCAAATTCAGCCGTCAGCGTCGCATCGGTGATCAGATAGCCTTCTGGCGGGGTGCTGAGCGCCTGGTAGAAGCCGGACGACAGGAACATGCTGTTGCCGCCCGATCCCACGGCGATGCCCTGGCAGAAGACGGGATAATAGCCCGATTGGGCCTCGGCCGGCGACAAGGCGGCCGATGCGAGGGCAAGAGCGGCGGCGGACAGGATAGCGGCTATTTTCAACGTCCAGGCTCCGACCGATGGCCTCATGCGCCAGGCGGCTGAGGCAAGACAATTCAATCGCTTGGCTCGGTACACCCGTTGCCATGGCGGTGCGATTTCATTATCCATGGCAAAAAGGGTCGTCAACATAACCGCAAGATCGCAAAGGGGTGTGCGATGGACGATCGACACGGCACGGGGTGCCCGTGCTGCCATGAAGACCGGGGCTCCATTGATCGTCGTGCCGTCGTGGCCGGCTTGGTCGCGCTCCCGGCCATGGGGGCGAACCTGGCCTCAGCGCAGGATCTGCTCGACCCGACCCGCCTGCGCAGCAGCCGCGTCGGCACCGAGGCGCTGGCCACCCGCTCGAACCGTCCGCCCGACTGGAAGGGCCCCGAATATGCCCGCGACATGGCGAACAGCGTAACCAGCGCCATCCTGTCGCTGGTGCGGGCCTATGGGGCTACGGCCGATCAGATCGGCAAGCTGCAGACCGAAGAGAAGCAGCTGACCGACAAGCTCAACGAAGCCATCCGCAACAAGGAGGCGATCCTCGACGAATATCGCCAGGGCCTGTTCTGCTCGGGCTGCGGGCGCACCAAGTCCGACATCATCTCCAAGGGTGAGCAGTTCCCGCATTCGGGCCAGTCGATCATCAAGCCCACGCCAGAGCAGATCGCCGCCAAGGAGCGCGAACTGCAACAGGGCATCGACCGGCTGGCGCAGCAGCTGCGCGATGCCAAGGCCAAGCTCGCCAAGCTGTCGCCCGATATCGATGCGATCCGCAGCCAGCTGTTCGAGGGCATGGGGCTGTGGCGTACGGCCACCAGCATGGAACGCGGCATCATCCGCCAGGAGTTTGCCTTCGATGCGCAGGATTACGTTCAGCAGCGCACCGTGATCAGCCGCCAGATCGATGCGGTCATCAGGGATGCCGGTACCGCCCAGACCATCCCGGCCTTGCAGGCCTGTATCGCCGATGCCCGCACCTGGAGCGATGCGCTGGCCAAATGCGAGGACCGCCATGCCGACGATCGCGCGCGGATGGCGACGGGCCTGACCAACAACGACAACACCGCGCAGCGACAGACCGCGAGCGTGCAGTCCACCGCGAACGAGGTCGCATCCAGGATCACGGCATTCGGCCTCGCGGGCTATCTCAACATCCTTACCACCCTGATGGGACGCGGCAGCGACGGCCCGAGCATTGCCGGGGCAGGCTATACCTTCCGCATGGGCAAATATGATGCCGCCGGTTTCGGCGAGATCCTGCCACGCGTCGCGGAATTCATCGCGCGGGCGAGCAGCCTCATCATCGGGACCGCTCCCGGATACAACAGCTCGGCCAGCCAGGAACTCGCGAAGCTCGACCGCGCCCTGGCACAGGTCGAACCCAGGCTGGCTGCAGCGCTGGAGCTGAAGCGCCAGCAGGAGGCCGCGGCGGCGCTCGAGCGCCAGCAGGAAGAGGCGCGTCGCCAGGCCGAGGCTCAGGCGCGCGAGCAGCAACTCGCCAATACGCCCGGATCTGGCAGTTGACCGGATGAAGGGACTTTGCATGATGCGCAGGCGCCTCGCCGCCAGCACGGCTCCGGTGCTGCTGCTCGCCGTCGCCGCATGGGGCTTGGCTGCGCCTGCGCTGGCGCTGCAGGGGGCGAACGACGTCCAGATCGAGGCATCTAAACAGCTCCTGTCCGAAGATCGCTATATCGAAGCGCTCGCGGTCGCCAAGGACGCGCTGCGCGTCGACCCGGCCGATTATCGCGCCAGCTATTATGTCGCCATGGCCTATATGGGGCTGCAGCAATATGACGCGGCGGAAACGCAGGCCAATCAGGCGCTGGCGCAGGCGCCCGCCAGCGCGCGAGCGGCGGTCGAGAAGCTGGTCTTCACCATCCGCTCGCTGAAAACGGGCAACCAGAATGTCGGCGCAGCCGATGCGGCATTGGCCGAAGGGCTGATCGGCAAGGCTGCGAGGCTGTACGAGGAGGGCTGGGCCGCCGGGCGCAACGCACCGGATTATGCGCTCAAGGCTGCAGAGCTCTATGCCGGGCGCCTGAACCAGCCGGTCGATGCAGCGCGCGTGCTGCGACAGGTGCGCGAATCGCTGCCCGGCAGTCCCGCAGCCGACAGCGCGGAGGCAGAGCTTGGCAAGCTGCAGCCTGTGCTGCGCCAGATCGCTGCAGCCAAGGTCAAGGAAGCGGCCGGCGTGCCCTTGGCGGAAGCGCGCCCGGCGCTCAGCGCCGCCGCTGCTGCCGATCCGGCCTATCCCGAAATCTACCGCACCCAGGCGCAGCTTGCGGCGGCCTCGGGATCGGCAGAGGAACTGGAAGCCTCGCTCAAGGAGCTTGCGCGCCGCAATCTCGTCGATCTCGATTTCCTGGCCGCGCTATCGGGCATGGCCGCGTTGCTGGAGGACCCGCAATTCCTGCTGCGCCTGTCCGACATCATCGGTGCGAACCAGGCCGATATGCTGAAAACTGCAGCATCGCCCGTCGGCAGGGTCGCCTATCTCTCGCGGCTGGCGCGCGAGGGCAAGCTTGGTTTCTTCATGGGCGCTCGGCAGGTCAAGGGGACCAGCAACTATCGCTTCTGGTCGCGGCGCAAGGTATCGGCCGTGCAATATGCCGCATCGGGCTGCGAGCTGGTGGTGTCGCTGTCGGACCAGCTCGGCGCCAGCGACGATGCCTATGGCTATATGCCCGCCAGCCGCATCATCGATCTCCGTCCGCCGACCGCGCTGGCGGTCCGCAACAGCAGCGCGCTGGAGCTCGGCCCCACGAACGATGGCTGGCAGATCACTGCGCTGACCGTGGACGATGCGGCGCAGCTTTCGCTGCCGGTCTGGTCGGCGCTGCGACAGCTGCATGCGGCCTGTCCGCGCCCGGTGCGGAAAACGCGCTAGCGGCTGGTGTTCCGATATCGGCTGACGCGGTATCAATGCCGCCCAGGTCTGCGTGCGAGGGGGCTGGCGGCGGGTAATGCCACACCAGCGCGGACAGGCCCAGCCAGGCTGAAAACATCAGCGCATAGGGCCAGCGCCGGGGCAGCAGCCGCGCGACCAGCAACGTCACTGCTGCCGTGCCTGCCAGCGCGACCAGCGCGGAGCCCGCTGCAATCGTTCCGGCGCCGATCAGCGCTGTCTGGATCGCCATGCTGGCCCATTGCGCCGGCAGCAGCACCAGCAGCCAGTCCGGCAGAGCCCCCGGCATGGCCGCCGCCGTGCCAAGCATCGCAGCTTCGCCAGCGACCACGAAGATCGCGATCCACCAGCCCTTGTCGGCTGCGCTGCGGGCGAACAGCTTGCCCCGCGCCGCAAAACTGACGCTCGCGGCGACAAAGGCAAGGCTCATGGCAACCGGATGGGGCAGCGATGGCATTCCCATCATGCGCGCTGCAAGCACAAGGCAGATCGCAGCCAGCAAGGCCATCAGCACGCCGATCCGGAAACGCCCGGCTGCAGCAGAGGTGATCATCCCAGCCCCCATCAGCCCCAGCGCGAGCATCGGTCCTGCTACCAGCACCCATGGCGTCGGCGATGGCGATCCGAGCAGCGCCTGCATCGCCAGCAGCGGAGCCACAAGCGAAGCGAGCGCCGCGATCAGCCAGGGCATGAAGGAGATGGACGGTCTTGGAGCGTTCGCCATGCGGGTCATGCGATCGACACTGATCCAACCAGGGCGGAATGTCGAGGCGTGCGCAGACGGCCGCGCGATCCTGTCTGACGCCGCTCAGGCCAAACACCATCGGACCTCGAGCCTTTGGCCCATGCCGATAGGGGGCGGCACGATGTCCAGTGATTGCCCCAAACGCGACCCAGGGCCCTCTCGCTGGATTGCGGGTGCCCGAAGGATCTGAATGGCTTGAACTGGGACAAACCCGTCGTTCCGATGCCACAGGCTCAGCGTCAGCTCTTGCCGGAAGCCGACGTTCAGCGCCTGTTCGTGTGGCGTGGCGTTATGACTTGAAGTGGGTCGGGAGCAGACTGGGCGCTGCCCCCAACCCATCATGTGCATCAGATCAGAAGTCCATCGGCGGCGTGGCCGCAGCCCGGTCTTCCTTCGGCGCTTCGGTCACGATCGCTTCGGTCGTGATCAGCAGGCCCGCTACGGACGCCGCATCCTGCAGCGCGGTGCGCACGACCTTGGCCGGATCGATCACGCCCGCTGCCACCATATCCTCATAGGTGCCGGTGGCTGCGTTAAAGCCGCGCGAATATTCGTTGGCCTCGAGCAGCTTGCCGACGATGAACGCGCCGTCCTCGCCCGCGTTCTCCGCAATCTGGCGGGCAGGCGCGCGCAAAGCCCGGCGGACGATGTCGATGCCCGACTGCTGGTCGTCATTGGCAGCCTTCAGCCCTTCGAGCGACTTGATAGCGCGCAGCAGCGCGATGCCGCCGCCGGGCAGGATGCCTTCCTCGACCGCAGCACGCGTCGCGTGGAGCGCGTCGTCCACCCGGTCCTTCTTCTCCTTGACCTCGACCTCAGTCGCGCCGCCAACGCGGATCACCGCCACGCCCCCGGCGAGCTTGGCGACGCGCTCCTGCAGCTTCTCGCGATCATAGTCGCTGGTCGTGGTCTCGATCTGCGCGCGGATCTGCGCCACGCGGCCGTCGATGTCGCTGCGCTGTCCGGCGCCGTCGACGATCGTCGTGTTGTCCTTGTCGATGATGACCTTCTTGGCGCGGCCGAGCATGGGAATGGTAACATTTTCCAGCTTGGTGCCCAGTTCCTCGCTGACCACATTGCCGCCGGTGAGGATGGCGATATCCTCGAGCATCGCCTTGCGACGATCGCCGAAGCCGGGCGCCTTCACGGCCGCGACCTTGAGGCCACCGCGCAGCCGGTTGACCACCAGCGTAGCCAGCGCCTCGCCCTCGACATCCTCGGCGACGATCAGCAGCGGACGGCCCGACTGCACCACCTGCTCGAGCAGCGGGATCATCGGTGCGAGGTTGGACAGCTTCTTCTCGTGGATGAGGATATAGGGCTCTTCCAGCTCGACCCGCAGCTTCTCGGCATTGGTCACGAAATAGGGCGAGAGATAGCCGCGATCAAACTGCATGCCCTCGACGGTCTCCAGTTCGGTCTCGAGGCTCTTGGCTTCCTCGACCGTGATCACGCCTTCATTGCCGACCTTGTCCATGGCTTCGGCAAGGATACGGCCGACCTCCTGATCGCCATTGGCCGAAATGGTCGCGACCTGCGCGATCTCGCTGTTCGATTCAACCTTCTTGGCATGCGATTCGAGATCGGCGACCACGGTCCTGACCGCCAGATCGATGCCGCGCTTGAGGTCCATCGGGTTCATGCCCGCACCGACGGCCTTGGCGCCCTCGCGCACGATGGCCTGGGCCAGCACGGTGGCGGTGGTGGTGCCGTCGCCGGCCTTGTCATTCTGCTTGCTAGCGACCTCGCGCAGCATCTGCGCGCCCATGTTCTCGAACTTGTCCTTGAGCTCGATTTCCTTGGCGACGGTCACGCCGTCCTTGGTGATGCGCGGCGCGCCGAAGCTCTTGTCGATCACCACATTGCGGCCCTTGGGCCCCAGGGTTACCTTGACCGCATTGGCGAGGATATCGACGCCGCGCAGCATCCGGGCGCGTGCGTCTTCTGCGAACACTACTTCCTTGGCAGCCATGATGGCCTACCTCCTTTTTCCAGATTTCGGTTGAACAAATGGAAATGACGACGGGAAAGGTCAGGCCGCCTGTTTCAGCTCGGCCACGGTCTCGACCACGCCCAGGATGTCGCTCTCCTTCATGATGAGCAGATCCTCGCCGTCGATCTTGACCTCGGTGCCCGACCATTTGCCGAACAGGATGCGATCGCCCGGCTTGACCGCCAGCGTGATCAGCTCGCCCTTGTCGGTACGGCTGCCCGGGCCGGTGGCGACCACTTCGCCTTCCTGCGGCTTTTCCTTGGCAGTGTCGGGAATGATGATGCCGCCGGCCGTCTTCTCATCGGCCTCGATACGGCGAACCAGCACGCGATCGTGCAAGGGACGGAAATGCATGCATAACCTCCAATTGCAAAAACGTTGATGGAAAGCCTCCCCCGGAGACTCCAGCAGGAGGCGAGCGGCAAAATTGTAAGCCTGTCCGGGCAGTTCAAGAGGGCCGCTCAAAATTTCAGCACTCGCCGCCAGCGAGTGCCAGCAAATTACATCATATCAATGGGATAGAAGGGATTTGCGCTGCAAGCGTCCTTGACACGGCCCGCTGTTCGACAGAGATTTGCCGACGATTATCACACCTATTCGCAAAGGCCATCTGAACAGCATCGGGAGAACGTACCATGGCGGGAGATCAGGATTTTCGGTTGCAGCTTCTGGGCTACAGCCTGACGACCGTGGAGATCGCCTATTATCTGCCCGACCATCCTTCGCTGCTGCAGCTGTTCGTCTGGCAGCAATATGACGAAGCCCCCGAATATCCCGGGCTGCGCCGCTTTCTCGACACGTGGCGCCGCGATATCGAGGCGGTTCTGCACTCGGTGACGATCGCCAACGACCGCAATATGGGCCCGCGCACCTGGAGACCAACCGACGCTGTCCGTTGCATTCAATAACGGCAGCGAACCGATGCGGTGCAGGGCCAGCATCGGACGCCCAGCCGACGACTTCTCGCCAATCGAGAAGGCGATGCTGCAGGCTTTGGTCACGTAACCAGCATTAGATGACAAATTGGTCCGTCCGCTTTCACTGAAGTGGCTTCCAGACGGGGGACGTTAGCGTCCGCGCTCGTGGTGTAATTTTCGGTGGAGATTTAGGTGCTGCTGGTGGTGGGGCATGCCCCACCA
>NZ_JAIEPN010000088.1 GCF_019748365.1 Novosphingobium sp.
AAGCGCATCGTGCTGATCGACGATTCGATCGTGCGCGGCACGACCTCGATGAAGATCGTGCAGATGATGCGCGATGCGGGGGCCAGCGAAGTGCATTTCCGCGTGGCGAGCCCGCCGACCGAGCATTCGTGCTTCTACGGCGTCGATACACCCGAGCGCTCCAAGCTGCTCGCTGCGCGCATGGACGTCGATGCGATGGCCAAGTTCATCCACGCCGACAGCCTTGCCTTCGTCTCGATCGACGGGCTTTACCGCGCGGTCGGCGAGGCCTCGCGCAACACGGCCTGCCCGCAATACTGCGATGCCTGCTTCAGCGGTGACTATCCGACCCGGCTGACCGACCTTGTCGGACGCGATGGCGCAGATCAGCTGCCGCTCCCGGTGGGGAAAGTGGCATGAGCATTACCGGACCTCTCTCCGGCCAGCTGGCGCTGGTCACCGGCGCAAGTCGCGGCATCGGCGCCGCGACCGCCAAGGCGCTCGCGGCGGCAGGCGCGCATGTGATCCTCACCGCACGTGCAGGCAAGGATCTCGAGGCGGTTGAACAGGCGATCTACGACACCGGCGGCAACGCCACGATCGCGCCGGTCGATCTGGCCGAGCCGGACGGCATTGCCCGCCTTGCCGCCGCCATCGGCCGGCGCTGGGAAGCGCTCGACATTCTGGTGATCAACGCGGCGGTGCTGCCGACGCTGACCCCGGTCTGGCAGATCGAGCCCAAGGACCTCAGCCGCGCGATGACGCTTAATGTGCTGGCCACCCAGTCGCTGATCGCGGGCTTCGATCCCATGCTCAAGAAGAGCCAGGATGCCCGCGTGATCGGGGTGACCTCCAGCGTCGGCTCCGCCCCGCGCGCCTATTGGGGCGCCTATGGGGCGACGAAGGCCGCGTTCGAGAACCTGCTCGATGCCTATGCGCAGGAAGTGCGCAACCTCTCGTCGATCCGCGTCGCCATCCTTGATCCGGGTGCGACCCGCACCGCCATGCGCGCCAAGGCCTATCCCGGTGAGGACCCTGCAAGCGTGAAAGCGCCCGAAGTCGTCGGCGATTTCATCACGCAGCTTGTTGGTGAATCGTTTGCCAGCCCGAGCCGCGTTTCGGTTAACCAGCCCCGGGAACCACAGGTCCTAGCAAACGGTTAAGCGCGTCTGGCGATAGTCCGCTCACGACTTCCCGCGCGGGGGAGTTCGACTCGGCTCAGGACAATCGCCATGGACAAGGACTGGGATCCTTACGCGAACGAAGCCTATTTCCACGCAACCCAGGAAGACCGCTGCGCGCCGCGCAGCAAGGTCAACATTCCGGCCAGCCTGCGTGCTTCCGGTTCGAAGAGCTTCCACACCGTGGTGCATGATCTCTCGCTCGGCGGCTTCTCGGCCACGGCGCTCAACCGCATGCATGTCGGCACGATCTGCTGGCTTACGCTGCCGGGGCTGGAATCGCAGCAGGCCGAGGTGGTCTGGTGGCTGCGCGGCCAGGTGGGCTGCGCTTTCGCCAATCTGCTGAGCCCGATCGTCTACGACAACATCCTGCTGCGCTATCGCGGCGACGGGGTCTATCGCCCGGTTGCCTGACACCGGATGGTAAAAATTTTCTTAAGATTTTTCAACGAACCTCAAGTTCGCTTGAGAAGAGTGACCTGACTGACCGTGATGCCGCCGCCCGAAAAGCCGGCTTCGCAGTACATGAGATAAAAGCGCCAGAGCCGGACGAAACGGGCGTCGAAGCCGGCCGGGAGCCTGCCATTCTCGACCGCGGTGTCGAACGCCTCGCGCCACATCCTGAGGGTGCGTGCATAGTCAAACCCGAAGTCCACTTGATCTTTCCATTCGAGGCCGCGCGCCTCCGCGAGGCTGCGAAATGCGCTGACGCTGAGCAGCATGCCGCCGGGGAAGATATAGGTCTGGATGAAGTCAGCACTGCTGGCATAGGCCGGGAACAAGTCGTCGCGGATGGCAATGTATTGCAGCGCCGCACGGCCGCCCGGCTTCAGCACCCGGGCGATCCGATCGAGGTAGGCGGGCCACCATTCGCGGCCCACGGCCTCGACCATTTCCGTGCTGATGACCGCATCGAACTCGCCGGTGACGTCCCGGTAATCCTGCCGCCGGAACTCGACGCCTGGCAGCGCGGCTTGCTCGCGCGCCCATGCGAGTTGGGGTTCGGAGAGACTGATCGCGGTGACAAGGGCGCCACGCCGCTCGGCAATGCGGCGTGCGGTGTAGCCCCAGCCGCAGCCGATCTCGAGCACATGATCGCCGGGGCCGATGTGCAGCCGGTCCGCCATCAAGTCGACTTTATGGCGCTGCGCGTCCTCAAGACTGGCGGCGGGCGAGATCCCCTCCCAGCACGCCGACGAATAGCTCATCGTCGGATCGAGCCAGAGCGCGTAGAAGTCGTTGCCGAGATCGTAGTGCGCGGCGATGTTGCGCGCGGCGCGGCTGCGGCTGTTGCGGCGCAGGGCGTGGAGCAGGCGCGCGCCGATCCGCCAGAAGCCCTTGGCCCGCGCCGTATCACCCAGCGCCGCGGCATTGCGTACGAACAGCGTGAAGAGCTGCACCGGATCGGGGCTGTCCCACTCGTTCGCCTCATAGCCCTGGTAGCAGCCGACCGACCCGTTCGTGACGAGCCGCAGCACCGCCCGCCAATCGTGGACGGTGACTTCGGCAACCGGACCCTCGCCCCGCCCGCCGAGCAGCCGGGTGACACCGCCGGGAAAATGCGCGAGGAGCGATCCCTCTGCGAGCCCCGCATCGATCCGATCAAGGATGCGTCC
Source organism: Novosphingobium sp. (assembly GCF_019748365.1). Taxonomy (GTDB): domain Bacteria; phylum Pseudomonadota; class Alphaproteobacteria; order Sphingomonadales; family Sphingomonadaceae; genus Novosphingobium. Next base: position 2,777 of record NZ_JAIEPN010000088.1, read on the forward strand.
GAGCGGCCCGGCAAACAGGCGCGTGAGGGCACCGCCCGAGCCGGAAAGAGCTCTGCCGCCCGCAATGAGATGCCCGCCCCGTTCGGGCACTTGTGCATTCATGCGCGAAGCTATGCGGCGATCCGGCCGCAAGGGCAACCGGATGACGTCACTTGTCCCAAGTTCAGCTGCGCTCGTTCCACTCGGCATAGGCTGCCAGTGCCCTTGCGCGCGCCTCGGCATGGCCGACGATGCGCGGCGGATAGGCGCGCGGGCGGACTTCGGGATCGTGAATGCGCGCATCATCGAGATGCGCAAGCTCGGGCACCCATTGGCGGATATAGGCGGCCGCATCGAACTTGGGGCTCTGGGTCAGCGGGGCCATGATCCGCACGAACATGTTGGAATCGACGCCGGTGCCTGCGCTCCACTGCCAGTTGACTGCGTTCGAGCCATAGTCGGCATCGACGAGCGTATCCCAGAACCAGCGCTCGCCTTCGCGCCAGTCGATCAGCAGGTGCTTGATGAGGAAGCTCGCCGCAATCATCCGCACGCGGTTGTGCATCCAGCCCGTCGCCCAAAGCTCGCGCATGCCCGCATCGACGATGGGAAAACCGGTGCGGCCCTGCTGCCACGCCTTGAGCCCGGCCGGATCATCGCGCCAGGGGAAGGTCTCGAAAGGTTCGCGCGCGGGCTTTCCCGCATAGTCCGGCAACTGGAAGATCACGTTCTGCGCATAATCGCGCCAGCCCAGTTCGCCGAGGAAGGTGCTTACCGAGCCGCCTTGATCCATCGCCGCATGCCACAGGGTCGCGGGCGAGATTTCGCCGAAGTGCAGATGGGGGGACAGGCGCGATGTGCCGGCAACCGATGGCAGATTGCGGCGTTCGGCATAAGCGCGGGCACGCGGCAGGAAAACCTCGAGCCGCGCGGCGGCCCCTGCCTCGCCCGGGGTCCATTCGGCGCGCATGCCGCCGGCCCAGTCGGGCGTGGTCGGCAGGAGGTTCCAGTCTGCCAGAGTGTCGGAAGCAGGCCACGCCTCGGGCGCGGGAATGCGGCTCGGCGCTGGGCAAGGCGTTGCTGGCGGCATCCGCGCCTCGAGCGCGCGCCAGAAGGGCGTGTAGATCTTGTAGGGTTGGCCGCTGCCCGTGGTCACCGAGCCCGGCGGGGCGAGATAGTTGCCGTCATGGCGCTGGAGCGTGAGCACCTCGCCCACAGCCCGCTCGGCATTGCGCCACCACGGCTCGTAATGGCGCAGGCAGTGGACGGTCGTCGCACCCGTCTCGCGCGCGAGGTCTGCCAGCACCTGATCACAGCGTCCGCGGCGCAGGATCAGGCGTGAACCTTTCGCCCGCAGGTCTGCGTCAAGGCTGGCAAGGCTGTGATGGAGCCACCAGCGCGAGGCGGCACCCATGCGGCGGTGCTTTGGCGTCTCATCGTCGAGCACATAGACCGGGATCACCGGCCCGGAAACGGCGGCAGCGGCAAAGGCAGCCTGATCGGCGAGGCGCAAGTCGCGGCGCAGCCAGACGATGGAAGAGGCGGCAGTCATCCTGCCCCCCTAACGCACCGCGCCGACACATGGCCACTGCCCCCGAGGGGCAGCGCTTATTCCACGGTCCAGGTCTGACCCTTGCTGAGCAGCTTGGCGAGGTTCGCCGTCTTGCCCGCCGAAGCACGTGCGCGTTCCTCGATGACGGCCGCCTCGAAAGTCGGGCGCGGATCGTCATAGATCACGCCAAGCGCCATCGGGAACGGGCCGAACGGCATTTCGACCAGAAGATGCGCCAGCGCGCGGTTCCTCTCATCATGGACGCGCACGCCAGCGGCCTGCCAGTCTCCGTCCACCACATCAACGACCTTGAGCGACAGCGTCTCGGTATCGAGCGCGATGCCCTTGGTGCCCTTGTTGAACAGCATCGGCTCACCGTGCTTCAGCCAGAGCTGCCCCATCGCGGCACCGGCCTTCTCGGTGAAATCGGCGAAGACGTCCTTGTTGTAGACGATGCAGTTCTGGAAGATTTCCACGAAGGCCGCGCCTTGATGGGCGTGCGCGGCCTTGAGCACCGCAGGCAGTTCCTTCGAGACATCGTAGGCACGTGCGATGAAGCGCCCGCCCGCGCCAAGCGCAAAGGCGCAAGGGGACGCCGGACGATCGACCGAGCCAAGCGGCGTGGTCGGCGAAACGGTGCCGAGGCGGCTGGTGGGCGAATACTGGCCCTTGGTCAGGCCATAGATCTCGTTGTTGAACAGCAGGATCTGCGTGTTCAGATTGCGGCGCAGCACGTGCATCGTGTGGTTGCCGCCGATCGACATGCCGTCGCCGTCACCGGTCACCAGCCAGACGTCGAGCTCCGGATTGGCGAGCTTAAGGCCTGTTGCAAAGGCAGGCGCGCGGCCGTGGATCGTGTGGAAGCCGTAGCTTTCGACGTAGTAGGGGAACCGGCTCGAGCAGCCAATGCCCGAGACGAACACCGTCTTGGCCGGATCGGCGCCGATTTCAGGCAAGGTGCGCTGTACGGCCTTGAGGATCGCATAGTCGCCGCAGCCGGGGCACCAGCGGACTTCCTGATCGGTTTCCCAGTCCTTGAGGGTGGTCTGGACGGCGATCTTGGTCATCTCGTTCATCGTTTCGCTTCCCTCAGGCCAGCGCCGCGGCAATCGCCGCTTCGATTTCGGCAATGGTGAACGGCTGCCCGCTCGTCTTGTTGAGCGGCTTGGCATCGACCAGATACTGATCGCGCAGCACGGTCTTGAACTGGCCGGTGTTCATTTCGGGCACCAGCACCTGATCGTAGCTCTTCAGCAGCTGCCCAAGGTTTTCCGGCAGCGGCCAGACGTGGCGGACATGAATGTGGCTGACATCGAGGCCCTTGCGGCGCGCGCGGCGCACAGCCTGATGGATCGGGCCATAGGTCGAGCCCCAGCCCACCAGCGCGAGCTTGCCGCCTGCTTCACCCAGCGTCACTTCCTGCGCCGGGATGCCGGCGGCGATGCCGTCGATCTTGTCCTTGCGCGCGTTGGTCATGGTCTGGTGGCTGCCGGGCGAATAGTCGATGTTGCCGGTGCCGGGGTTCTTCTCGATCCCGCCGATGCGGTGCATGAGGCCGGGCGTACCGGGCTTGATCCACGGGCGGGCGCCCTTTTCATCGCGCGCATAGGGCAGCACCTTGCCATCAGGGCCGTTCGGTTCTTCAAGGAAGGTAACCGGAAACGCCTCGAAACCATTGGGATCAGGGACTTTCCACGGCTCGGCGGCATTGGCGATATAGCCGTCGGTCAGCAGCATGACCGGGGTCATGTACTGCACGGCAAGGCGGCAGGCCTCGATCGCGCATTCGAACGCATCAGACGGGCTGCGCGCAGCGATCACCGGCATCGGCGCATCGCCGTTGCGGCCATAGACCGCCTGATAGAGGTCCGACTGCTCGGTCTTGGTCGGGAGGCCCGTCGAGGGACCGCCGCGCTGCGAGTTGACAATGACGAGCGGCAGCTCGGTCATGATCGCCAGGCCCATCGCCTCGCCCTTCAAGGCGATGCCGGGGCCCGACGACGACGTCACACCCAGCTGTCCGCCATAAGACGCGCCGATGGCAGCGGCGATCGCGGCGATCTCGTCCTCGGCCTGGAAGGTGGTGACGCCGAATTCCTTGAGCCGCGCGAGGTTGTGCAGGATCGCCGAGGCCGGGGTGATCGGATAGCCGCCGAAGAACAAGTCGAGCCCCGCCAATTGCGCGCCTGCGACGAGGCCATAGCTGATCGCTTCCGCGCCGGTGACGGTGCGGTAAAGCCCCGGCTCGCTGGCGGCGGGCGCGAGGTGGTATTGCTTGAGCGGGCCCGAAAGCTCCGCCGTCTCGCCATAGGCGTGGCCCGCATTGAGCGCGGCGATATTGGCATCGGCCAGCACCGGCGCCTTGGCAAACTTGCCCTTGAGCCAGTCGATCAGCGGCTGCCGGTCACGGTCGAACATCCACAGCGCGAGGCCGAGCGTCCACATGTTCTTGCAGCGCAGCGCCTCCTTGTTGCCAAGGCCGAAGGGCTTCACGGCTTCGAGGGTGAGCGCGGAAATATCGAAGGCCAGCACCTGCCACTTCTCGAGACTGCCATCCTCGAGCGGGCTGACATCGTACTTCGCCTTCTCGAGGTTGCGCTTGTTGAACTCGCCGGTGTCGGCAATGATCAGCCCGCCCGCCTTGAGCGCGCCGACATTGGTCTTGAGCGCCGCCGGGTTCATCGCGACGAGCACGTCGGGGGCGTCACCCGCGGTATCGATCTCGGTCGAGCCGAAGTTGATCTGGAAGGCGGAGACGCCGAACAGCGTGCCCTGCGGCGCGCGGATCTCGGCGGGGAAATCCGGGAAGGTCGCAAGGTCATTGCCCGCGAGCGCGGTCGAGAGCGTGAACTGGCCGCCGGTAAGCTGCATGCCGTCACCCGAGTCGCCTGCGAAACGCACCACGACTGCTTCGGGCATGGGTGCACGCTCGCTCCCGCCGGTGTGGCCTTCGGGTTCGCTCTCAAGAACTGTCGCCATATGATCCTCTGCTATCCGCGTGGGCCCTGCGGGCCGCCTGCGTCCTCTTGCGCACCTTTGTCCTTGGGGCGCCTATGCTCTCATGTAACGGTACGCAAAGAAGAAAAACTGATGCACCGCAAATCTCGCAATCGGTCATGAATCCGGTTGCCCCCGCCCGTCAAGCTCGCAAATAACAGTCTTGTCAGTTGGCGACCGTGCCGACTCAAGCCGACAAGCCCGCCACGAGGAAGAGGAATCCGATGTCAGACACTGTCAGCAGCCCCTATGTCCGGCCCGATGTGAAGGCCTTCCTCGATTTCATGGCCTCGGTGCCCGGCCCCACCATGTCGCAGCTGGGCCCGGAAGGCGCGCGGGCGAGCTATGTGCAGATGGGCGTGCTGGCAGAGGCTGATCCGCGCGAGCTGGCGGTGATCAAGGACCTCTCCTGCCCCGGGCCTGCGGGTGACATTCCGCTACGCTTTTACGATGCGCGCGAGACACGTGAGCCCGGCCCTGTGGTGATGTTCTTCCATGGCGGCGGCTTCGTGATCGGGGATCTCGACAGCCACCACTCGCTCTGCACCGAGATCGCCGCCGAGCTCGATCTGCCGGTGGTTGCGGTGCACTACCGCCTCGCGCCCGAGCACCCCTTCCCCGCCGCGCCGGACGACTGCGAGGCGGCTTCGCGCTGGGTCGCGACGAGCCCCGAGGCGCTTGGTCGCAGCATTACCGGCCTCATCCCCATGGGCGATTCGGCGGGCGGCAATCTCTCCATCGTGATCACGCAGGCGCTGGCCGAGAAGCCTGCCGCTGTGCCGGTGGTGCTGCAGGTGCCGATCTATCCGCTGAGCGACGACAAGCCCGATCACGCCTCGTTCCAGCAGTTCGCCGACGGCTTCGTGCTCACGGCGGAAACGATGGCCTGGTTCTCGGACGCCTACAAGGCGGAGCTGGGCAATCCGCGCGCCTATCCGATCTACGGCAACCACGCCGATACCCCGCCGACGGTGCTCGTCACCGCCAGCCTCGATCCGATCCGCGACAGTGGCCGGGTCTATGGCGCCGAACTGATCCGCGCCGGCGCCGAAGTCGTGTTCCTTGAAATGAAAGGCACGACTCATGCCTTCGCGCAGCTGCGCAAGGCTTTCCCGAGCGCCCATGGCGACATGCAGCGCATCTTCGCCGCTGTCCGCCTGCTGCTGGACCGCGCCTGATGCACACGGATCCTGCCGGGCTTCCCTACCGCCCCTGCGTCGGTGTCATGCTCGTCAATGCCGAGGGCCGGGTCTTTGTCGGCCAGCGCATCGACAGCAAGGAAGGGGATGCCTGGCAGATGCCGCAAGGCGGGATCGACGAGGGCGAGGCGCTGCACCCCGCCGCGCTGCGCGAACTGGAGGAAGAGACCGGCGTTACCGCTGATCTCGTCACCATCCTTGCAGAGAGCCGCGAGGAATATCTCTACGACTTGCCCGACAACCTGATCGGCAAGCTCTGGGGCGGGCGTTACCGGGGCCAGCGGCAGCGCTGGCTGCTGGTGCGCTTCAACGGCGCTGACGAGCAGATCCGGCTCGACGCGCACAAGCATCCGGAATTCCTCGCTTGGCGCTGGGTCGAGCCTGAACAGCTGCCCGACCTGATCGTGCCGTTCAAGAAGCGGGTCTACCGGCAGGTCGTCGAGGAATTCCGCGCGCTGATCTGAGGCGGGGTCTCGTCCCCAAACGCTCGTCATCCCCGCGACGGCGGGGGTCCAGGGCGGCTGGCGGAGCGATTGGGGCTCTGGTTTCCCGCGTTCGCGGGAACGACGAGGGGGTTGAGGTGAGACGAGGGGCCGAGGTGAGACGAGGGGCCGAGGTGAAGGGCCTCAGTTTTCCTCGACCGCTGGCTGGGGCTTCACCGCATCGGCGGAGACGACTTTCGCGATCGGGCCCTTGGCGATGACGCTGGCGAGGTCCTGTGCTTCGGGGCAATTTCGACCGCACAAGCCCTCAAGCCGCGCCAGATTGCCTTTGGCCTTTTCGAGCGCGCCTTTTTCGGCCATCGCCCCGCCTTCGCCCGAAAGCGCGGCGAGATTGTTGGGATCGCGCTCCAGCGCCTCACGATAATAGTGGATCGCCTTGCCCTGCATGCCGGCGGCGCGGGCGGCATCGCCGAGGGCGAGGAACGTCGTCGGGTTGCCGGGATCCACGGCAAGCGCGGCTTCGAAGCTGTCAGTCGCGGCTTCGATATCGCCCCGGGCCAGCTGTTCGCGTCCGGTTTCGACAAGGGCCTTGGCGCGGGGGTCGGTGGGCAACGAGACGCCGGCCGTTCCGGCGCTTCCCGTGACAGCCACGAGAAGGGACAAAGCAACCCCCAAAGCCATATAACGCATCAACAACTCCCAGAGCCGGCCATGCGGCGCGCGTGGTTCCCCGGCGTCCATGATCTGCTTGCCTATCATAGCCGGTGGAGTGTTGCGAAGAAAAACCCGTCCGTCGAATCGTCCCAAGGGGTAAGCCTAAGGCCGGCGCCGCGCGGGGTTCCCGCTCCAACCTGTTGTTCGGCCGCGCGCCATCCGGAGTTACCGGCAAGGAAGCCCGCGACCACATCCGGTCCCTCGGCATCGAGCAGCGAACAGACGACGTAGGTCAGCCGCCCGCCGGGGCGCACCAGCGCGGCGCCGATCCGCAGCACATCGGCCTGCATCCGGGCATAGCGGGCAAGGCTTTGCGGGGTGAGCCGCCAGCGCGCTTCGGGGCCGCGACGCCAGGTGCCGGTGCCGGAGCAGGGCGCATCGATCATGACCGCATCGGCCTTGCCCTGCCAGTCGGCCAACGCTTCCATCTCGCGGCCGGGATTGAGGAGCCGCGTTTCGACCTGCGCGCCGGCCCGGTGGGCGCGCGGACCAAGACGCGAGAGGCGCGTGCGATCGATATCGCAGGCGATGAGGTGGCCTTCGCCCTGCATCGCGGCAGCGAGCGCGAGCGTCTTGCCCCCTGCCCCGGCGCACAGATCGACGACGGCTTCGCCCGGAACAACCTCAAGCGCACTGCAGGTCAGCTGGCTGCCGGTATCCTGCACCTCGAACAGCCCTTCGGCGAAGGCCGGCCAGGTCTCGACCGGGGTGCCGCCGGGCAAGCGCAGGGCATCGCGTGCCTGCGTCGGCGTGGAGGGCACCGGAAGCGTGGCGGCAAGCCGGTCGCGCGTGGTCTTGAGGCGGTTGGCGCGCAGATCGAGCGGCGCGCGGCCCAGCAAGGCGGCGCCCCGATCACGCAGGATGCCGGAGGCAACGAGCCGCTCCTCCAGCCACGCCGGGGCGAGCCCGGGGGCCGCCACGGGTTCGTCTGCAAGGATCGGCGCAGGGCCATAGCGCGAACCATCGAACAGGGAAGCGAGCACCGGATCGTCCTTGGCGAGCGCCAGCATGGCCGCTCTGCCGGTGGCGGGAACCTCACCGCACAGGCGGATCGCATTCCACGCCAGATCGCGGATCGCGCGGCGGTCCTTTGAGCCGATGAAGCGGCGTGCCCTGAGCCATTCGGCGGCGACACGCTCGGCCGAGGCGCCTTCGCGCCGCACCGAGGCGATCACCGCGTCGAGCACTTCGATCGCCGATTGCACCCGCGCTGCGGGGGTCATGAAATGGGCTCAGCGCGAGGGATAGTTCGGCGCCTCGCGGGTGATCGCCACATCGTGGACATGGCTTTCGCGCAGGCCTGCATTCGTGATGCGAACGAACTTCGCGTTCTCGCGCAGCGCCTCAAGCGTCGGGCTGCCGGTATAACCCATCGCCGCCTTGATGCCGCCGACAAGCTGATGGACGACATCCTTGGCCGGGCCCTTGTAAGGCACCTGGCCTTCGATGCCTTCGGGCACCAGCTTCATCGAGTCCTTGATGTCCTGCTGGAAGTAGCGGTCTGCCGAGCCGCGCGCCATTGCGCCGACCGAGCCCATGCCGCGGTACGACTTGTAGGCGCGGCCCTGATAGAGGAACGTCTCGCCCGGCGCTTCTTCGGTGCCGGCGAGCATCGAGCCGACCATGATCGTGCTCGCCCCCGCCGCGAGCGCCTTGGCCGCATCACCCGAAGTGCGCAGGCCGCCATCGGCAATCACCGGCACGCCCGACTTGGCCGCTTCGGCAGCACATTCGAGCACAGCGGTGAGCTGCGGCACGCCGACACCGGCGACGATGCGCGTGGTGCAGATCGAGCCCGGCCCGATGCCGATCTTCACGCCGTCAGCCCCGGCGTCGATCAGCGCGCGCGTCGCTTCTGCCGTGGCGACGTTGCCCGCGATCACCTGCACCGTGTTCGACATGGCCTTCACCGCCTCGACCGCACGGGCGACATCGCGGTTGTGGCCGTGGGCAGTATCGATGATGATCACATCGCATTCGGCCTCGACCAGCGCGCGGGTGCGTTCAAGGCCCTTCTCGCCAACCGTGGTTGCCGCGGCGACGCGCAGGCGTCCGGCGGCATCCTTGGTGGCGTCGGGATAAGTGACGGCCTTCTCGATGTCCTTCACCGTGATCAGGCCGATGCAGCGGAAGGCATCGTCGACCACCAGCAACTTCTCGATCCGGCGCTGGTGCAGCAGGCGGCGCGCCTCGTCGCCCGACGTGCCGAGCTTCACCGTCGCAAGGTTCTCATGCGTCATCAACTCGTGCACCGGCTGCGCGGGATTGTCGGCAAAGCGCACGTCGCGGTTTGTCAGGATGCCGACGAGCTTGCCGCTCGCCTCGACCACCGGGATGCCGCTGATCTTGTTGGCACGCATGATCGCCTGGGCATCACCCAGCGTGGCATCCGGGGTGACGGTGATGGGGTTGACCACCATGCCGCTCTCGAAGCGCTTGACCGCGCGGACGGCGGCGGCCTGCTGCTCGACGGTGAGGTTGCGGTGGAGCACGCCGATGCCGCCCAGCTGCGCCATCACGATCGCCATGTCGGCTTCGGTGACGGTGTCCATCGCGGCGGAAATCACCGGGATGTTGAGCGTGATCGAGCTGGTCAGGCGTGTGCGGGTATCGGCCTGCGTCGGCACCATGTCCGATGCGCCGGGGCGCAGGAGGACGTCGTCAAAGGTAAGGCCGAGAGGGATATCCATGGGGTGCGCCACTTGCCGTTAGGGGAGAATCGTGGCGGCCCATGTAATCAAGCCGGGCGGTTTAGGCTAGGGCTTTGCACCTGCGGCCGGCCACGCCTTTGCATCGGCAAAAAAGCGCACCAGTTCGGTCTGGATGAGCACATCGTCGATCATGCCGCCATAGATCACGCGCGAGGCTTCATCGGCGGGGCGGTGGTAGATATTGTCCATGAAGACCTCAAGCCGCGCCGGGTCCGAATAGCTCGTGCTGACCATGACCGAGGGGACATCGTGCTGCATCAGCGCCCAACTGTCCTGCCGCCGGGCAAAGGCATTGGCGCCGTCGCCCGTTGCAAGCTTGCGCTTCATCGTCTTGAGCACTTTGGCGATGCCCGGATCGAGCCGGGTCATGCCCTGCCCCACCACGCTGACCGGCAGCCCCGCCGGGACCAGTCCGGTGCTGTCGACATTGAACGCGGCCACCACATTGCCGAGCGGCAGCGGCGGGTTCTCGGCAAAGGCCTGCGCGCCGAGCAGGCCGAGCTCCTCGCCGGTCGTGGCGAGAAGATAGACGTCGCGGTCGAGCGGCTTGCCTGCGGAAAGCTGGCGCGCGACTTCGGTGATGACAGCCAGCCCCGAGGCATTGTCCACCGCGCCCGGGCAGATCAGCTTTTCGGCCGGCGGCGCGGCGCATTTGCCGAAGTGGTCCCAGTGCGCCATCAGCACGATCGCGCCGCTGCCGGGACGGCGGCCTTCCAGCTTGCCGATCAGGTTGTGCGTCTTGATCCGCGTCTCGCGGTTGGTCGCCTCGAAAGATCCGGTGATGCCCAGGGGCCTCGCGATAAACCCCGGTGCCGCGCCGACCGCCTGCAGCGCAGCAAGACCGGGCGCGCCCGAGGCGGCAAGAACCTGACTTGCGGTATCGGCCGAGAGGAACACCTCGATATCGCCGCCAAGCCGCTCGCCGGAAAGCGCATAGCCGGCCCGGCGGCGCCGGGCCATGACGTCCTCAAGCGTGCGTTCGCCATCAAGAACGGTGAGGACCGCTGCCGCGCCGTTCTCCAGCAGCTTGCCGGCGCGGTCCACCGTTCGGGCGGCCGGGCCGCCGGGGCCGGGCTTGACCGGCTCGGGCGGCGGCGCTTCGCTATCCAGGATCACCGCGACGCGCCCGGCCAGTTCGGTCCGCGCCCCTTCCCCGCCGGTGTTCTTGCCGACATAGACGAGCGGCGCGTTCTCGATCAGGCTGCGCAGGCCCGACGTGACGACGAAGTACCCGCTCTCGGGCACCGCAACCCGCCGCTTGCCGTGCATGAACTGCGCGCGCGAGCCCTGCGGTACGCGCTCCACCAGCTCGACAGGGGCAAACCAGGCATTGCCCGGATCATTCGTACCGGATTCAAGGCCGATATCGAACCACTGGCGCGCGAGGTAGCGAAGGGTCAGCGTCTCCCCCGGGGTGCCCGGTTCGCGGCCACCATATTCGTCGCTGGAAAGCGTGACGACATGCTGGCGAAGCTGCGCCTCGATCTGCATGAGCTGCCGCTTGGTGGGGGCGGCGGCACTGCACGCGATGGGCACGAGGGCAAGTGCGGCAAGGCAAATCCCCGCCAATCGCCTGCGCTGCCGAAGCCGGATATCGGTCGGGGTAGAGGTGATCATGGCAAGCGGTTCACCCACAACGACTCATCGATATCCCCGAACGTCCTAACGTGGCTTCACTTGCTGGCAAAAGCGGTGGACCTGCGCAAGTTCCCTCTGCCGACAGGGCAATCGGACGCTTCCCTCTTGCGGGTCGGGCCGGGTTGTGGGCAATCCGTTGCGGGAAGCAGGAGGGCAGACAATGCGGCTCGATGATTTCGACAATTCGATCGAGGTCGAGGACCAGCGCGGCGGTGGCGGCGGGTTTGGTGGCCCTGGCGGCAAGATCGGCTGCGGCAGCCTGATCATCGCGCTGGTGGGTGCGCTCGTCTTCGGGATCAACCCGCTGCAGACGCTGGGCGCCTTGCAGAACCTGCAAGGGTCCGCGCCGCCGCAGGCCCTGCCCGGCAGGCCGGGAAGCCTTGCCGAGAGTTGCTCCGTGAATACCTTCAGCCGCGAGAGCTGCAATGCGCTCGCCTCGCTCAACAAGACGTGGAGCCCGCTGTTCGCCAAGGCGGGGATCGAGTTCAGCGCACCCAAGCTGGTGTTCTATTCGCGTGAGGGGCAATCGGGCTGCGGCGAGGCGCAGAGCGCGATGGGGCCGTTCTATTGCCCAGCAGATCAGGGCATCTACATCGACACCGATTTCTACACCGAGATGGACAAGCAGCTCGGTGCGGGCGGCGATTTCGCGCGGGCCTATGTGATGGCGCACGAATATGGCCACCATGTGCAGAACCTTGTCGGCACATCACAGCAGGTGAGCGAGGCGCAGCGGCGCAATCCGCCGATGGCCAACCGGCTGTCGGTCAGGCTCGAGCTGCAGGCCGATTGCTATGCCGGTGTCTGGGCCGCGCGCAACAAGGACCGGATCGATCCCGGCGATATCGAGGAAGGCCTGCGCGCGGCGCACCAGATCGGCGATGACGCGCTGATGGCTTCGGCCGGGCGCACGCCGGTGGAAGCAGGCTTTACTCACGGCAGCAGCGCCCAGCGCATGGCCTGGCTGCGCAAGGGGCTCGAAACCGGAAACGAGGATGCCTGCGACACGTTCAGCGCAGGGACATCGCAGGGAACCCAATGAGGCGGCAGCCAATATGCTGGCAAAGCGGGAACACATCATGAAACACAGCCATCTAGCCATCGCCTTCCTGTTCGGCGTGGCAGGCACGGGAGCCTCCGCGCAGACGGTGGTCGCACCCTCGAACGTGACGGCGGAAGATGTCGTGGCGACGCCGCTTGAAAATCTCAACATCAAGAAGGACGAGATTCCGCCGATCCTCGTTGCCGCCCGCGAGGATACCTATGGCGTTTCCGGCATGCGCACCTGCCGCGCGATCGGGGCGGAAGTCTCGCGGCTTGACGCCGTGCTCGGGCCGGACATCGACGTGATGACCGACAAGACGCGCGGCGAGAAGCGCGGCAATGCCATGGGCCAGGTGGCCAAATCGGTGATCAACAGCTTCATCCCGTTCGGCGGGGTCCTGCGCGAAGTGACGGGCGCGGCCGGCCGCGAGCGGCAGTGGCAGGTGGCGCTCTATGCCGGGGCGAGCCGCCGCGCGTTCCTCAAGGGCTACGGGCAGGCGCGCGGTTGTCGCTATCCGGCCCGCGCGGCAACGGCAGCGCAGATCGCCGCGCTGCAGGCGGGAGCGGCGACGGAGACAGCCGCGCCGGCACCCGAGACCAAGGCCAAGCCTGCGAAGCGCGCGAAGGCCCGCCGCCGCCGCTGACGATCAGTCGCGCGCTTGCGACAAGGCATGCACCACGTCGCGTTCGGCCTTGTCGAGCGCGGCGAGCGCCTGCGCGCGGGCCTTTGCGGGCATGTCCTTTTCGCTGAGGACCTCCTTGCGTGCCTCGGCAATTTCCTTCTGCGCTTCGGCCATGCTGGCGCGGGCTTCCGCCATGCTTTCGGCCACTTCCCGGTCGATCTCGGCACGGTCGACATAAGGCGCTTCGGGAGGAGCGGGCGGCGCAGGCGGGCTCACGGAGCTTTCGGCAGAGGTTTGAGCAGCGGCCATGCTGCCCATGGCCAGCAGCGCGGCGCCTGCTGTCAGCATGGTCCATTTGTGAAGAGGCATCGGGCAAGTCCTTTCCGGTTCGGTGATCGGGCAGACCTGCCCTGCCTGCTTGCTGACCGGCGATCACCGTCGTTTCGGCGAATGGCTGACAGGATGCCGATCAACGACAGGTAGGACATCCCGCCGAAGATGAGCGCCGATGGAACAATCGGGACATTTCAGGGTTACACAAGTTACACTGGTGTCGCCCTGAATCTCAGAGATAAAGGTATTGGTTCTAAACGGTTTTACACGCGCAGGGTGACACGCGAACACGTTTGGGTGAGCATGCGTTATCGCACGGGACAGACAGTTTCAAAGAGCGCGGGAGGCAGCGTGCATCCCGGCCCGGACTTTAGCGGAAAGTCGCGCTGTAGGAAAAATGCGGCGCGCTGCGCTTGCGGAGGCCGTCCGCTTCGATGCGCGGAGAAAGAAGCCCAGGCCCGTGTCAAGCACGGGCCGACGAGCATTGTGGTGGAGTTCTGAACTAGCCCTTGGATTCGACGATCAGATAGACGCCGGTGGTCTTGCCGATGTTCACACCCTCGTGCCAGGCGATCCCGTCGCTCCACCAGCTGTCACCCGCCTTGAGCTCGCGCACAACCGTGCCGCTTGCAGTCGTGATGCGCATGGTCGAGCCTTCAAGGATATAGCCCCAGTGCGGCGCGTGGTAATGCCGCTCATGCCCCCAGCCCGGCGGAAAGGTGCAGCGCAGGACGCGCATCTGTGCATTGTCCTTGAGCAGTTCGCAGACGTGCTGGCCTTTCCAGCCTGCCTGCAGGGGATCGGGCAAAGCCGTGTTTTCAGGCGCCGCAACGGCAATGGCCGGGCCTGCCGCAAGGGCAAACCCGGCCATCAACAGCTTCCATCCGCGGAGCGCGGGCATGATCAGTACACGCGCTTCTTGGGCTTGATGTACTCGACGTCGTCGGTGAGCGTGTATTCATGGACCGGGCGGTAATCGAGCTTCACGCCGCCGCCCTTGCCGCCCCAGCCATCGAACCAGCTGACGGTGTGCTTCATCCACTCGCCATCGTTACGATCGGGGAAATCCTCGTGCGCATGGGCGCCGCGGCTTTCCTTGCGGTTCGAGGCCGAATGCATCGTGACCGAGGCTTGCGCGATCAGGTTGTCGAGCTCGAGCGTTTCGATCAGGTCCGAGTTCCAGATCAGCGAGCGGTCCGAGACCTTGATATCGGCCATGCGCTCGTACGTCGCCGCCAGCTTGGTCTTGCCTTCGCTCATCAGTTCGTCGGTGCGGAACACCGCGGCGTGGGCAGACATCGTGCGCTGCATCTCGATCCGCACTTGCGCCGTCGGCGAGCCGCCATTGGCGTGGCGGAACGTGTCGATGCGGGTGAGTGCCATGTCGGCGCTGTCCTTCGGCAGGGCCTTGTGCGACGAGCCGGGCTTGATGATCTCCTTGAGGCGGAGACCCGTGGCGCGGCCGAACACGACAAGGTCGATCAGCGAGTTGGAGCCGAGGCGGTTCGCGCCGTGGACTGAAACGCAGGCCGCCTCGCCCACCGCGAAGAGGCCAGGGACGACGGTTTCCGGATTGCCGTCCGGGCCGATCGTCACGACTTCGCCGTGGTAGTTACAGGGGATGCCGCCCATGTTGTAGTGCACGGTCGGCACCACGGGGAGCGGCTGGCGGGTGAGATCGACGCCCGCGAAGATCTTGCCGCTTTCGGTGATACCCGGCAGGCGTTCGGCCAGCACCTTCGCATCGATGTGATCGAGGTGGAGGAAGATGTGGTCCTTGTGCGGGCCGACGCCGCGGCCTTCGCGGATTTCGAGCGCCATCGAGCGGCTGACGACGTCGCGGCTGGCGAGGTCCTTCGCGGAAGGCGCATAGCGCTCCATGAAGCGCTCGCCTTCGGAGTTGGTGAGGTAGCCACCTTCGCCGCGCGCGCCTTCGGTGATGAGCACGCCCGCGCCGTAGATGCCGGTAGGGTGGAACTGAACGAATTCCATGTCTTGCAGCGGGAGCCCTGCGCGCAGCACCATGCCGCCGCCATCACCCGTGCAGGTGTGGGCCGAAGTCGCGGTGAAGTAGCAGCGGCCATAGCCGCCGGTCGCCAGCACCACCGCGTGGCTGCGGAAGCGGTGGATCGAGCCGTCGTCCATGCACATGGCGATCACGCCGCGGCATTCGGGCACGCCGTTCGCGCCGGGCTCCATGATCAGGTCGATCGCGAAGTATTCGATGAAGAAGTCCGCGTCGTACTTCAGGCTCTGCTGATAGAGCGCGTGGAGCATGGCGTGGCCGGTGCGGTCCGCTGCCGCGCACGTGCGCTGGACCGGCGGGCCTTCGCCCATGTTCTGCATGTGGCCGCCGAACGGGCGCTGGTAGATCGTGCCTTCGGCGTTGCGGCTGAAGGGGACGCCAGCATGCTCCAGTTCATAG
This sequence comes from Novosphingobium sp., assembly GCF_019748365.1. Lineage (GTDB taxonomy): Bacteria > Pseudomonadota > Alphaproteobacteria > Sphingomonadales > Sphingomonadaceae > Novosphingobium. The sequence goes on from NZ_JAIEPN010000088.1 coordinate 18,435, forward strand.
ACCGCGGCCGGGGCTTCACGCACCATGTATTCGATCGCGTCCTGATCGCCGAGCCAGTCGGAACCCTTGACGGTATCGTACATGTGCCAGGTCCAATGGTCCGGGCTGTTGTTGCCCAGGCTGGCGGCGATGCCGCCTTGCGCGGCAACGGTGTGCGAGCGGGTCGGGAAGACCTTGGTGATGCAGGCGGTGCGAAGGCCCGCCTGAGCCGAACCCATCGTGGCGCGCAGGCCCGAACCGCCGGCGCCGACGACGACGGTATCGTAGGTATGGTCGATGATCTTGTAGGCAGAATTGGAAGCCATGGCTCAGGCGCCCCCGAGAGCGATGCGCACGACCGAGACAATGCCGAAGGCAGCGCCCGCGAACGGCACGAAATTGACGAACAGCCAGGCGGCAATCTTGCCGCCATCATCGTGGACATAGTCTTCCAGCATGACCTGGATGCCGAGGCGCGCATGCTGGAAGGTGTTGATCATGATGAGGATCAGCGCGGTGGCGGGCAGCGGCTTGGCCGCCCAGGCATGGACCGTCGCGTAGTCATGCGAGGGCATGAGCGCGAGGCTGACCATCAGGAACGGGATCAGCACGAGATTGCCGACAGCGGTCAGGCGCGACGACAGGAAATGGTGCGTGCCGTGGTGGCTGGAGCCGAGACCGCGCACGCGGCCGATGGAAGTACCGTTACCCATGAAATGTCCTTGAAAAGGGTATGGATCGCAGGATCGGTGAAGGGATCAGTGCAGCAGCACGTAAGCCCAGAACAGGCTGGTCGCGGCGACCGAGAACAGCATCGTCAGCGAGGACCAGCGCGCATTGGCTTCGAGTTCATAGCCCGCGCCGATATCGAGCACGAAATGGCGGATGCCAGTGGCCATGTGCTGGAAGAACGCCCAGGTGAGGCCGACAAGCGCGATCTTGCCGAGCAGGGCCGTAGCGCTCTGCAGACCGCCAGCGGGCGCGAGCCACACCCAATCGAGGAAGGTCTGGTAGCTGGCCGGGCCGCCGGCCAGTGCGCCGACCCACCAGAGCAGCAGGCCAAGGCCGGCAAAGGCAAGCCCGTTGCCGGTGATGCGGTGCAGGATCGAGACCAGCATGGCCGGACCCCAGCGCCAGATTTCGAGATGCGGCGATAGTGGCCTCTTGCCGGGCGCCTGCGCCATAGAACCCCCTAATTAGATTACCAAAACCTCTCATGCCCCTGGAGCATGAAGCGAGTGCGATTCGTATTAGCCCAAATGGCCGGGTGTGCAACTATCGCGACGGGGCAATCGCCCTGCCTCTGTTGCACACCCCATATTCGCTGGTAGAGCGCTGAGTGATGCAAGCACCTGTCATTTTAGTCACCGGCTCGACCCGGGGCATCGGAGCCGCGCTCGCCACCGCGCTGGAAGCGCGCGGCGCGGCGGTCATTCGCCATGGCCGCAGAGCCGCACTGAACGTGATCGGCGCTGATCTGGGTGAACCGGCATCGGCGGAAATGCTGTGGGAGCAGGCGCTCGCGGCAGCTGGCGGCACGATCGACATTCTCGTCAACAATGCCGGGCTCTTCGCCGCCAATCCCATCGACGCCTCGGACATCGCGTGGCTCGATGGCTGGGAAGAGACGTTGCGGATCAACCTCACCGCCGCCGCGCAGCTTTCACGCCTTGCGGTGCGCCACTGGCAGGCGCGCGGCGTCGGCGGGCGGATCGTGCATATAGCAAGCCGCGCCGCCTATCGCGGGGATTCGCCGGCGCACTGGCACTATGCGGCGGCCAAGGGCGGGATGATCGCCATGCACAAGACCATCGCGCGTGGCTATGCGGCGCAAGGCATCCTGAGCTTTGCGGTGACACCAGGCTTCACCAACACCGATATGGCGGGGGACTACCTGGCAAGCCGGGGCGGACCGGGCCTGCTCGCGGACATCCCGCTCGGCCGCGTCGCGACGCCAGAGGAAATCGCCGCCATCGGCGTGTTCTGCGCGCTCGATGCACCGCCCAGCATGACAGGAGCCGTGATCGATGCGAATGGAGCCAGCTTTGTCCGCTAGGGCGCTCGCCCTTCTGGCCCTCCTGCTGGCACCGGGCCTTGCACTGGCCAAGCCCGCCCCGTCAGGTCCGGACCGCGCCGCCACGCAGGCAATCGTGAAGCAGTGCGAGGGGAAGGACGATTTCTCCGCCCCCGCGCCGCCGGCCCGGCTTTACGGGAACACGTATTACGTCGGGACGTGTACCGTCACGGCGCTGCTCGTCACTTCGCCGCAGGGCCATGTGCTCGTCGATGCGGTGACCGAGGAGGCCGCGCCTGCGATCCTCGCCAATATCCGCGCGCTGGGCTTCGACCCGGCGGACATCCGCTGGATCGTGACCAGCCACGAGCACTGGGATCACGTCGGCGGCCTCGCCGCGATGATCAGGGCGACGGGCGCTAGGGTGGCGCTGAGCGCTCCCGCCGCCGCTCTGCTCGCCACGGGCAGGCCCGATCCGGAAGATTCGCAGTTCACCGACCTCAAGGACCACGCGATTGCGCCCGTGAAGGCCGACCAGATCGTCCACTCGGGCTCCGTCGTGCGCGTCGGCCCGCTGCGCCTGACGGCGTCGCTCACGCCGGGGCACACCAGGGGCTCGACCAGCTGGAGCTGGCAGAGCTGCGCGGGCAAGCGCTGCGCCGCGATCACTTATATCGACAGCATCTCCGCCCTTGCTGCGCCGCCCTATCGCTTCAGCGACCACCCCGAAGTCGTCGCACGGTTCCGCCGCACCTTCGCCGCGATTGCCGCGCGCCGCTGCGGCATTCTCGTGACGCCGCATCCGTCTGCCAGCAGCCTCTTCGAGCGGATGCTGGGCGAGGAACCGCTCGCACCGGCACACGCTTGCCGCAATTACGCCAAAGGCGGGCAGGAGCGGCTGAACGCGCTGCTCAAAAAGGAAACCAAGTGAGCTGGAAAATCACCGTCCGCGCTGCGGCCGAAGTCGTGCGCGCAGCCCTCGTCGCGCATGAGGACGCTGAGGACTGGGACTTCTCGATCGTGCTCGGCGGGGGGCAGATCGATCCGGCTGACCCCGATGCCTGGCAGCTGGAAGCCTGGCTGGAGCGCATGCCGACCACGGAAGACAAGGCCGCGATTGCCACGCTGTTTGCCGATGGCGCGCCCGCGCTGATCATCGAGGAACTGGCCGATGCCGACTGGGTGACGCTGAGCCAGCACAATGTCGAACCGTTCACCGAAGGGCCGTTCCACGTCCGCACGCCGGACCATCCGCCCGTGCCGGGCCTCAGGGACTTCGTGATACCCGCCAGTCAGGCCTTCGGCACCGGGCACCACGAGACGACTTCAGGCTGCCTTGCCATGCTCGCGCATATCAAGGCGCAGGGCCTCGTCATCCGCAATCTGGCCGATATCGGCACGGGCACCGGCCTCCTCGCCTTTGCCGCGCTCCATCTCTGGCCGCGCGCGCGGGCGACGGCGAGCGATATCGATGCGGTGTGCGGGCCGGTGGTGGCGGAGAATGCCGCGCTCAACGGGGTCACACTGGGCGATGGCCCGGGCAAGCTGGCCATGGTGATCGCGCCGGGCATGGCGCATCCGCTGCTGCGCGCCGCCGCGCCTTATGATCTGCTGATCGCCAATATCCTCGCCGGACCGCTCGCCGAACTGGCCCCCGATTTCCGCAAGGCCGTCTCGCCCGGTGGCAGCGTGCTGCTGGCGGGGCTGCTCACCACGCAGGAGCCGACGGTGCGCGCCGCCTATACCCGCGCAGGCTTCTCGCTGCGCGCGCGGATGCAGCGCGGCAACTGGTCGATCCTTTGGCTCAGGCGGCGGACAGCGCGCTGAGCAGCAGCGACAGGGCGTTGTGGGTGAAGGCGACCATATTGGCGAGGCGGTCGTCATGCCCGGTCTCGATGATCAGCGCGGCCTCGTAGTCAGGACCGACCACCGCCGCCGCACTGGTGCCCGATGCGACGCCGAGCGAATGGACGCCCGGCCCTGCCGCGCCGGTCTCCGCCACGCCCCAATCGCTTTCATAGCGCGACCGGATCAGCCGCGCCTGCGCCAGGGCATAGGCTTCGGTCGCTGAAGTAAGGCCGCGCAGCGAACCCGGCTCGTGCCCCAGCACCATGCGGCGGCCCTTCAGCGTGTAGATCACGCCGCCGCCGCGATAGTAGGCCGAAGCGCCCGGCATGGCGAGCAGCGCGGCGGAAATCAGCCCGCCGGTTGCGCCATCGACAACGGCAATGCTCTGGCCCTTCGCCTTGAGCAAAGTGCCCGCTTCGGTGCCGATGGGCGTGAGGTCTTCGAAAGTCATGGAATGGTGTCCCAATCGCGGGTTGTCTTGAGCAGCCAGATCACGCTGCGGGATTTCGCATAACGCCGCTTGAGGCGCCGTTCGTCGAGGTCGATCCAGCGGCAGCGCAGTTTGCGCGCAGCCTCGGCAATCTGCGCGGTCCGCTCCGCGTCATAGCCTTCCTCGCCGCCCCAATGGTTGCACCCTGCGCGCCGAACGACGAACTCGCGCACCACACGCGGTGCAGCCCGCATTTCGCGGCGCACGCGCCCTTCATTCGGGTTTGCCATCGTCATCGCGGCCGCAGCCATCGCCAGCAGGATCATGCGCCGCTACCCCGCCGCCTTGACGATTTCGGCCCAGGCCGCCTCGTCGATCACTTCGATGCCGAGTGCCGCCGCCTGCTTGAGCTTCGAGCCCGCGCCGGGGCCTGCCACGACCAGATCGGTCTTGGCTGAAACCGAACCCGCCGCCCGCGCGCCCAGCGCCTCGGCCTGCGCCTTGGCCTCGTCGCGGCTCATGGTTTCGAGCTTGCCGGTGAAGACCACGGTCTTGCCCGCCACCGCGCTCGCCTTGGTCTCGACGATGTAGTCCGGCGGCGTGACCTCAGAGAGCAAGTCGTCCCACACCGCCACATTGTGCGGCTCATGGAAGAAATCGCCCAGCGCCTCGACCACCACCGGGCCGACGCCTTCGATTCCCAGCAGTTCCGCCGTTGCTTCAGCGTCTTCCGCCTTGGCCCGCTGCGCCACCGCACGCAGTGCCGGCAGCGTGGTGAAGCGCTTCATCAGATCGCGCGCCGTCACCGCGCCGACATGGCGGATGCCGAGGCCGAAGAGGAGGCGGGCGGCATCGGGCTGGCGCTTGGCCTCGATCGCTGCCAACAGGTTATCCACAGACTTGTCCTTCCACCCCTCACGCCCGACGATCTCGCTGCGGCGCTGGTGGAGGCGGAAAATATCGGCGGGGCTTTCCAGCCAGCCCAGCCCGAAGAACTCGACAATCGTCTTCTCGCCCAACCCCTCGATATCGAGTGCACCCCGGCTGACGAAGTGCCGCAACCGCTCGACGCGCTGCGCCGGGCAGATCAGGCCGCCAGTGCAGCGCACATCGACTTCGCCTTCCTCGGCCACGGCTTCGGACTGGCATTCGGGGCAATGATCGGGGAAATGATAGGCCTCGCGCGGCTCCTCGCGCGTCAGGTTGTCCACGACTTGTGGGATCACATCGCCCGCGCGCTGGAGCACAATGCGGTCCCCTACGCGCAGGCCCAACCGCCCGATCTCGTCGCGGTTGTGGAGCGTGACATTGGTGACGGTGACGCCGCCCACCAGCACCGGACGCAGACGTCCCACCGGGGTCAGCTTGCCGGTGCGGCCGACCTGGATATCGATCGCCTCGATCACCGTCTCGGCGCGCTCGGCGGGGAACTTGCGCGCAAGGCCCCAGCGCGGGGCTTTCGCCACGAAGCCGAGGCGGTCCTGCCAGTCGAGCCGGTCAACCTTGTAGACCACGCCGTCGATATCATAGGGCAGGCCCGGCCGCTGCGTGCCGATGCTGCGGAAATGCGCGACCATCGCCTCGACCGAATGGCAGCGCACCAGGAGCGGCGAGACCGGCACGCCCCATGCGGCAATCTGCTGCATCACATCGAACTGCGTTTCGCCCGGCACCACGCTCGCCGCGCCCCAGCCATGGGCGAGGAAGCGCAAAGGGCGGCTCGCGGTGACGCTGGCGTCCTTCTGGCGCAGCGAACCGGCGGCGGCATTGCGCGGGTTGGCGAAGAGCTTTTCGCCCTTCTCCTCCTGCGCGGCATTGAGCGCGGCGAAATCGGCCTTGGCCATGTAGACCTCGCCGCGGATCTCGAACACGGCGGGGGCATCACCGCTGAGAACCTGCGGGATATCGCGGATATGGACGACATTGGCGGTGACGTCCTCGCCCACTTGCCCGTCACCACGCGTGGCGGCGCGCACAAGCTGCCCGTTCTCGTAGCGCAGCGAGCAGGATAGGCCGTCGATCTTGTCCTCGGCAGTCATCACCACTTCGGCGTCTGCCGGCAGCGCCAGGAAGCGCCGCACGCGGGCCACGAATTCCTCGACTTCCTCATCGGAGAAGGCGTTGTCGAGGCTCATCATGCGAACCTCGTGCGCCACTTTGCCGAGCGGCGAGGCGGCCACCTCGTGCCCCACCTTGCGGCTGGGACTGTCAGCCCGGATCAGGTGGGGGAACGCTGCCTCAAGCTCGGCATTGCGGCGCACCAGCGCATCATACTCCGCGTCGCTGATCTCGGGCGCGTCCTGCGCATGATAGAGCTGGTCGTGATGCGCGATCTGACGCGCAAGGCGCATCAGTTCGTTCGCGGCATCGGCTTCGGACATATCAGGCATAGCCCCCTCCTCTTCAGAGGAGGGGGTTGGGGGTGGTGCTGCAGCGCCCGCCCCAACGATCATTGCTTGCCTGCAAAACGGCCAGAAGCGCCAGCTTCACGCCTTCCCTGTTATGCATCACGTCTCCGTTGGTGAACCTGACCGTCCGGAAGCCGGTCCTGCGTTCAAGCTCCGCATCCTGACTCAAATCGCGCTCGCGGTCATGGGTATGCCCGTCGATCTCAATGACAAGACCTTTCTCGGGGCAGAAGAAGTCGACAATACGATTGCCAATCGTGGTCTGGCGGCGGAACTTGAAACCACCAAGGCGGCGGTCCTTGAGCTCGAGCCGGAGGAGGCGCTCCGGTTCCGTAGGCTCGCGGCGCATCCTGGCGGCGCGATCAAGCAAGGTGCGGCGCATGGGGCCACCCCCCCCAACCCCCTCCTCTGAAGAGGAGGGGGCTTCAAGGCCGTGCTTTGTCAATCGGCCCTCCCCAGCACTGTCACCACCAGCGATATCCGTGCCCGGAAGCCCAGCGATTCGTAAAGGCGGATCGCGTGGGTGTTGGTGGCATAGCTGTGCAGGAACGGCGTATCGCCGCGCTCCTGAAAGCCTGCCAGCACGCGGCGGATCATGCGGCCGGCGAGGCCCCTGCCCTGCCAATCTGGCGCGGTGCAGACGCCGCTGAGTTCGGCAAGCCCCGGCGCGGGGCGCATGCGCTCGCCCGCCATTGCAATAAGGCGGCCCTCCTCGCGCAGGCCATAGTACGGACCATAGCGATGGGTGTGCGAGCGCCACGGGCCCGGCTGGGTTTCGAGCGCGAGCGCCGTCATCTCGGGTGCATCGGCTTCGTTCATCAGGATGAGTTCGGGATCGATGGCGAACGCCTCCAGCGGACCATCGGCGATCATCTGCAGCAGCGGCGCGGTGCGCAGCACGCGGGTTCCGGCGGGCGCAGCTTGCTCGGTTCCTTCGACCAGCCATATCTCGTCATCAGCGCTGAGGAGGAGGTCCGCCAGTTCCGCCTCATGCCCCGGCGCGGCGGCGGCGAAGGGGCCATAAGTTGGGTCGATCCGGCAGACCGTGCCGCTTGCCACGGCCAGCGAAGCCTGCGGACCGTTCAGCAGCGACCAGATCGGGCGGTCCAGCGGATGCGCGCTCATGCCTGTTCGAGCAGCCGTTCGGCCTGCGCCCGCGCTTCGGGCGTGATCTCGGCCCCGGAGAGCATGCGGGCGATTTCCTCCTGCCGCCCTTGCGCATCGAGCTGCACCACCGAGGTGCGCGTGACGGTGCCTTGGGAGGATTTCGCGATCAGGTAGTGCGCCGTCCCGCGCGCGGCGACTTGCGGGCTGTGGGTGACGGCAAGCAACTGCCCGCCAGCGGCGAGACGCGCCAGACGCTCGCCGATGGCGCTGGCCACCGCGCCGCCGACGCCGCGGTCGATCTCGTCGAAGATCACCGTCGCCGCGCCGCCCTCTTCGGCGAGCGCCACCTTGAGCGCGAGGATGAAGCGCGACAGCTCGCCGCCCGAGGCGATCTTGGCAAGCGGCGCAAAGTCTGCGCCGGGGTTGGTCGAGATCAGGAACTCGGCCGCATCGACACCATGCGGGCCCCAGCGGTCCTCCGGCAGGCGCACGACCGCGGTGCGGAAGCGCGCGGCATCGAGCTTGAGCGGGGCGAGCTCGGCCGCCACTGCCGCATCAAGCCGCCGCGCCGCTTCGGCCCGCGCGACAGAAAGGCTTTCCGCCTTGGCGCGATAATCGAGTCCCGCATCCTGAGCGGCACGGGCAAGACCGGCGATCGAAGCCTCGCCGCCCTCGATCTGATCCAGCGCGGCACGCATTTCGGCCATGCGGGCCGGCAGATCATCCACGCTGCAGCCATGCTTGCGGCCCGCAGCGCGCAAGTCGAACAGCCGCGTCTCGATCCGGTCAAGCAGCAGCGGATCGTGCGAGAGCGCTTCGGCGGCCTTTTCGAGCTTGTCTTCGGCCTCGCTGGCCTCGATCACCGCGCGGTCGAGCGCTTCCATCGCTTCGGTCAGCAAGGGATGCTCGTGCGCGATCCGGTCGAGCCGGCGCGAGGCGCTGCGCAAGCTGGCGAGCGCCGAATCCGAACCCGTCCACAAGTGCTGCAATTCGGCAAGGTCGCCCGAAAGCCGCTCGCCCTTCTGCATCGATGCGCGCTGCTCGGCGAGTTCGGCTTCCTCGCCGACCTCGGGCGCGAGAAGCGCAAGTTCGGCGAGATGGGCGACAAGCAGATCCTGCTCGGCCGATGCGGCGGCAAGGCGCGCCTTGGCTTCGGCCAGTGCGCTCTCCGCCGCCCGCCACTTGTCCCACGCTGCAGAGACCTCGCCGACTTCCGCGCGCGCATAACGGTCCAGCAAGGCGCGATGCCCCCGCGCGTTGACGAGGCCTCGATCATCGTGCTGGCCGTGCAGTTCGACCAGCCCCTTGGCCAGTTCGCGCAGCAAGGCAACGCTGACCGGCTGATCATTGACGAACGCGCGGCTGCCGACCGCGTTGCCGCCTTCGGAGCGCAGACGGCGGCGGATGATCAGCGGCTCGCCCGGCTCGACCGCGATCTCGGCCTCGGCCAGCGCGGAGGCCAGCGCATCGGGCAGGCTGGCGAATTCGAACGTTGCGGTCACGCTCGCCTCGTCCGTCCCGGCGCGGATCAGGCCGGCATCGGCGCGGTCTCCCAGCACGAGCCCCAGCGAATCCAGCAGGATCGACTTGCCAGCCCCCGTCTCGCCGGTGAGCACGCCAAGCCCGCGCCCGAACGCAAGGTCGAGCGCCTCGATCAGAACAACATTGCGGATGGAAAGACCCGTAAGCATCGTCCGCGATCCTTACCCAGTCCGCCGCGCCGCGTCACCATGCTCGCAGCGCAAACGCGCCATGTTGGCAAACCTGTGGATAAACGGGCGGATTCCGGTCTGGCATGACAGTGGCGTGACAGTGTGCCACGGGAACGACATGCGATTGTGACAGGGATTCGGCTCAGTTGACACGCTGAACAAGGGTTTCGGGATGACACGCCGCGCACAGGCCTGGGGACTTTCCTCTTCTGCCACCGAGCTTGCCAAGTCCATTCCCGCCTGGCTCGATCTGCCCGAGCCGCGCGGTTTCCGCCCCAAGCGCAAGGTGCGCACGGTCTGGGTATCCGATATCCACCTCGGCACGCGCGGCTGCAATGCCGAGATGCTGCTCGATTTCCTCGCCTCGATCGAGTGCGAGACGCTCTATCTGGTGGGCGACATCGTCGATGGCTGGCGCCTCTCGCGCGGGTGGTACTGGCCCGATGCGCACAACGAAGTGGTGCGCCGCGTGCTCAAGATGGCGCACCGCGGCACCCGCGTGGTGCTGATCGCGGGCAACCACGATGAAATGCTGCGCCCTTATGCCGGCATGAGCTTCGGCGGTGTCGAGATCGCGCTCGAAGCCGTGCACGTGACCGCCGACGGGCGCCGCCTGCTGGTGACGCACGGCGACAAGTTCGACGGCGTGGTGCTCTATGCCCGCTGGCTCGCGTTCCTGGGCGATCAGGCCTATGCCTTCCTGCTGCGCGCCAACCGCTGGTTCAACAAGGTCCGCCGCTGGTTCAAGCTGCCATACTGGTCGCTTTCGGCCTACCTCAAGAAGCGGGTGAAGAATGCGGTGCAGTTCGTCTGCGCGTTCGAGGAAGCCGTGGCCCATGCCGCGCGCGACATGGACGTTGATGGCGTCGTCTGCGGGCACATCCACTGCGCGGAGATCCGCCAGATCGGCGGTGTGACCTATTACAACGACGGTGACTGGGTCGAAAGCTGCACCGCGCTGGTCGAGGACTATCTTGGCGCGATCACGATCGTCGACTGGGCGGCGATCTGCTTTGAAGAAGCTTTCGCCAAGACCGAGAAGGATGCGGCCGAGGCTGCCCGCATCGCGGAAGACGCATGAAGATCGCGCTTTGCACCGATGCCTGGCACCCGCAGGTGAACGGGGTCGTCCGCACCCTTGCGACCACGGTCGAGCACGTGGCGGCGCGCGGGCATGAGGTCATGCTGGTCACGCCGAACCAGTTCTTCACTTTCGGCCTGCCGGGCTACCGCGAGATCCGCCTTGCCATGCTGCCGCGTTTCCGCACCCGGCGGATGCTGCGCGATTTTGATCCCGATATCGTCCACATTGCCACCGAAGGCCCGATCGGCTGGTCCGCACGCGGGTGGTGCAAGGCCAACCGTGTGCCCTTCACCAGTGCCTTCCACACGCGCTTTCCCGAGTATGCCGCGGTGCGCACGGGGCTGAGCCCGGACCGGTTCTGGCCGATCATGCGGCGCTTCCATGCCTCGAGCCATGCCGTGCTGGTCTCCACGCCGACACTGGCGGCAGAGCTTGCCGGGCAAGGGCTGACGCAGGCGGTGCCATGGTCGCGCGGGATCGATGCCAGCCAGTTCCACACCGGCCATGCGCCGCTGGAAGTGCTGGCAAACCTGCCGCGGCCGATCATGCTCAATGTGGGCCGGGTCGCGGTCGAGAAGAACCTCGATGCGTTCCTGTCTGCGGACGTGCCCGGCAGCAAGGTGGTGGTCGGCAACGGACCGGACCTTGCCCAGCTGCGCGCGCGCTATCCGGAGGCACACTTCCTCGGGGCGCTGTCCGGCACGCCGTTGGCACAGGCCTATTGCTCGGCCGATGTCTTCGTCTTTCCGAGCCGGACCGATACCTTCGGACTGGTGATGATCGAGGCCATGGCCTGCGGATTGCCGGTCGCCGCCTATCCGGTGCCGGGCCCGATCGACGTGGTCGGCGCGGGCGGCCTTGGCCCTGATGGCAATCTCCCGCAAGCCGTCGGCGTGCTTGATGACAATCTTGCCAAGGCCATCACCGGGGCGCTGGCTTGCAGCCGCCAGGCCGCAGCGGCGCATGGCAGCAGCTATAGCTGGGACCATGCAACCGACCAGTTCCTCCACGCGCTCGGCAGTGCCGCACGGACCCGCACCGTCAGCCAGGCGGCGTGATCAGCTGGCGGTGGTACCCGGCGCCTTTTCGTTCATGAGCTTGAAGGCGCGCTCATACCATTCGTTGCCCGGATAGTTTGCGCCGAGCACGGCCGCCGACTTCTGTGCCTGCTCGGGCAGACCGAGCACGAGGTAGCTCTCGACAAGGCGGTAGAGCGCCTCCGGGGTGTGGCTGGTCTGTTGGTACTTGTCGATCACCGTGCGGAAGCGCAGCGCGCTTGCCAGCCATTTGCCGCTGCGCTGGTAAAAGCGGCCAATCTCCATTTCCTTGCCGGCAAGGTGATCGTTGACGAGATCGAGCTTGAGCCGCGCGTCGATGGCATACGTCGTGTTGGGATAGCGGCGCGTCACTTCCGTCAGCGCGGTGAGCGCCTGCTGGGTGATCTTCTGGTCGCGCGTCACGTCGCTGATCTGCTCGTAATAGCACAGCGCGACGAGATAGTAGGCGTAAGGCGCGTCCTTGTTGCCCGGGTGGATCGACAGGAAGCGCTGCGCCGACTGCACCGACTTCGCATAATCGCGCGCGGCGTAGTAGCTGAAGGCGCTCATCAACTGGGCGCGGCGGGCCCAGGGCGAATAAGGATGCTGGCGCTCGACCTCGTCGAACAGCGCGGCGGCCTGCTTGGCATCGCCCTTGTCGAGCCGGTCCTTGGCGGCGGCATAGAGCGTATCGACGTCACGCGCGACGTAGGCGACATCCTTCTTGGCCTTGGTGCCGGCGCAGCCCGCAGTGAGCCCGAGCAAGGCGGTGGCAGCGGCAAGTGCGAGAAGGCGCAGCGGGCTGCGGCCGGAAGTCGGTACGATCATGGCGGGTGCTATAGCCAGCAGGCGAATGAACGCCAAGTGAAGTTCGCCGCTTTTGCCGCTTCGCTTATGCGGCCTGTTCTTCGAAGGGTGGTTCGAGCGTGATCGGATCGGCCAGCGTGATCCGGTCGAGCATCGCGGCCATCTCGTCGCGCAGCTGGAGCATCAGGCCGCGCAGGCGGCATTCGGCTTCGGGCAGGCAGTTGTTGCAGGTCTCATGCGCATTGCGGCTGGCGCAGGGGGTGAGCGCAAGGCTGCCGCGTGTGAGGCGGATGATGTCACCATAGCGGACATCGACGGGCGGGAGCGCAAGCTCGTAGCCGCCCTCGCGGCCCCGGTGCGAGATCACGATGCCCTCGCGCGCCATCTCCGACAGGATGACGGTCAGAAACTTGCGCGGGATGTTCTGCGCTTCGGCGATGGCATCAAGCCGCACTGGCCCCTGCCCGAACGTATCGGACAAGTGCTGGAGGGCGCGGATCGTGTAGCGCGTCTTTTGCGAGAGCATGCCCCAGATTTGAGCCGAGGCGAACGAAAGTCAACGGCGGGAGTAGAAATACCCCCACCCGTCTCTAACCTTCCAGAGGAGCGACCGGACGGACGGCGAAGATGCCGAAGGCGACGATCACTGCATAGCACAGCGCGGGCAGCAGCATCGCGGTGGTGAGGCTGCCGGTCATGTCGGCCAGCGCGCCGGTGGCGAGCGGTACGACCGCGCCGCCGAAGATGGCGACGTTGATGATGCCCGATCCATCCGCCGCGCGCTTGCCGAGGCCTTCGCAGGCGAGCGTGAAGATCGTCGGGAACATGATCGAGTTCATGAGGCCGATGGCGAGCAGCGTGTAGGCCGAAACGAGGCCCGAAGTGTGGGTCGAGATCGCCAGCAAGGCGATCGCCCCTGCGGCGCATCCGGCCAGCGTCTTGGCGGGGCTTACCACGCGCAGCAGCGCCGAGCCGATGAAGCGGCCGACCATTGCGCCGAACCAGTACTTCCAGATCTCGCCGCCCGCCGCCTCGTGATCGAGGCCCATGACGGTGGGGAGCGCAAGGTAGTTCACGATGACCGAGCCGATCGAGACTTCGGCACCGACATAGAGGAAAATGCATAGCGCGCCGAAACCGAAGCGCGGGCGCGACAGCAGGGCGAAGCTCGCGCCGATCGAGCTGGCTTCGTGCTTCTCGCCCTTCAGCCGATTGCGGTTGGCCCAGACGACCGCCGCGACCAGCGCGAGGCTGACGGCAAGGCCGATGTAGGTGTTGACCACAAGGCGGCTCTCGGTGACGCGGTAGGCATCGAGCGCGGGGCCGACGAGCTCGTCGACCTTCACATCCTTGATCTTGCCGAGGATCACGCTCGCGCCGATCAGCGGGAAGAGCACCGTGCCGAGCGAGTTGAACGCCTGCGCGAACGTCAGGCGGCTGCTGGCGGTCTTTGCCGGGCCGAGCAGCGAGATCAGCGGGTTCGAGACGACCTGCACGAGGACGACGCCGCTGGCGAGGATGAACAGCGCGAACAGGAACAGGACGTAGAGCGCGCTTTGCGAGGCGGGAATGAACAGCAGGCAGCCCGCCATCATCGTGAGCAGGCCCACCGCCGCGCCGCGCATGTAGCCGATGCGCTTGACCAGCAAGGCGCCCGGCACGCCGATCACCGCGTAGGCGGTGAAGAAGCAGAACTGCACCAGCATCGCCTGGGTGTAGTTGAGCGTGAAGAGGTCCTTGAGCTTGGGGATGATCACATCGTTGAGCGAGGTGATGCCGCCGAAGAGGAAGAACAGCGCCATGACGAAGATGCGCAGCTCGGGCGCATCGATATTGCCGGCATCGTTTGCGGAAGCGGAATCAGCGGCGGCTGTCGGGGCCATGGCCATGGGGTCTAACTCTCCTAGCGGCCGATTATCCGCCGGCCCTGCCCCTGCGTTTGTGCCAAGGCGCACGGGAAAGTCCACCGGCATATGCGGCGCATACGTATCGCCATAGTGGACAAAATCGCCGCAAGATCAGGCGATTCATCGCGCCGCATACGAAAAGCCCCGCTCCGGCAAGATCGGAGCGGGGCGGAAAAGTGAACGTTATCAGCGAGGTCTTACTTCGCCGCAGCCTTGAGATAGGCGATCACATCGGCGCGGTCCTGCGGGTTGCTGAGGCCCGGGAAGGCCATGCGCGTGCCGGGGACGTACTTCATCGGGGCGGTGAGGAACTGGTCCAGCGTATCCGGACCCCAGGTGACGCCCTTGCCCTTCATGCCGGCCGAGTAGCTGAAGTTGGCGGAAGTGCCCGACTTACGGCCGATCACGCCCTTGAGGCTGGGGCCAAGGCGGATCGCGCCGGTGTTGAGATCGTGGCAGGCCGCACAGCGGGCGAAGACCGTCTTGCCGCGGGCCGCATCGCCTGCCGGAAGGGCAGCCTGCGCCGCAGTGGCCGCCGCAAGCGCCGCGACTGTCGCTGCGCTGAACGCGATGAAACCAAGACCCGTCTTCGAAATCGTCATGAGAAACTCCCCTGTGTAACCAGCACCCGTCTAGGACAAACGACCTGTATCCGAGCTTAATGTCCTGTTTGTCTGCGTGAAAGACTCAGGTCCGGCTCGGTGCCGAAAGATAGACCTTGATGATGAGCCGATAGAGCTCCGCCTGTTCGTCCGCCGTCAGCGGGCTGAGCAGTTCGGCTTCATCCGTGAAGATGATCTCGCGCGCGGCGGTGAGCGTCGCGGTGCCCGTCTCGGTGATCCACAGCCCGCCGGCGCGGCGATCGAGCTTCGAGGGTTCGGAGACGAGATGGCCGTTCAATGTCAGCTGGCGCACGAACTGGTGGACGGTCGGCCGTTCGATCTTGAAGAAGCGCGAGAGGTCGGACTGCTTGACCCCCGGATTGGCATTGACGAGCCAGAGGATCGCGACCTGCTTGGGCGTGACCTTGAACGTTTCAAGCTGGCGTTCGAGGCGCGAGAGCAGAAGCGTGTTGATCGTGCCGACATGAATGCCAAGCACCTGATCGAGCCCGTCTAGATCGAGTTCGGGCGTGACGGCCTGCCGGCTGAGGGGCGCAGGGCGCTGCAATGTCTCGGTGGACCTCGTTGTCTCGATCGACAAGAGCGGGCCTTTCTGTCTCGCGGGGGCTGTCTGGGGAAATTTCCTTAAGGTGCGACGCGGCCTGACGCAAAACCTTTGTCGCAGTGCAGCGCGAAACGGATGCGATTGTCCGAAAAGACCTGCGCATGTTCGCTCTTGATCCCCGCCATCGCGGGGATGACGAAAAGAATGGCACTCGTCATCTCCGCAAAGGCGGGGATCCAGAGCGACAAAATACGGCGGTCGCAGCTCAGTGGCGGATCAGGTAGTCGAAGGCCGAAAGCGCCGCTTTCGAGCCCTCGCCCATCGCGATCACGATCTGCTTGTAGGGCACGGTCGTGACGTCGCCCGCTGCGAAGACGCCGGGGAGGCTCGTCGCGAGGTGGCTGTCGATCTCGATCTCGCCGTAATTGGTCATGGCGAGCGCGCCCTGCAGCCATTCGGTGTTGGGCACGAGGCCGATCTGCACGAACACGCCTTCGAGTTCGATCCGGTGCTCTTCCTCGGTCTTGCGGTCGCGGTAGACGAGGCCGGTCACCTTCTCGCCGTCGCCGGTCACTTCGGTGGTACGCGCCGAGGTGATCACGGTGACATTGGGCAAGCTGCGCAGCTTGGCCTGCAGCACCGCATCGGCGCGCAGTTCGCTGTCGAACTCGATCAGCGTGACGTGCGCGACGATCCCGGCAAGGTCGATCGCGGCCTCGACGCCCGAATTGCCGCCGCCAATCACCGCGGTGCGCTTGCCCTTGTAGAGCGGACCGTCGCAGTGCGGGCAATAGGCGACGCCCTTGTTGCGATATTCGTCCTCGCCCGGCACACCGATCTGCCGCCAGCGCGCGCCGGTGGAGAGGATGACCGTCTTTGCCCGCAAGGCAGCGCCGCTTTCAAGCTCGACCGTGGCGAGGCCGTCGCCGTTGGCGGGCTTCAGGCCAACCGCCTTCTGCAGGTTCATCACGTCGACATCATAGTCCTTCACGTGTTGTTCGAGCTGCGCGACAAGGCGCGGGCCTTCGGTGTGCTGGACCGAAATGAAGTTCTCGATGCCCATGGTATCGAGCACCTGCCCGCCGAAGCGTTCGGTGACGACGCCGGTGCGGATGCCCTTGCGCGCGGCGTAGATCGCCGCTGCCGCGCCGGCCGGGCCGCCGCCGACGATAAGCACGTCGAACGGGTCCTTGGCCGCGATCTTCTCCGCCGCGCGGGCGACTGCGCCGGTATCGAGCTTGGCCACGATCTGCGCGAGGTCCATGCGGCCCTGGCCGAACAACTCGCCGTTCAGGAACACCTGCGGCACGGCCATGATCTTGCGCCGCTCGACTTCGTCCTGGAACAGCGCGCCGTCGATGGCGACATGCGTCACCTGCGGATTGAGCGCGGCGATGATGTTGAGCGCCTGCACGACATCCGGGCAGTTCTGGCAGGTGAGCGAGAAGAACGTTTCGAAGTGCAGCGGGCCTTCAAGGCCGCGCACGGTTTCGAGCAGCTCGGCCTCTTCCTTGGGCGGATGGCCACCGACGTGGAGCAGCGCGAGGATCAGCGAGGTGAACTCGTGGCCCAGCGGGAGACCGGCGAAAGTGACGCGCGCGGGCTCTCCGACCTTGCCGATGGCAAAGCTGGGACGGCGGGCATCGGTGCCATCGAAGCGCGCGGTGACCTTGTCGGACAGGACCGCGATTTCCTCGACGAGGCTCTTCATGTCGTTGCTCTTCGCACCCTCGCCAAGGCTGGCGACGAGCTCGATCGGATGGCGCAGGTTGCCAAGATAGGTCTTGAGCTGGGTGGTGGTGGCGGTGTCGAGCAGCGGCATGGGCCGGGTTCCTTGAAGGTAAGCAGGCAGGCGGGTTCGTCTGCGCCGGAAGATCACCGGCGGGATGAAAGAGCAGCGGGTAGAAAACGAGGCCGGGCGGCGGCGGAGGGGGAGGGAAAGGCCGCCGCCCGGCGGTTTGCGAGAGGCCGTGTGGGGGGAGTGCCGGCGCTCTCGCGAAGGATATTCAGATCAGATCTTGCCAACGAGGTCGATCGACGGGGCAAGCGTCTCGCCGCCCTCTTCCCACTTGGCCGGGCACACCTGGCCGGGGTGCTCGCGCCAGTACTTGGCGGCCTTGATCTTGCGCACGAGCTCGGCAGCGTTGCGGCCCACGCCCTCGGGGGTGATCTCGATCAGCTGGATCACGCCGTCCGGATCGACGACGAAAGTGCCGCGGTCGGCAAGGCCGACGCCGGGGCGCAGGTTGTCGAACGCGTTGGTCAGCGTGTGGTTCTGGTCACCCACAAGGTAGTAGGTGATCTTGCCGATCGCCGGCGAGCTGTCTGCCCAGGCCTTGTGGCTGAAGTGCGTGTCGGTCGAGACGCCGAACACCTCGACGCCCATGCTCTGCAGCTCGGCGTAGTTGTCCTGAAGATCCTCGAGCTCTGTCGGGCACACGAAAGTGAAGTCGGCCGGGTAGAAGAAGAACACCGCCCACTTGCCGGCGATATCGGCCTCGGTGATGTCGACGAACTTGCCTTCCTTGTAGGCCGTGTTGGCAAAGGGCTTGATCGGGGTGTTGATCAGGGACATGCGGTTCGCTTCCTTGTGTCAACACCGGGATAAAAACGGGCCAGGCACCGGTTTAAAAAGGGGCCAGTTGGGTTGAATAAAAAGCCCCAT
>NZ_JAIEPN010000016.1 GCF_019748365.1 Novosphingobium sp.
GGCATGGCGCACCGCGGGCGGCTCAACGTGCTGGCGAACGTGCTGGCCAAGCCCTACCGCGTGATCTTCCACGAGTTTTCCGGCGGCACCGCGAACCCCGAGGACGTCGGCGGTTCGGGCGACGTGAAGTATCACCTTGGCACCAGCACGGACCGCGAGTTCGACGGGATCAAGGTGCATATGAGCCTGCAGCCCAACCCGAGCCACCTCGAAACAGTGGACCCGGTGGTGCTGGGCAAGGCACGGGCGCAGCAGGCGTTTCGTGATGACATCGGCAAGGGCAAGCACAAGCAGGTGCTCCCCATCCTGATCCACGGCGATGCGGCCTTTGCGGGCCAGGGCATCGTGTGGGAGTGCTTCGGTTTTTCGGGCGTGCGCGGGTACAACACCGGCGGGTGCATCCACTTCATCATCAACAACCAGATCGGCTTCACCACCAGCCCGCAGTTCAGCCGCGGCTCGCCCTATCCGAGCGATGTGGCCAAGGGCGTGCAGGCGCCGATCATCCACGTGAACGGCGATGACCCGGAAGCGGTGACCTTCGCGTGCAAGCTCGCCATCGATTACCGCCAGAAGTTCGGCCGCGATGTGGTGGTCGACATGTGGTGCTATCGCCGCTTCGGCCACAACGAGGGCGATGAGCCGAGCTTCACCCAGCCGCTGATGTACGCAAAGATCAAGCAGCATCCTGCGGTTTCGGAAATCTATGCGCGCCGCCTCGTCGAGCAGGGCGTGATCGACAAGGACTGGAAGGGCGAGAACGAGGACCGCTTCGTCG
The DNA here is from genome assembly GCF_019748365.1 of Novosphingobium sp. Lineage (GTDB taxonomy): Bacteria > Pseudomonadota > Alphaproteobacteria > Sphingomonadales > Sphingomonadaceae > Novosphingobium. The sequence goes on from NZ_JAIEPN010000016.1 coordinate 779, forward strand.
CGACCTTGGAGAACGAGTTCGAGGCAGCCAAGAGCTACAAGGCGAACGAGGCCGACTGGTTTGGCGGACGCTGGAGCGGGCTCAACAAGCCGGCCGATCCGGAAACCGCGCGGCGCAACGTGGCGACCGGGATCGACCAGAAGCGCTTCGACGCGCTGGGCCGGACGCTGACGACGGTGCCCGAGGGGCTGACCATCCACAAGACGCTGGCGCGCGTGATCGAGGCCAAGCGGCAGATGTTCGGCGAAGGCCAGGGCTTTGACTGGGCGACGGCGGAGGCGCTGGCGTTTGGCAGCCTGCTGACCGAGGGCTTCAACGTGCGGCTTTCGGGGCAGGATTCGGGCCGCGGCACCTTCAGCCAGCGCCATGCGGTGTGGGTCGATCAGACCGACGAGCGCAAGTATGTGCCGCTGACCACGCTGCCGCACGGCAAGTTCGAAGTGCATGACAGCCCGCTTTCGGAATACGGCGTGCTGGGCTTCGAATATGGGTATGCCAGCGCCGACCCCAAGACGCTGGTGCTGTGGGAAGCGCAGTTTGGCGACTTTGCCAACGGCGCGCAGATCGTGATCGACCAGTATATCGCGGCCTCCGAAGCCAAGTGGCTGCGCGCCAACGGCCTCGTGATGCTGTTGCCGCATGGCTATGAGGGACAGGGCCCGGAGCATTCGTCGGCAAGGCTGGAGCGCTATCTGCAGCTTTGCGCCGAGGACAATATCCAGGTCTGCAACATCACCAGCCCGGCGAACTACTTCCACGTGCTGCGCCGGCAGATGCAGCGGCCGTTCCGCAAGCCGCTGATCATCATGACGCCCAAGAGCCTGCTGCGCCATCCGTTGGCAAAGTCGAAGGCTTCGGACTTCGTTGGCGAGGGGCACTTCATGCGCATCCTCTCCGACATCAACCCGGCGGCGGACGCGGATACCAAGCGCGTGGTGCTGTGCAGCGGCAAGGTTGCCTACGACTTGATCGAGGCGCGCGATGCGGCGGGGATTACGGACACACAGATTATCCGGCTGGAGCAGCTCTATCCCTTCCCGGGCGAGCCGCTGGCGCTGCGGCTTTCGCGCATGGCGAACCTTGAGGAAGTGGTGTGGTGCCAGGAAGAGCCGCGCAACAATGGCGCGTGGTTCTTCGTCGAGCCGCTGATCGAGGAGGCGCTGAAGGCAGCGGGCAGCAAGGTCAGCCGCGCGCGCTATGCCGGGCGCAACGCGGCGGCATCGCCCGCCACGGGTCTTGCCAAGCGCCATGCCGCCGAACAGGCCGCCCTGATCAGCAACGCGCTTTCGCTTTCGGTGCGCGGCGAGCTGCGCCGGACCAAGAAGAAGGCCTGAAACCCTTTCAGTTTGAGAGATTGAACGCATGTCTATCGAAGTCAAAGTTCCGGTCCTCGGCGAGAGCGTCAGCGAAGCGACGGTTGGCCAGTGGCTGAAGCAGCCCGGCGAGGCGGTGGCGCTGGATGAGCCCATCGCGAGCCTTGAGACCGACAAGGTCGCGGTCGAGGTGCCCTCGCCCGTGGCCGGCATCATGGGCGCGCATATTGCCGCCGAGGGTGACACCGTGGCGGTGGGCGCGCTGCTGGGCCTGATCGAGACGAGCGGCGTGGCGACTTCGCCCTCCCCTGCCCCGGCGGCAGCGGCGGCTCCGGCTGCGGCGGTTGCTGCGGACGATGCGGCGGCGCTTTCGCCTGCCGTGCGGCGCGCAGTGCTCGAGCATGGGATCGACCCGGCGACGGTCAAAGGCACCGGCAAGGACGGACGCCTCACCAAGGAAGACGTGCTGGCGGCGGCTGTTGCCAAGCAGGCCGCGCCCGTGGTGGCGGCGCCTGCCCCTGCCCCGGCGCCGGTGGTGAGCGTGTCCGGCGAACGGCGCGAGGAGCGGGTCAAGATGACCCGCCTGCGCCAGACGATCGCCAAGCGGCTGAAATCGGCGCAGGAAACCGCCGCGATGCTGACCACGTTCAACGACGTGGACATGAGCGCGGTGATGGAAGCGCGCGCGAAGTACAAGGACGTGTTCGAGAAGAAGCACGGCGTGAAGCTGGGGCTGATGAGCTTTTTCGCCAAGGCTTCGGTGCTGGCGCTGAAGGACATTCCGGCGGTCAACGCGCAGATGCAGGGCGATGAGATCGTCTATTTCGACTACGTCGACATTTCGGTCGCGGTTTCGGCGCCCAATGGCCTCGTCGTGCCGGTGGTGCGCGATGTCGACAAGATGAGCTTTGCCGGGATCGAGAAGGCCATCGCCGAATACGGCAAGAAGGCGCGCGACGGCACACTGACCATGGCCGACATGGCGGGCGGCACCTTCACGATTTCGAACGGCGGCGTGTTCGGTGGCCTCATGTCCACCCCGATCATCAACCCGCCGCAGTCGGCGGTGCTGGGGCTCCACCGGATCGAGGATAGGCCGGTCGTCCGCGATGGGCAGATCGTGGTGCGGCCGATGATGTATATCGCGCTGAGCTATGACCACCGGATCATCGATGGGCGCGAGGCGGTGACGGCGCTGAAGACGATCAAGGAAGCGATTGAGGATCCGACCCGGCTGCTGATTGATATGTGAGGGCGCTATGCGCGGGGTTTTTGCATTCATGCTTCTGGGGGGTGCCTTGCCCCTCCACGCGAATGCAGAACCCTTGCGCTTCGTTCCCTTCACCGATCAGTTTCTGGCAATTGAAATTCCAGCGGCAGCGACGCAGAGCGAAGCCGACAGTTTTCAAGTAGCGTTTGGTGCCCGGCGGGCGAGCTTCGAGTTGAGCTGGTCCACACCCCATGTGAACGAACGAACAGTCGATTGCGGTGCTAACGCTGCCACGTATCGGATTAGCAGGCCGAGCATCTACGCCTACTCCTGCCTTATGGACGGGAACGTGGTCTACCACGTCGAGAAGTTTGGTCGGACCTATCGTATCGGTGCCAGTGATGCCACCGAGACCGTTGAGTTGAATATGACTTATCCTGCGGACCAGCGTGCATTCTGGGACCCTATTGTTACGCATATGAGCCGGACACTGCGGGTCCAGGCGCAGAAAAGGTAATCTCCCATGGCTGAATACGACTACGACGTGCTTGTCATCGGTGCCGGCCCGGGCGGCTATGTTGCGGCGATCCGGGCGGCGCAGCTGGGGCTGAAGGTGGCTTGTGCCGAGGGGCGCGAAACGCTGGGCGGCACGTGCCTCAACGTGGGGTGCATTCCTTCCAAGGCGCTGCTGCACGGTTCGGAGAAGTATGCCGAGGCGGTGGACGGCACGTTTGCGAGCTATGGCATCAAGACCGGGCCGGTGACGCTCGATCTGGCGGCGATGCAGCAGCAGAAGCTGGATTCGGTGAAGCAGCTGACGGGCGGGATCGAGTTCCTGTTCAAGAAGAACAAGGTGACCTGGCTGAAGGGCTACGCCTCGTTCGTGGATGCGCACACGGTGTCTGTCGGCGGTGCGAATGTGACCGCGAAGGACGTGGTGATCGCAACGGGTTCGAGCGTGACGCCGCTGCCGGGCGTGACGGTGGACAACGACGCGGGTGTTGTGGTCGATTCCACCGGTGCGCTGGCGCTGGACCGGGTGCCGGATCATCTCGTGGTGATCGGTGGCGGGGTGATCGGGCTGGAACTGGGTTCGGTCTGGCGGCGGCTGGGCGCGAAGGTGACGGTGGTGGAGTTCCTCGACCAGTTGCTGCCCGGCATGGACGGCGATGTGCGCAAGGAAGCCGCCAAGATCTTCAAGAAGCAGGGGATGGAGCTGCGGCTTTCGACCAAGGTCACGGGCGTTGCCGTGAAGGGCAAGACTGCGACGCTGACACTGGAGCCATCGGCAGGCGGCGCGGCGGAGACGCTGAGCGCGGACTGCGTGCTGGTTGCCATCGGGCGGCGGCCGAATGTGGAGGGGCTGGGTCTCGAGAAGATCGGGCTTGAAGTGAACAAGCGCGGGCAGATCGAGACTGGGCATGATTTCCGCACGAGTGTTCCGGGCGTCTGGGCGATCGGCGACGTGATCCCCGGGCCGATGCTGGCGCACAAGGCCGAGGACGAAGGCGTCGCCGTGGCGGAGTTCATCGCCGGGCAGACGGGCATTGTGAACCATGCGGTGATCCCGGGCGTGGTCTATACCTTCCCAGAGTTTGCGGGCGTGGGGCTGACCGAAGAGGCCGCGCGCGAAAAGGGCGAGGTCAAGGTTTCCAAGTTCCCGATGCTGGCCAACAGCCGCGCCAAGACCAACCACGAGCCGGACGGCTTCGTGAAGGTGATCGCGGACGCCAAGACCGAGCGCGTGCTCGGCGTGTGGTGCATCGCGAGCGTGGCGGGTTCGATGATTGCGGAAGCCGCGCTGGCGCTGGAGTTTGGCGCGACAGCGGAAGACATCGCCTATACCTGCCATGCCCACCCGACCCATGCCGAGGCGCTGAAGGAAGCGGCGATGGGGATTGGCGGCAAGCCGATCCATATCTGAGGGGGGGGCCCCCTCCGACCCGCTTCGCGGGCCACCTCCCCATTTGTGCTTCGCAAAAATGGGGAGGATCTAGGCGCGTTTGCGGACTTCGACTTCGAGGAATTGCGGCGCGCTGGTGCTGACCATGCGGGCGGCGGCGGCGAGGGCGTAGGGGCTGGCGCGGTAGCGGGTGACGAGGCCGCCGGCGCCGTCGCTGACGAGCGGGCTCTCGAACTCCACGCCGATGGTCGCGTCTTCTGAGCGTGAAACGGTGACGACGGCAAGCTGGCCCGCGCCGAGATCGAGCACGAGGCTGGTGCCGACGGGGACGCCGACAAGGCCTTCGATCCGCGCACCGGTGGCCGAGAGATTGCGCAGCAGCGCTTCGTAGCGGTGGTCTTCGTGGATCACGCCGATGCGGCGGTAGACCGAGCGGCGCTCAGGCCGGTGGCGCTTGGGGCCATCGGGCGGGATGTGGAGTTCGCCCGCGGCCATGCGTTCGAGCACGACCGCCTGTTCGAGCGGGGGCGAATAGAGGAAGCCCTGGATGAGCCGCGCACCCTTGGCGCAGACGACATCGCGCTGGTCGAACGCCTCGACGCCTTCGACCGTGGTTTCCATGCCGAGCGCATCAGCGAGGCCGATGATCGCGGCGATGATCTTGGCGCTGTTCTGGTCGCTCAAGGTGCAGCTATCGACGAAGCTGCGGTCGACCTTGAGCTTGTCGAACGGCGCGGCGCGCAAGTAGCTGAGCGAGGAATAGCCGGTGCCGAAATCATCCAGCGCAAGGCGGACGCCGAGGGCCTTGAGCGCCTTGAACGCCGCATCGGTGGTCTCGCTATCGCCCATGAACACGGATTCGGTGAGTTCGAGTTCGAGCCGTTCGGGATCGAGTCCGGTTTCGGCGAGGACATCGGCGACAACGCCCGGAAACTCGGGGTGGGCGAACTGCACCGCCGAGACATTGACCGCGATGCGCAAGGGGTGCGGCCAGCGGGCGGCATCTTGCGCGGCCTGGCGCAGCGCCAAGGCGCCGAGCGGAAGGATCATGCCGGTATCCTCGGCAACCGGGATGAACACCGAGGGCGGCACCGCGCCGCGCTCCGGATGTTCCCAGCGCATCAGCGCCTCGAAGCCGACGACGGCATGATCATCGGTTCGCACGACGGGCTGGTAGACCATGCCGAGCTGGGGTTCTTCCCAGCTGTCGTCCCCGCCATCGACCGAGGCGATGGCATCGCGCAGGGCCTCTTCGAGCAGGCGGCGCTCTTCCTTCTCGTCCTTCAGGTCGGAGGAATAGAAGCGGAACTGGCCGCGTCCGCCGTGCTTGGCAGCATAGAGTGCAAGGTCTGCGGCGCGGACGATATCCTCGCGCTCGGTGCCATCGAAGGGGGCTATCGCCATGCCGATCGAGACGCCGATGACGACATGGTTGTCGTCGATCGAATAAGGCTGCGAGATGAGGCCGATGATCTTTTCGGCCAGTTCACCAAGCTTGCCGCGATCTTCCTGATCGGCGAGCAGGATCTGGAATTCGTCGCCGCCGAGCCGGCCGATCTCGCCAGCAGTGCCGACGACGCGGGTGAGGCGCTGGGCGACCTGGCGGAGAAGCTCGTCGCCCGCGGGGTGGCCGAGCGTGTCGTTGACCTGCTTGAACCGATCAAGATCGAGCATCATCAGCGTAGCCGGGCGCAGGGTGCCCTTGAACGCGGCGAGTATCGAATCGAGGCGGCGGGTGATGCGATGGCGATTGGCAAGGCCGGTGAGCGAATCGAATTCGGCGAGGCGCGAATCCTCGATGCGGCGTTCGTATTCCACCGTGATATCGCGCGCGCTGCCGCGATAGCCATGGAATGCGCCGTCACTGCCTGGCTTGGTCACATCAATCTTCGGCTGGCCCGAAAGCGCCCACCATGCGCGGCGCGTGCCGGGGGCGCAGCGATCGGGCACGAGCCGGACGGTGACATCGGTGAGGCGGTTATGCGCGCCGAGTAGGAATTGCAGCGGCCGGTCGGAGCGTTCGCCGGGGTGTTCGGGATCGGTTTCGAAAAGGCTGGTAAAGGGTTTGCCGATCAGATCCTCCACCGCAAGGCCGAAGCGTTCGCAGGCGACGGGGGAGATGTAGGACAGGCAGCCGGCCGCGTCGGTCGCCCAGAACCAACCGGAATGGCCACGCTCGATATCATCAAGCACCGCCAGCCGGTGCTGCGCGCGGTGCGCCGCATCGTCGCCGAAAGCCGGCGGTTGCGGCGGCCGGGATGCCTGCCAGGGCTTGAGCAGATTCTTCACGTGGCGCAGAGAGCCTGTTGGAGAAAGGGGCCGGTCCAGATGGCATCCTAGGCACGGGTTGGTTACTTTCGTCCTAAGTGGAGTGTGAATGAGCCTGATTTCCATCCTTGCGCTGAACCTGCCCGCGCCGCCGCGATTGCCGGCTTCGGAAGTCTTCGCGCTGATCGCGGCGCTGGACCCGGCGGGCATCGCGATCGCTGCGCTGAGCGGCGCGCTGCTGGCGGCGCGGATGCGGCAGACCTTTGTAACGATGGCGTTTTTCGCGCTGGTGACGGGTGTGGGCGGTGGCACGGTGCGCGACCTGTTGATCGGGGCGCCGGTATTCTGGGTGCACAACGCCTGGACCGCACCGGTATGCCTTATCGCGGCGCTGCTGGTGTGGTTCAGCCCGGCGCGCTGGTGGCAGGGGGACAGCACGCGGGTGATCGAATGGGCCGATGCGGCGGGGCTTGGCGCCTATGCGGTGCTGGGGACGGCCAAGGCGCTGGCGCTGGGCGTGGCGCCGGTACCGGCGGCGATGATGGGCGTGATCACCGGCTGCGTGGGCGGGGTGATCCGCGATGTGATCGCCGGGCGGCCCTCGATCATCATGCGGCCCGAGCTTTACGTGACGCCCGCCGCGCTCACTTCGGCGATCTGCGCGGGTGGACATATGGCGGGAATCGACAAGATGATCGTATGGCCGGTGGCGGCGCTGGCGGGCTTTGGCCTGCGCGGCGCGGCGATACAGTGGCAGCTGGCACTGCCGGCCTATGGGCGAAAGGGATGAGGATGCGGAAGGTGTTGTTTGCCGCTGCGCTGACATTGGCGGCGGGTGCGGGTGCGGCGGAGCAGGCGAGCCCCTATGGCCAGTGGCGCACGCCCGAGCGCGGCGGGCTGATCGAGGTTTCGCAGTGCGACGGCGGGCTTTGCGGCAAGATCCTGGGCGGGACGCCGGGGGCATCGCCCGAGGACGGGCTGGACCGCTACAACAAGAACCCGGCGCTGCGGTCACGGCCGCTGATCGGGCTCTACGTGTTTCGCGGGCTCAAGCCGGCGGGCGGGAGCTGGAAGGGCTCGATCTACAATCCCAGCGATGGCGGGACATATACCGCGACCGTGACGCTGAAATCGGCGAGCGAGATGACGGTGAAGGGCTGCGTGGTCTGGCCGCTGTGCAAGACGCAGACCTGGGCGAAGGTGCGGTAGAAGATTAAACCCCTCCGACCCGCTTCGCGGGCCACCTCCCCATTTGTCCCTTCGGGAAAAATGGGGAGGTGCCGGAGCGCAGCGGAGGCGGAGGGGTCTACTTCACTCCATCGTGACGACGACTTTGCCCACAGCCTTGCGGTCCGCCAGCATGGCGATGGCTTCACCGCCGCGTTCGAGGGGGAAGCGGGCGCTGACGCGGGGGTTGATCTTGCCGGCCTTGAGCAGCTCGAACAGTTCGGCGACGTGCTCGGCGTTCTTCTGCGGTTCGCGCGCGGTGAAGGCGCCCCAGAACACACCGCAGACGTCGCACGATTTGAGCAGCGTGAGGTTGAGCGGCAGCTTGGCGATGCCGGCGGGGAAGCCGACGACGAGGAAGCGGCCTTCCCACGCGATGGCGCGCACGGCAGGCTCGGAATAATCGCCACCGACGATATCGTAGACGATGTCCGCGCCGTTCGGGCCGCAGGCGGCCTTGAACGCATCGGCCAGCGCCTTGCTCTGGTCCTTGTCAAAGGGCGGGCGGCCGTAGATGACGACATCGTCCGCACCGGCTTCGCGCGCGGCGGCGGCCTTTTCTTCGCTCGAAACGGCGGCGATGACGCGGGTGCCATAGGCCTTGCCAAGCTCGATCGCGGAAATGCCGACGCCGCCGGCAGCGCCGAGGACGAGCATGGTCTGCCCCGCCTTGATGTGGCCGCGATCCTTGAGGCCGTGGATGGTGGTGCCGTAGGTCATCAGCAGCGAGGCCCCGGTTTCGAAGCTGACGCCTTCGGGCAGCGGGAACATGCGGCCGGCATCGAGCGCGACCTTTTCGGCAAGGCCGCCATTGCCGCACATGCCGATCACGCGATCGCCCACCTTCCATTGGGTGACGCCCTCGCCCACGCTTTCGATCACGCCCGAGAACTCGCCGCCGGGAGCATAGGGGCGCTGCGGCTTGAACTGGTACATGTCGCGGATCATCAAGGTATCGGGGAAGTTGATCGCGCAGGCTTTGACCGCGACGACAACCTGGCCGGGGCCGGCAAGGGGTGCGTCGATCTCGTCGAGGGTCAAGGTTTCGGGGCCGCCGACGGCGTGGGTGCGTAGCGCTTTCATGGGTCTCTCCGGTGCTTTGGTTGGCACCTTTGAGCCATGTTTTTGGAGGCTTGGGAAGACTTATTTAAGCGGGTGGTTAAGCCGGGTGAACGAGGAACGGGCGCTCGGCGCTGGCTTTCGCTTCGTAGGCGCTGATCGCATCGCCGCGGGCCATGGTGAGGCCGACCTCGTCGAGGCCGTTCAGGAGGCAGTGCTTGCGGAAGGCGTCGATCTCGAAGGTGAAGCGGTCCTGGAATGGGGTCGTCACGGTCTGGGCTTCGAGGTCGATGTGGACGGGTTCGGTCTGCGCGACTTCCATCAGGCGGTCTATGGCTTCCTGCGGGAGCACGACGGTGACGATGCCGTTCTTGAAGGCATTGCCCGAGAAAATGTCCGAGAAGGAAGGCGCGATGACGGCCTTGATGCCGAGATCGAGCAGCGCCCAGGCGGCGTGTTCGCGGCTGGAGCCGCAGCCGAAGTTGTCGCCCGCGATGAGGATCGGCGAGCCTTTGAATTCGGCGCTGTCGAAGATGTTGTCCGGATCCTGGCGCAGTGCCTGGAATGCGCCGCGCCCGAGACCTTCACGGCTGATCGTCTTCAGCCACTCGGCAGGGATGATCACATCGGTGTCGATGTTCTTGCGGCCGAACGGGATGGCGCGGCCATCGATGGTGCTGACGGGTTCCATGGCGCGGGCCTTAGCCGGAGGGGGGCTTTGGATGCAAGGCTGTGCTTTGCCTGCGAGGGCGGTTACCCCTCCCCGCTCGGGGACGGGCTTTGGGGGGTCAATCGGTGTCGATGGGATCGACGGGGGGCTTGGCCTTGGCCTTTTCCGCGCGTTCCTTGCGGCGCGACGAATAGAGGAGAGCGGCGGCAAGTGCGGCCGAACCGATCGCGGCGCCGGCGATGGCTGCGGGGCCGGTCCAGCTGCTCGAATCCCGGGCGCTCTCCTTATCGGTCTTCTTTGTCACGCGTGTGCTCCTTGATCACTTTCAAGATCAGACTGCACGCGTAAGATTGCAAGAGCGCCGGCTCCGCTTTTTTCAGGCGGCTGTGCGTCGCCTAGAGCCTGTCCTGATGAGGTGGAGGCATCGGCACGGAGCCGATTTTGGCCCAGCGCGAGGCGAGAGGAGGGAGCTATGCTTGCCCATAGTGACCGACGATCAACGCTGCGATGGGCCAAAAGCGGCCCGCCCCTTCGGGGTCGCGTCAGGAAGCCTCTCGGACAGCATCGCGCCGCTGGCACGGGCTACCAGCCCGCACCGCGCGGCGCTCCTTGCCGAGAAGCTTCCTGACGCGATGACGATGCCTCCACCTCATCAGGACAGGCTCTAGCGCAGCTTCCTGCCAAAGCCCGGCGGCTCCGTCAGGTCTGGTAAGTCACAGACCGTGCCGGTCCGGAACGTCTGTTCCTTGATCAGCATTTTGAGCGCCGTATCGATGTGGAGTGCAGCGAGATGCAACTCCGCCTCATCAAGTGACTGCAGCACGTCTTCGAGGAACTCACGGATATCTCGAAACTGCTCTGGTCCGAAAGGACAATCGGCCATGCCAGCCACTCCCCGCTCTTATAGCCCGGCCATTCCCTGGCCGGTTGACAGGCGTTTATTCAGGCTGGAAAGTATCGCCAATCCGGAGGAAACTTATATCAAGAAGGCGCAGCCCGATCATCAAGCAAACGCAATCAGCTGCGTTCGGCGCGGCCTCGTGTCGTCGAAGGGGTTTCGCCAAAATAGCGGCGATACTGGCTCGTAAAGGCTGCCGAGCTGGAAAAACCCATGGCATAGGCGATATCGGTAATGGTGTCCCCGGCTGCGGGAAACATCAGGCGGCTGCGCGCAAGCTGCATGCGTTCGCGGCGCTGCCATTCCATCGGTGAGCAGCCGAAGCGGGCCTTGAACGCATATTGGAGCGCACGCGCGGAAAGACCGCTCAGGCGTTCCATTTCGGTGAGCGTGAGCGGCCGATCATGGCTTGTCCGGACCAGATCGCAAACAACATCGATGCGGTGCCGATCCCGTGAAACCTTAAGCGCGCTCTCGGCATCCTGCGGCAGGAGCGCGAGCGCGTGGATTGTCCAGCGATACATCGCGTCCTCGATCCCGAGGATTCGGGCATAGTGCGGATTGCCCGACGTTGTTTCGATGAGGCTGCACAGTTGCTGAAACGCGGGAAAGATCTCGCGCTGGCGGCGCATATCGAGGGCGTAAGGACGATCGTCGATCCGCGCCTGCCCGCTGCCATCGCCCATCATAGCCGAGGCGGTTTCGCGCAGTTTGGCGATGGTGACGTTGGCGGTGACGATCATTTGCGAAGTGCAATCTGTCGTGCGCCGCAGGTTTGGCATCAGCAAGCCCTGACAGCCGCCTTCGAAGGCCAGTGTCGTCCGGTCACCCCGCATCGTCCCGTAGCCATGGAACGGGATGATCAGCTGCCAGCCCTTCGTTTCCTCGACCTTCACTTTCGCCGTCGTGAGCGCGGCGGTGATGACATCGAGATCGCCGACCCGCCGGGCAGCCACTTTGGCGGCGAATGGTACATGGCGATCTTCGTCCAGGGTGCAGATTGCGGGGACCATGGTCGCCCAGGTATCGGCTGCGACCCGCGCATCGGGGGCCACCTTTGCATTCGCATTGCCAAAGGGAAGTGCCGGCAGACGGTACATGCCCTGCTTTGTCTACCGATCGAAGATTCAGTGCAACCCTCTAGCTGCTGCCGCTCTTGCGGCTGCCGCGGCAAGAGGGAACCCGGCGCAAACAAATCGGCCGGCACACGCGGGTGGCCGGCCGATCCGGTAGCGGTGTCGCGTCAACAGGACCCGGACGTAGATCCTGCCTGCTGCGCGCTGATCAAAGCCCGTCGACGGCCTTGCTGACCATGACATTGACCGAAACGCGGCGGTTCTGCGCGCGGCCTTCCGGCGTCGAATTGTCGGCCAACGGGTTGGCGGTGGCCATGCCGCTGGGGGTGAGCATGCGGTAGGGCTTCCAGCCGCAGGCCTGCTGCAGATAGTTGACCACGCGGGTCGCGCGCTGATCACTGAGGCGCTGGTTGAGCTCTTCGCTGCCGCGATTATCCGCGTAACCAACGACGAGCATGACCGCGTTCTTGATGCCCTGCGCCTGGGTGGCGGTGGCGCAGAGATCGGCCTTGCCCTGCTCGGTCAGCATGGTCTTGCCCGAGGCGAAGTTCACGTTGGTGGTGCTCTTGATATTGAACTCGTCGATATCGGCGAAGCGGCTGCGCAAGGATTCCGTCATCGCGCGCACTTCGGCGGTGGCGGCGCTCTGCTCTTCAAAGCCCTGCTTGGTGCCGGTGCGGATCATGTTGGCGATCTTGAGATCCTTGTCCTTGAACTGGATATCGGCCGCCATCAGCGCATCGCCCGATTGCAGCGTGTGGACCGTGACCGGCAGGCCATTGAGCAGTGCATTGGCAGCGAGCTGCTGGCGGCTCATGCCGAAGAGGCCCTTGCTCGAGCGGATCTTGGTGAGGTCGTTGACGTTGACGATGGTCTTGCTGCCATCATCGGCGGTAATCTCGATCCGATCGGCACTGCGGCGCGAGATCACGCCCTTGATATCCGGGCCTTTGGGCAGCGTAGCGACATCGCCGGCAGGGGCGACGGTGGTGCGCAGTTCGGCACCGGTGGCGGTGGGCTGCTGGGCTTGGCTCTGGTCGACCGGCGGGAGCTCCTGCGCCAGCGCAACGGGGCCGGCCGGCAGCGCCGCGGCGAGCGCGGCGGCGAGGATCAGGCCGGTCTGTCCGGTAGTGGGGGCACGCATCGGGTTACTCCTTCAAGCTCTGTCATGACGCCGCGCGGTGGGGCCGCGGGGAAGCCGAATGCTTCGCAGCAAGGTTTCGCCGCGTGAAGCTGAACGGTTTCACGTTCTTCCCTGCTGGAGCAGGCTTTCTGCCAGATGAACAGACCGGTTCGGACGGGGCGTGGCAAGGCTGCGCCGTGCGGGTGCTGCGGCAGGGCGTTGGGGATGGGTCCAAATGCCTGAAACGGCCCGATTTGGCGCCATCGACCAGCCGTGTACGTGGCACGGCGGGACGAGATCAGAGCCCGACGAGGCGCGCGCTGTCATCCCACAGGCGGGCGCAGGCAGCGTCATCGCGCGCCAGAGTCGAGGGTTCGATGCGCACCAGCAGAGGGCCGCGGACCGACCAGTAGTCCCCCCGCGCGCCGCCGTAGCGCGGATCGATGGCGAGATCGGCGAGGAACTGGCCCGAGCGCGGGATCGTGCTGGTGCGGTCGCTTTTCATCAGGCGCGGGAGGATCAGGCTGACAAGCGCGGCGATGATCCGGCCATTGTCGCGCCCGAGGCCGGTGTGGGGGACATAGCCGGGGTCGAAGGCGAGAACGTCGATCCCGGGGAGCCGGCGCGGGGCTTCGCGCGCGGTCATGATGTTGGCGAGCTTGGAGGTGCTGTAGGCGCGGAAGCAGGCCTGACGGACGCCTTTTTCTGCGGTGGGATCGGTTTCGGGATGGGCGAGGCGCGCGGCATCGGCGTGGACGGGGGGCGTGACCGGGGTCTTCTCCGCCGGATCATGCGTGCCGCTGCCGGTGAAGATGACGCGCGCACCGGCGGCGAGGCGCGGGGCGAGCAGGCGCAGCAGGAGATAGTGCGCGAGGTGGTTGACCGCGAAGGTGCGCTCGAACCCATCGGCGGAGCGTGCGGGCTTGGCGAGTTGGAGCCCGGCGTTGAGGACGAGGACGTCGATCGGCCCCTCCCCAAGCGCGGCGGCGAACGCGCGGACGTTGGCAAGCGCATCGAGATCGAGCGGGAGCGCGGTGACGCGGCTGGCGAGTGAGGGCGGCAGCGCGGCGGGATTGCGGGCGCCGATGGTGAGCGTGGCCCCGGCACCCGCCAGGCGCTCGGCGGCATAGAGGCCGAAGCCGGCGGTGGCGCCGGTCATCACGATGCGCATGGGAGGTTCCGATCCGGATTTAGGTTGCGATGTGCAACTTATAGCGAGGCTAGCGCAAGCACAAGGGGGGCACTGCTATCCGGTCCAGTCTTCGCAGAGCAGTCCTTCGACGCGGGCAAACTCGCGCAGATTGGCCGTGATGACCTTGAGCCCGAGACTGCGGGCATGGCCGGCGATCAGCATGTCATAGGCGCCGATAAGCTGGCCGGACCGCGCCAGCGCAGCGTGGATTTCGCCGGAATGACTGGCTGCTTCGGCATCGAAATCAAGCACTTCGAGACCGGTGGCAAGCTCGTCGACACGCGTCCGTTCGTAGTGCGGGTCTGCGGCTCTGGCGGCGCCGTGGACGAGTTCGTGATAGGTCACTGCAGAAATGCAAGAGACCGCCGCCTGTTCGGCAAACCGCGCGCGGACAGGCCCGCCGCGTCCGCGCAGCAAGTGGATGCACACGTTGGTGTCCAGCATGTTGCGCAGCATCAGGAGAAATCGCGCTCCTGCAGCGGTGGCTGTTCGCGATCCGGAAAATCGGGCGAGCCCGGCCCGTCGAAGAATTCATCCCAGAACTGGCTTACCGGCGTGATCACAAGGCTGCGGCCTTGCTTGCGCACGACGACCTGCTTGACGCTGTCCGGGAAGGCGAGCTCCTTCGGAATACGCACCGCCTGACTGCGGTTCGACTTGAAGACGGCTGCCCGGTTGGACGGGCGCGCAGTAGGACGGGACGGTGCGTTCATCCCTCGGAAAGTGCGGCTTCCGGCGGGATATGTCAACGGGATATGCCAGTCTGAAAAATAGGGACTGTCCCTATTTTCAGACTAGCTCTCGCACGTCCGTCAGCCTGCCCGTCACCGCCGCCGCCGCTGCCATGGCGGGCGAGACGAGATGCGTGCGCGCGCCTGGGCCCTGGCGGCCGACGAAGTTGCGGTTCGAGGTGCTGGCGCAGCGCTCGCCGGCAGGGACCTTGTCCGGATTCATGCCGAGGCAGGCCGAGCAGCCGGGTTCGCGCCATTCGAGGCCGGCTTCGAGGAAGATCTGGTCGAGGCCTTCTTCCTCGGCCTGACGCTTCACGAGACCCGAGCCGGGGACGACGATCGCCCAGGTGACGTTCGGCGCCTTCTTGCGGCCCTTCAATACGGCGGCGGCGGCGCGCAGGTCTTCGATGCGGCTGTTTGTGCAACTGCCGATGAACACGTTCTGGATCTCGACCGAGGTGAGCGGCTGGCCGGGTTCGAGCCCCATGTAATCAAGGCTGGCGCGCGCGGCGGCCTGCTTCGAGGCATCGGCGAAGCTTTCGGGCGCGGGAACCACGCCGGTGATCGGCAGCACGTCTTCCGGGCTGGTGCCCCAGGTGACGCTGGGGGCGATATCGGCGGCGTTGATGACGACGGTCTTGTCGTACTTGGCGCCGGAATCGGTCGCGAGGCTGCGCCACCATGCCACGGCCTTGTCCCACTCTTCGCCCTTGGGCGCGTAGGGGCGGCCCTTGAGGTAGGCGAAGGTCTTGTCGTCCGGCGCGATAAGGCCGGCGCGGGCGCCGTGTTCGATTGCCATGTTGGAGACGGTGAGGCGGCCTTCGATGGAAAGGTCGCGGATGACTTGGCCAGTATACTCGATCACGTGGCCGGTGCCGCCCGCCGCGCCGAGCACGCCGGTGATGTGAAGGACGACATCCTTGGCGGTGACGCCGGGGAGCAGCGTGCCTTCGACGCGGACTTCCATCGTCTTTGCGCGCTTCAAAAGCAGGGTCTGCGTGGCGAGGACATGCTCGACCTCGCTGGTGCCGATGCCGAAGGCGAGCGCGCCGAGGCCGCCGTGGCAGGCGGTGTGGCTGTCGCCGCAGACGATGGTCGCGCCGGGGAGCGAGAAGCCCTGCTCCGGCCCGACGACGTGGACGATGCCCTGCTCCGCATCGGCATCGCCGATATAGCGGATTCCGAAAGCGGGCGCGTTGGCTTCGAGCGCCTCGAGCTGCGCGCGGCTTTCGCGGTCGGCGATGGGAACGCGGGCGCCCGCGGCATCGCGGCGCGCGGTGGTCGGCAGGTTGTGATCAGGCACCGCGAGCGTGAGATCGGGGCGGCGCACCTTGCGGCCCGCAAGCCGCAGCGCCTCGAACGCCTGCGGGCTCGTCACTTCATGGACGAGGTGGCGGTCGATATAGACAAGGCTGGTGCCATCGTCGCGATCCTCGACGACGTGGGCGGCCCAGATCTTTTCGTAGAGCGTTTGCGGGGTGCTGGTCATGGCCTGCGCGCTAGACCCGGTGCGGAGGCTTTTCAAGTCGCGGCAGGGGGCAGGCGCGCAATTTTGTTACCCATGGCGCTTGCCCGAGAGGATGGCTGGGAACGCAGCGCCGGGTGGTGTAGAGGCGGCTGCATGATTCAGTTCCTGATCGTGTTCGCCACCGTATGGGCGATGGAGTTTGTGGCGTGGAGCAGCCACAAGTATGTGATGCACGGCTTTGGCTGGGCCTGGCACCGCGACCATCACGAGCCGCACGACAATTTCTTCGAGCGCAATGACCTCTATGCCGTGGTCGGCGCGGCAATTTCGATCAGCGGGTTCATGTGGGGCAGTCCGCTGATCGCCGGCGAACAGGCCTGGTGGCCGGCGACGTGGATCGGCGTGGGCGTGCTGATCTACGGGATCATCTATACGCTGATCCATGACGGCCTCGTCCACCAGCGCTGGTTCAAGTATGTGCCGCGCAAGGGTTATTTCAAGCGGGTGGTGCAGGCGCACAAGCTGCACCATGCGACCATCGGCAAGGAAGGCGGGGTGAGCTTCGGCTTCATCATCGCGCTCGATCCGGCCAAGCTGAAGCAGGAACTGCGGCGCCAGCGCGAGGCGGGGATTGCCGTGGTACGGGATGCGGTGGACTGAGGCTTCGTTTGGGACGGGACATGCCCTCCCCCGGCCCCTCCCGCATGCGGGAGGGGGGAGAGGTTACTCGTTGCGGGTCCAGATCCAGGTGCCTGAGAGGGCCGTGACGCCAAGAGGGATCAGCACCCAGGGCCAGCCGGCGGCGAGACCTGTGACCAGCACGGACACCAACATAGCGATCAGCGCGGCCCATTTGGCGCGGCGGGGGATGGCGCGGCGATTGCGCCAGTCGAGCAGCAGGGGCCCATACGTCGGATGATCGAGCAGGCGCTGCTCCCACACCGGATTGCCGCGCGCGAAGCAGAACAGCGCGAGCAGCAGGAACGGAACGGTGGGCAGCAGCGGCACGAATGCGCCGACTGCGCCGATCCCGACGAAGAAGAGGCCCGCCCCGGTCCAGAGGTGGCGTTTCATGTCATCCGGCTATGCGTGCAGCGTGTTCGCGCACCAGGGCGATCATGTTGGGAACGCCTTGGGTGCGGTTGCTGGAGAGCTGGTTCTTGAGGTCGAATGGCGCGAGGAGCGCGGCGATATCGGTTTCGGCGACGTCGCGCGCGGGCTGGTCCTGCACTGCGGCGAGGACGAGCGCGACAATGCCCTTGGTGATCGCGGCGTTGCTGTCTGCGAGGAAATGCAGCGCATCCCCGGTTCCGGCGACCGGATAGACCCAGACGCTGGCCGAGCAGCCGCGCACCAGCGTGGCGTCGGTCTTGAGCGCTTCGGGCATCGCCTCGAGCTTGCGGCCAAGATCGATCAGCAGACGGTAGCGCTCGTCCGCGTCGAGGAATTCGTACTCTTCAAGGATGTCGTCGAGGTGGCTCATGGGCGGCGGACATAGCGGATCGGATGGCGGGGGCAAGCAGGTAGAAAGTACCCCTCCGACCCAGCCTTGCGGCGAGGTTCCGTTTTCAGAGATCCACGCCCGCCGCGATGGCTTCGAGCTTGCGCAGGCGCTCCTTGATGTCGCTGAGGTCGATCATGCCGAGCGCGTGGCTGGTGCCCTCGGCGGGGCGGGCAAGCTGCTGGCGCTGGAGATCGAGCCAGCCGTTCCATGCGGTGAGCGCGGTGCGGGCGAGGATTGCGAGCCCGACGAGCGTGGCGGCGGCAAGCACGGCGGCGGTAGTGAAAGGCATGGGGCGCTCCTTTCGGGGTGGCTCAATGGTCGCGCAGGGCTTCGATATCCTGCGCGAGGCGGCTGGCATCGCGGCCATCGGTGAGGATGCGTTCGAGCACTTCGACGCGCTTCCTGAGTTCGATGACTTCGCGTTCGAGCATCGGATTGGCGGCGGGCATGTCGTGCGGCTCTGACCGCAGGCCCATGCGTTGATCGCGGGTGCTACGAAGGTAAGCCCAGGCAATGATCGCGACGATCGCGACGATGGCGCTTGTGAAGCTCATGGTTAGGTCCTTGGAGGGAATGTTCAGTTGGCGGCGGTGCGCAGGTCTTCGATCTCGTGGGCGAGCGCGGCGGCTTGCTGGCCTTCACGGTCGGTCGCGATCCGTTCGAGCACGCGGACCCGCTGTTCGAGCTTTTGCGCCTGTGCCGCGAAGCTGGCAGCCTGCTCGGAACTTTCCTTCACCGCGAGTTCGAGCTTGCGCTCCTTGAAGGCGAGGCGGCGCTTGTAGACATCGGCGATCACCCCGAAGACCGAGACGAGACCGATCATCAGCGCGGCGAAGGCAATGGCATCGGCGGCGGTCATTGCTTGGTGCTCCTGGCCGGATCGGACGCGCGCAGCGCCTCGATCTCGTGAGTAAGATGGTAGCCGCTGTCGGTGACGATGCGCTCGACATTGGCGAGGCGGTCTTTCACCGAGCCGAGCTCGGCACGCAGCTGGGCGTTTTCCTGGCTGAGCAGCTTGATGCGCTCCAGCTCCTCGCTGCTGGTCTTGGGATAGACCGACTTGCCCCACGAGTTTTCGAGCGGATAGCCATGGCGGACACGCAGCCAGGTGTTGATGATCCAGCCGACAGTGAGTGCGACGGTGGGCAGCGCGATGAGCGCGGGTGAGACTTCGATGGCCATGGGTTCCCCCTTGGTGTGATGCGAATGGTCAGGCGTTGCCGCGTGGCTTGTCTTCAAGGCTGACCGGCGTGCGCCCGCCATCCCTGAGCGCTTCGATCTGGCTCGCCACATCGTAGCTCTTGTCAGTGACAATGGCTTCGAGCACGCGGACCCGTTCTTCGAGCGTGGCGGCGCGGGCGGCGGCCTGGGCGTTGGTTTCGCTGAGCGCCTTGGCGCGGATTTCCTCAAGCTTGCGCTGGTGCTGGGTCCAGATCGCGATGATCGGGATGAGGAGCGCGAGGACCGGGATCATCAAGGCGAGTGTGCCGTTGTCCATTGGTAGTACCCCCTTGGAATTGCGCTTAGCGGAGCTTTTCGATCTCTGCGGAGAGACGCGGATTGCCCGAGACGTAGAACTGCTCGACCTCGGCAAGGCGGCGATCAATGTCGCGGAAGGTGCTGCGCACTTCGCGGGCGGTGCGGGCCGGCGACTGGCGCACGCCCTGCCAGAACTTCTGCTCGTCGCGGTCGGCATAGAGCCGGGGCGG
This sequence comes from Novosphingobium sp., assembly GCF_019748365.1. Lineage (GTDB taxonomy): Bacteria > Pseudomonadota > Alphaproteobacteria > Sphingomonadales > Sphingomonadaceae > Novosphingobium. Next base: position 20,130 of record NZ_JAIEPN010000016.1, read on the forward strand.
CTTCTTGTCGGCCAGGAAGCCGAGCGCGAAGTAGATCAGGAACGGCCAGCCCATCGAGAAGGCAAGGACGACGAAGCCGACGCGGACCCAGAGGACGTCGATCCCGGTGTAATCGGCAATCCCGGCGCAGACGCCCATGAACTTGCCATTGACCTTGTCACGGTAGAAGCGGGTGTGCTGGGGCTGGTTGCTCATTTGGAAGTCCCCCTCTGCTGCGCGACCAGACGGTCCAGCTCGCGCAATTTCTGGTTGTCGCTTTCAAGATCCGGCACCACGCGCGCCGGGCGGAATTCGGGATTGTCGGCAGCGACGAGGCGTTCGACGGTGTCCATGCGTTCATCAAGGCGGCGGGCGAGCTGGTAGAGCTCCTCGAGCAGCGCCTCGTCCCCCGAGGTGAGCGTCGCGGCGGTCTTCCACTTGGTGATGTAGTGCAGCACGACCCAGGGCAGCCCCACGAAAAGCGCGAAAATGGCTGACAGCGGAATGACGATGTCCTCCATGGCTCAGCCCTCCTTCTTGTCGGCTTGGCCAAGCGCGCGCTTCATCGCCTCGAGCTCTTCATCGACCTTGTCCTGCCCCGCGAGCGCGGCGATCTCATCCGCGAGGTTCGCAGGCTGGCCATCGGCGAGGCTCAATGCATCGGCGCGGCCTTCGGCATAATCAACGCGGCGTTCGAGCTGGTCGAAGCGTGCGAGCGCCTCGTCGACGCGCTCGCTGGTCATCAGCGTGCGCAGGCGGACGCGGTTCTCGGCGCTTTCAAGGCGGGCGGCGATCGCGGTCTGGCGGCTGCGGGCTTCGCGCAGGCGCGTCTGCAGCTTTTCGATGTCCGCCTCGTAGGCGCGCATCGAATCGTCGAGCACCTTGATCTCGCCGGCGAGCTGGGCGCCCATGTCGGCGGCCTTGTTCTTTTCGACGAGCGCGGCGCGGGCGAGATCCTCTCGACCCTTGGAGAGCGCGAGCTGGGCCTTGTCCGCCCAATCGGCCTGGAGCCGATCGAGCTTGGCCACATGGCGGGCCATCTCCTTCTGATCGGCGATGGTGCGGGCAGCCGAGGCGCGCACTTCGACGAGGGTTTCCTCCATCTCCATGATGATCATGCGGATCATCTTGGCCGGGTCATCCGCCTTGTCGAGCAGGTCGTTGAAGTTGGCGGCGATGATATCGCGGGTGCGGGAGAAGATGCCCATCAGGTTGGCTCCGGTGGCAAAAGAGGCGGACGTTTCGGCTTCGGGACGGCGTAGCGCACCGAGCTCGATTTCGAAACGGGATTGCGAGCGCCCGGCAGGTCTGACGGGCGTATCGGCGCCCATCAGGCGAGCTCACCTGTGATCGCGGCGCTGGAAGCGGTGATCTGGGGCGCGGCGGCCGAAACCGGGCGGGTGGCGACGGAGAGGTTGAGCGCCATCATCGCTGCGATGCTGATCAGCGCCGCGCGGCCGAGCTGGGTCGAGAAGAAGCGGGCAGTGTACATCGGAAGTCTCCTGTTGTTCCCCTGTGTGGGGGTTGAGCCATGCTTTGCAGGAGGCGTGCCAAATGGCGAAAGTGGCGGAATTGGGCGGTTTTGGCGGATCAGCATTTTGGCCTATGTGGGGATTCTTGCCTAGGCTTGGGAAATTCTGCTATCCCTTGGGACGGGATACGATGCGGGGCATTCCATGGATCGCGAAGTCCAGTTCATTGGCCAATCGAGCGCCTTCCTCGATGCGGTGGAGCGCGCCAGCCGCGCCGCGCCGATGCGCCGCCCGGTGCTGGTGATCGGCGAGCGCGGGACCGGCAAGGAACTGATCGCCGAACGCCTCCACCGCCTCTCGACGCGGTGGCAGGAACCGCTGGTGACGATGAACTGCGCGGCGCTCCCCGAGACGCTGATCGAGGCTGAACTGTTCGGCCATGAGGCGGGGGCGTTTACCGGCGCGACGCGGGCCCGCGCGGGGCGGTTTGAGGAAGCCAACGGCGGCACGCTGTTTCTCGACGAGCTGGGCACGCTTTCGATGGGCGCGCAGGAGCGGCTGCTGCGCGCGGTGGAATATGGCGAGGTGGCGCGGATCGGCGCGAACAAGCCGATCATGGTCGATGTGCGCATCGTGGCGGCGACCAACGAGAACCTGCCGAAGATGGCCGATGAAGGTCGCTTTCGCCCGGACTTGCTCGACCGGCTGAGCTTCGAGGTGATCACCCTCCCCCCGCTGCGCGTGCGCGAGGGGGATATCGCGGTTCTGGCGGACTATTACGGGCGGCGCATGGCGGCGGAACTGGGCTGGGCAAGCTGGCCGGGCTTTGCCGCGCATGTGGCCAAGCAGATGGAAGATTATGCCTGGCCGGGCAATGTGCGCGAGCTGCGCAATGTGGTGGAGCGCGCGGTCTATCGCTGGGACGATCCGGACAGGGCGATCGGGCATATCCAGTTCGATCCGTTTGAAAGCCCTTGGCGGCCAGCAGGGGCGGTGGCGCCAGCGGTGAAGGCGGCAGGGAACACGGCGGCGGAGACCCCTGCCCCGGCGGTTCAGCACGATCTGGACGGCGTGAGCGACTTGCGCGGCGCGGTCGATGCGCATGAGCGGGCGATTCTGGAGCATCACCTGGGGCGCAACCGCTATAACCAGCGGCAGACGGCGAAGGCCTTGGGGCTGACGTATGACCAGCTGCGGCATTGCCTGAAGAAGCATGGGCTGCTGGAGCGGGGTGAGCAATAAATAGGGACTGTCCCTATTTATTGCCTGCCGGTTCGCTGAGCGCAATGCGGTTGCCTTCGCTGTCCTCGATCTCGGCGACGAAGCCGGCCTCGCCGATGTCCTTTTTCGGGTACAGAACCTTGCCGCCGTTTGCCGTAGCGCGGCTGAGGACGGGGTCGATGCGCGGCACATCGAAGTAGAGGATCGCGCCCGACTTCGAGGGCACGTAGACATCGCCCTTTGCAAGCGCGCCGCTGGCGCCTGGCTTGCCGTCGACGCGGGGGAAGAAGGCCATGGCATAGCCATCGACGTCCTGCCGGGTGAGCTTCGTTTCGAACACGGCCTCGTAGAAGCGGACGGCGCGATCGAGGTCGGTGACGGGGATCTCGAAGTGGACGACGGGGTTCATGGCAGGCCTTGGTGCGGGGCCGTTGGCGCTGAGGGCGAGCGCGAGGGCGAGCGGGAGGAGGAAGCGCATGGCGCTTGAAGGTTCCGCAAGCGTGGGGGCTTGTCAATCAGGCCGCTTTGCGCCTTGGCCCGAAACGCTCTAACGCCTCGCAGCGATGCCCCTCACCCGCCTCACCTTGCGCGATTTTCGCAACCATGCCGCGACGCGGCTGGAGGAGACGGCGCGCTTCAATGTGCTGATCGGCGAGAACGGCGCAGGCAAGACCAATGTGCTGGAGGCGATCTCGCTGCTTTCGCCGGGCCGCGGCCTTCGGCGCGCGAACCCGGCGGAAATGGCGGGGCGCGGCGGGGATGGCAGCTTTGCGGTTGCGGCGGAGCTGGGCGGCGGCGACGTGGCGCTGGCGACCGCGACCTCGCCCGGCGCGCCGGGGCGGCGGACAGTGCGGATCAACGGCGCGGAAGGGCCCGCAGCGCGGCTGGGCGAATGGCTTTCGATCACCTGGCTGACGCCCGCGATGGACCGCCTGTTTGCCGAAGGCGCAGGCGCGCGGCGGCGGTTTCTGGATCGGCTGGTGCTGGCGGTGGAGCCGGGCCACGCGCGGGTGGCGAGCCGATACGAGACGGCGCTGCGGGAGCGCAACCGCCTGCTCGAAGGGCCGGGCGAGCCCGATCCGCTGTGGCTCGACGGGATCGAGGCCGGGCTGGCCGAAGCGGGTGCGGAGATGGCGCGGGCGCGGGCTGGATTGGTTGCGGGGCTGGCGGGGGCGCTGGCGGACTTGCCCGAAGCGCCGTTTGCACGGCCGGCGCTCGCCTATGTGGCGGGCGGGCCGGTGGACGCGGAAGCCTTGCGCGCGGCCCTGCGCGAGGGGCGGCGGCGTGACCGGGCGGCTGGGCGGACGCTGACGGGGCCGCACCGCGATGATCTGGGCGTGACGCTGGCGGCAAAACAGGCACCTGCGGCCGATTGTTCGACGGGCGAACAGAAGGCGATGCTGATCTCGATCGTGCTCGCCCATGCCGCGCTGACGGCGGGGGCGCGGCCGCAGGTTCTGCTGCTGGACGAGATTGCCGCGCACCTCGATCCGGTGCGGCGCGCGGCCTTGTATGAGCGGCTGGCCGAGGCGGGTGCGCAAGTGTGGATGACGGGGACCGAGCTGGCGCCGTTCGAGCCGCTGGGGGCGGATGCCGCGGTGTGGCGCGTGGCGGATGGGGCGGTGGTGCGGGGGTAGCGCTTGCCGCTTGCCCACCCCAAACCCCTCCCGCAAGCGGGAGGGGCTTTTTGTTGCGCGGGTTGCTCCCCTCCCGCTTGCGGGAGGGGTTGGGGGTGGGCCCTAGCGCGCGGTCGCCGCCTTAAGCGCCTTGGCCACATCATCCTTGGTAGCCGCGACGATCCTGTTCACGCCCTCGGCGTTCGGATGGATGTGATCATCGAGCATCAACGCATCGTTGCCGATCACCGCTTGCAGGAAGAACGGCACGAGCGGCGCTTTGTGCTTGGTCGCAAGCGCGGGGTAGATGGGATTGAAGGCGCTGACATAGTCCTTCCCCATGTTGGGCGCGGCGAGCATGCCGGTGAGCATCGCGGGGATCTGGCGCTTGTCGAGCTCGGTGAGGATGGCATCGAGATTGGCGCGGGTCTCGGCGGGGGGAAGCCCGCGCAGCATGTCGTTGCCGCCGAGGCCGACGAGGACGAGGCTGGGTTTCACTTTCTGGTTGTCGAGCGTGAAGGCGAGCCGTTCGCGGGCGGCGGCGGTGGTATCGCCCGAGACGCCGGCATTGACGACGCGGACGGGCGTTCCGGCGGCATTGAGCGCGGCTTCGAGGCGGGGGGGATAGCCCTCGCCCGGGGCGAGGCGGTAGCCGGCGTAGAGGCTGTCTCCGAAGGCGAGGATGACGGGGGCGTCTGCCGGGATGGCGGGCGCCGCGCTTGTCTGGAGGGCTTCGGGCGCGGGGGCCGGTTTCGAGCAGGCAGCAAGGGCGGCGAGAAGAAGCAGGGCAAGGCGGCGCATCGGGAGTCCTCAAGGGCTAGGTTGCGAGGTGCAACCCATTCGTGGCAATAGCGGCAAGTGACTAGTTCCGCCACCGGCTCGCCCTCCCCTGCCCCCCTGATCCCAGCCACCGTCATCGATGCGCGTGATCTGACGCTGAGCCTTGGACAAGGCGAGGCGCGGGTGGATGTGCTGCGCGGGGTGAGCCTTGCTGTCGCGCCGGGGGAGACGGTGGCGCTGCTGGGGCCTTCGGGTTCGGGCAAGAGCTCGCTGCTGGCGGTGCTGGCGGGGCTGGAGCGTGCAGGAAGCGGCAGCCTAAGCGTCGCTGGGCAGGACTTCATGGGGCTTTCCGAGGATGCGCTGGCCGCGGCGCGGCGCGGGCGGATCGGGGTGGTGCTGCAGGCGTTCCACCTGTTGCCGACGATGACCGCGCTGGAAAACGTGGCGACGCCGATGGAGCTGGCGGGGGTGCGCGATGCAGCACCTGCAGCAAGGGCGGCGCTGGAGGCGGTGGGCCTTGCGCACCGGATGGGGCATTATCCGGCGCAGCTTTCGGGCGGCGAGCAGCAGCGCGTGGCGATTGCCCGCGCGCTGGCGCCGCGCCCCGCGCTGGTCTTTGCCGACGAGCCGACCGGGAACCTCGATCACGCCAATGGCGAGGCGGTGGCGGAGCTGCTGTTTGCGCAAGTGGCCGAAGCGGGCGCGACCCTGCTGATGGTGACGCATGACGAGACGCTGGCGAAGCGCTGCGGGCGGATCGTGCGGCTGGAGGATGGGAAGATCATCGCGGACAGCGCGGCGTGAGCCGGTGGGCCTTGGCCTGGCGGCTGGCGCGGCGGGGGCTGGACTGGCGGTTTCGCGGGCTGCGGCTCTTGATCGTGTGCCTGGTGCTGGGGACGGCGGCGCTTTCGGCGATCGGGACGCTGACGGGCGGGATCGGGCGCGAACTGGCGGCGCGCGGACAATCGATGCTTGGCGGCGATCTGGAGCTGACCTTGGCGGGGCGCGAGGCAGCGGCAGACGAGCTGGCAGCGATGCGCGGGATGGGCGCGGTTTCGCAGGGCGTGCGGCTGCAGGCCATGGCCCGGCGCGCGGAGAACGCCGACGATGCGGTGCCGGTAGAGCTGAAGGCGGTCGATGCGCGGTGGCCGCTTTATGGCGCGTTCACGGTCGAAGATGGCCGCAAGGCAGGTGCGCCACAAGGGATGACCGCGTGGATCGATCCCGGCGTGAGCGACCGGCTGGGCGTGAAAGCGGGCGACCGGCTGAAGATCGGGCAGGCAGACCTCGTGATCGGCGGGGTGATCGCGGGCGAGCCGGACCGCCTCTCCGAAGGCTTTGCGCTGGGGCCGACGGTGATCGTGAGCGAGGAAGCGCTGGCGGCTTCGGGGCTGGTGCAGGTCGGCTCGATGGCGCGGTGGAAGTATCGGTTGCGCGTTCCGGGGAAGGCCGATCCGGCGGCGCTGGCGGATGCGTTCAAGGCGCGGTTTGCCAGCAGCGGCTTTCAGGTGAAGACGCGCGACAAGGCCTCGCCGGGGCTCGACCGGTTTGTCGACCGGATGGGGCAGTTTCTGGTGCTGGTGGCGCTGGCTGCGCTGGGGATTGCCGGAATCGGGATTGCGGGGGGCGTTTCCTCCTACCTCGAGGCGCGGCGGGCTAGCATTGCGACGCTCAAAATCCTCGGTGCGGATGCGGGCGATATCGTGCGGATCTACCTGCTGCAGATCGCGGCGGCGGCCGGCGCGGCGATTGCGCTGGGGCTGCTGCTGGGTGTGGGGATCACGCCGCTGCTGGCGCGGGCTCTGGAGGGGCTGCTGCCGATCCCGCCAGGGTTCACCGTGGATGCGGGCGCGCTGGCGGTGGCGGGAGCCTATGGCCTGCTCATCGCGCTGACCTTTGCCGCGCCGCCGCTGCTCGATGCGCGGCGGGTGCCGGCGATGGCCTTGCTGCGCGCGCGGGTGGCGCCGCTGGGGCGCGGCTGGCGAGTGCCGTTGTGGGCGGCGCCAGTGGGCTTGGGGCTCAGCGGGATAGCGGCGCTGGCCGTGCTGACATCGCCGCAGCCGTGGCTGGCGGCGGGGTTTCTCGGCGGGGCGGCGGCGGTGTTTGCGCTGCTGGCGCTGATCGGGCGCGGGCTTTCGTGGGCAGCGGCGCGGTTGCCGAGGCCGAAGCGGCCGCTGCTGCGCATGGCGCTGGGCAACCTGCACCGGCCGGGGGCGCAGACATCGGCGCTGGTGGTGGCACTGGGCTTTGCACTCGCGGCCTTCGTGATGCTGGCGGCGGTGCAATCGAGCATCGACGCCAATATCGCCAAACGCGTGCCCGAGCGGGCGCCGGATTACTTCGTGCTCGATGTGCCCAAGGGCGCGGGGACCGAGACGTTCAAGGCGCTGGTGGCAAAGACAGCGCCGCGCGCAGGCGTGCGCATGGTGCCCTCGATGCGCGGTGCGGTGATCGCCTATGGGCCCGAAGGGGCGATGACCGAAGTGGCGACGCTGAAGGCGATCCCCGATGAAACCTGGCTGCTGCGCGGCGACCGCGGGCTCACGTATTCCGTAGACATTCCGCAGGGCAATGTGCTGACCGAGGGACGCTGGTGGCCGAAGGACTACAAGGGTGAGCCGCTGGTTTCGGTCGACGCGGATCAGGCCAAGGCGATCGGCCTGAAAGTGGGCGATATGGTGCGCATCAGTCTGCTCGGCACCGAGCGGCAGGCGCGGGTGGCTTCGCTGCGGCGGATCGACTGGTCCTCGTTCGGTTTCAACTATGCGCTGGTGTTCAGCCCCAATGCGCTGGAGGACGCACCGCACACTTATGCCGCGACGATCACCCTCGCCGCGCCCGAAAAGCGGCAGGCGGTGCGCCGCGCGATCCTATCGGGGCTGGTGAAGGCGCTACCGGAAAGCTCGGTGATCGAGGTGGGGCCGGTGCTCGGGCAGGCGCGCAACCTCTTGGGGCAAGTCGGCACCGCGATCTTTGCCGCGGCAAGCGTGGCGGTGCTGGCGGGGCTGGCCGTGCTGGCGGGCGCGATCGCGGCGGCGCGGGCGGCGCGCCAGTATGACAGCGTGATCCTGCGCGTGCTGGGGGCAAGCCGGGGGCAGCTCCTGGCCCTGCTCGCCGCGGAATATGCGCTGCTGAGCGCGGTGCTGGCGCTGGTGGCGCTGGCGCTGGGCGGCGGGACGGCGTGGCTCGTGATCGTGGAATTGTTCGAGTTCGACTGGGCGCCCGATTGGGGCCGCGTATTCGCGGTGCTGGGCGGCGGTGTGGCGCTGGTGCTGGTGCTGGCGGTGACGGGCTCGCTCTCGGTGCTGCGGACAAGGCCGGCGGAGGCGCTGCGGGCTTTGTGACCGGCCACCTCCTCGTCACCCCGTGCTTGACACGGGGTTGGGCTTTTCTTCCAGCGTGGCGTGAGAAAAGAAAAGCCTAGGCCCGGATCAAGTCCGGGCCGACGATTCCAAGGTGATGTCCTCTTGTCCTAACTGAAAACGTCGATGTTGCTCGGGTTCTTGGGATCGGGGCCGTGCTGGTTGGGCCCGCGAGTCCCTTCGAGGCACATCAGGACGAACAGTGCAAAGCCGCCGAACAAGGGGATAAGGCCGAGCAGGAGCATCCAGCCCGATCGGTCCTGATCGTGCAGGCGGCGGACCGAAACGGCGAGCGCGGGGATAAAGCTTGCTAGCACGAACAGGCGGGCAATCGCCTCCCCCGCCCCGGTCAGGCGGCTGCCATAGCCGAAGCCATTGGGCGTGCGGGTGACCTCATTGGTGCCGAACAGCAGGTTCAGCACCACCATCACCAGCACGAAAAGCAGCACGAACATCCAGTATTCGCGGCGGCGCGAGCGGCCGGTGAACTCGAAGTAGCGGCGATAGGGCAGCAGCATCCAGTTCATCGCGGTGGTCCTTGCGCCGTGGCGGCGGTGCGGCACTTGAGCCACGAAACAGCGGCCCCGGCAAGCCTTGCTGCCGGATTGGTCGCGCTTTGCCCGCTGCGCTCCCTTGCCGCAGCGCACAATTGCAGGTATGCGCGCGCCGAAGCCCCGGCCCGCAAGGCCGGGCACGGCGCCTTGCCTGCTGCGCGCGCCGCATCCGAGATACCAATCGAAAGCGTTTCCATGTCCAATGCCTTGCGCAATATCGCGATCATCGCGCACGTCGACCACGGCAAGACCACGCTGGTGGACCAGCTGTTCCGCCAGTCCGGCACGTTCCGCGACAACCAGCGCGTGGAAGAGCGCGCGATGGATTCGAACGACCTCGAAAAGGAGCGCGGGATCACCATTCTGGCCAAGTGCACCTCGGTCGAATGGAACGGCACGCACATCAACATCGTCGACACGCCCGGCCACGCCGACTTCGGCGGCGAGGTGGAGCGCATCCTCTCCATGGTCGACGGCGTGATCCTGCTGGTCGACAGCTCGGAAGGCGCGATGCCGCAGACCAAGTTCGTGACCGGCAAGGCGCTGGCGCTGGGCCTCAAGCCCATCGTCGTCGTCAACAAGATCGACCGCCCGGACGGCCGTCCGCAGGAAGTGCTCGACGAAGTGTTCGATCTCTTCGTCAGCCTCGATGCCAATGACGAGCAGCTGGAATTCCCGGTGCTCTATGCCTCGGGCCGCAACGGCTATGCCAGCGAGGACCAGGACGCGCGCGAAGGCACGCTGAACCCGCTGTTCCAGAAGATCGTCGACCATGTGCCGCCGCCGGCAGCGGACGTCGACGGGCAGTTCAAGTTCCTCGTGACCTTGCTCGACCGCGACAACTTCCTTGGCCGCATCCTGACCGGCAAGGTCCAGTCGGGCACGATCAAGGTCAACTCGCCGATCCACGCGCTCGACCGCGACGGCAAGGTGATCGAGACGGGCCGCGCCTCCAAGCTGATGGCGTTCCGCGGCCTTGAACGCGTGCCGGTGGACGAAGCCAAGGCGGGCGACATCATCTCGATCGCCGGCCTCACCACCGCGACGGTGGCGAACACCATCGCCGATCCCAGCGTGACCGAGCCGCTCTACGCGCAGCCGATCGATCCGCCGACGCTGTCGATGCGTTTTGCGGTGAACGATTCGCCGATGGCGGGCCGCGAGGGCACCAAGGTGACCAGCCGCATGATCCGCGACCGGCTGGAGCGCGAGGCCGAATCGAACGTGGCGATCCGCGTGACCGAGAGCGCCGACAAGGACAGCTTCGAGGTTGCGGGCCGCGGCGAATTGCAGCTCGGCGTGCTGATCGAGACGATGCGCCGCGAGGGCTTCGAGCTCGGCATCAGCCGCCCGCGCGTGCTGTTTGGCGAGGACGAGACCGGCGGGCGCACCGAGCCTTACGAGACGGTGGTGATAGACGTCGACGACGAGTTCGCCGGCACCGTCGTCGAGAAGATGGCGACCCGCAAGGGCGAGATGACCGACATGCGCCCCTCGGGTGGCGGCAAGACGCGCATCACCTTCTCCGCCCCCTCGCGCGGCCTCATCGGGTATCACGGCGAGTTCCTTTCGGACACGCGCGGCACCGGCATCATGAACCGCCTGTTCGAGAAGTATGGCCCCTACAAGGGCCGCATCGAGGGGCGGAAGAACGGCGTGCTGATCTCCAACGGCACGGGCGAGGCCGTGGCCTACGCGCTCGGGCCGCTCGAAGAGCGCGGCATCCTGTTCGTGGGCGTGGGCACGCCGCTTTATGAAGGCATGATCATCGGCGAGAACGCGAAGCCGGAAGACCTTGAGGTCAACCCGATGAAGTCGAAGCAGCTGACGAACTTCCGTTCGACCGGCAAGGACGACGCGATCCGCCTGACCCCGCCGAAGATCATGACGCTGGAACAGGCCATCGCCTATATCGACGACGATGAAATGGTCGAAGTGACGCCGAAGTCGATCCGCCTGCGCAAGGCGCTGCTCGATCCGCACGAGCGCAAGAAGGCCGGGCGGAAGAAGGAAGCGGCCTGAGGCTTGGTTTCTGGTTGAGATAGAGAGGGCGGCCTTTGCGGGCCGCCCTTTTTTGTCGAGTGGTTGGGTAGGTAGCCGCTTCGGGCGATACCCTAACAGTAGCTCGGATCGAGGGTCGGTCCGTGTTCGGCGAGCCAGGCGAGCGCCGCCTGGGAGTCGCTTTCCGCCAGATCATAGATGTCGTTCATCGCCGCCACCTTTCCGTCCTGGAAACGCCACTGGCTCTGCGCGGAAAAGTGCAGAAGCGGCTTTTCGGCGAGGCGATAAACACCCATGGCGCGGCCGGTAATCACATCGGGCGCGAATTGACGGACCCCCACGCCAAACCACCAGCGCTGGTCGAAATGCCGATCAAAATTGGTGATCGACTTGCGGAACCCTGCGAGCACCGAGTCTGCCCCGCTCAAGTGACAGGGGAAGGGAGCGCCAGAGACCGTGTAGGTAACGTCATCGGCGAGGAGCGGTCGCAAGCTCTCCCAATCATCGCTCTCGACCGCTGCATCAAACGCCGAAATCCAGTGTTGCCATTGCTCTATCATGTCGTTTCCTCCTGCTGGACAGGATCAGCCGGAAAGGTAATGGACTCAATTATCTCGACATCATAATCAGCATCGCGATGACATTCGGTTCGACCCTTGCCCGTCTGCGTCGTGCCCGTGGCTGGTCACAGGAAGCGCTTGCGTTCCGGGCGGGGCTTTCGCAGCGACATGTCAGCTTCCTCGAGACCGGACGCGCGCAGCCTGGCCAAGGGAGTCTTGCCAAACTGGCAGAGGCACTGGCGCTGAAGGCATGGGAGCACAGGGAGCTGCTCCAGACGATTGCCCCAATGGCGAGCGAACCGGCAGTCAATCCGCCCGATATTGCGCTGGTGGCAGCGTTGATGGAGCGGTTCTCACCTTGGCCAGCCTATGCCTTCCGCCCGGACGGCTCGCAACTTGGAACAAATGCGTCGCTCAGGGGGCTGTTGAGGCTTGCTTCGCCGGATGAGGACATCTGGACGGTGACGGCTCCGGATGGCGGACCCAACATCTACGATCTGGTGTTTCATCCCCGCGGGCTGGTCGGCTTCATGGAGAACCCGCAAGAGGTGATTCCGGAGACCCTGCGGCGGCTGCGGATCGAAGCAGCGCATTCGCCGTCACTCATGCCGGTATTGCGGCGCATCGAGGCCTATCCTGCGGCCCGGATCAAGCCGCCGCCGGGCACGCCGCCGCCTCCCGTGTTGATCGAGCGCTACCGCATCGGGGGTGAGAAGCTGGCGATCATTTCGGTGCTCTCGCTCCTCGCCTCACCGGGCGAACTGGCGCTCGATCAGCTGCGGATCGAGAGCTTTGTGCCTGCAGACGCCGACAGCGAGCAGCTGATCCTTCGAATCTGAGCTTGGCAACAAGCACCGGCTCCGCGTTCATCAAAAGACCCTGAAACCTGAACATCGCCTGCAAACCACATGCCGGCACCGTTCAGGCAGCGAATCGTAAACCCATCCTCAACGGCAGCGAATCGAGATCGGGGGGTCCGATCCACGGCGGGCCGCTGGAGATGTGCGATGATCAAGTTTGCGAAAAAGGCCGTGCTTGCCGTGACCCTTGCCGCGACGGCGCTGGCCAGTGCCACGCCGGCGATGGCGGATCCCTACTACGGCGGCAGGTACGGCGGCGGGCGCCACCACCGCGGCGGCGACAGCACCGGCGCGGCGATTGCCGGCGGGATCATCGGCCTCGCGCTCGGCGCGATCATCGTTTCGGCAGCGAACCGCAACCGCAACCGCGACCGCGACCATTATGACCGCCGCTATCAGGGCCAGTATCAGGGCCAGTGGCGGGGCCAGCCGACCTGGCAGGGCGCCTATAACGGCGATCCCTATGACCAGCGCTATCAGGGCGGGCAGCCCGGCTACAGCCGCGACGGCTATCCGCAGGGCAACGACGGGTATTACGACCGGCGCGGCTATCGCGATCCGGAAACTGAGCGGGACGACTATCGCGGCAACTGACCGCAGGTTCGGGGCGGCGCGCCGCATCGGGCGCGCCGCTTCAGAAACGGTTCAGGGCCGGACCGCTCCTTTTTGAAGCAGTGGCGCAGGCCCGGGACCGGCCTCGCCGAGGAGAAGAGCCATGAAGCTTTGGAAACCAGGACTTGTCGCTGCCGCGCTTGCTGCGGGCAGCATGGCGATGGCGGTGCCGGCCGAGGCACACGGCCGACGCGGCGACGATGCCGCGCTGGCGATCGGCGCGGGCGTGCTCGGCCTTGCGGTGGGCGCGGCGATCGCTTCGGACCGCAACTCGGACATCTATGTGCGCTATGACAACCGGCCGCGCTTTTATGGCGGATACTATCCGCCCTACCCGGTCTACCGCGCCTATCCCGTCTATCCCGTCTATCGCGGCTATCCGGCGTGGCGGGGCTATGATCCGCGCTATGAACAGTGGCGGCGCTGGCGCGAACACGAACGCTGGGAGCATCGTCGAGGTTGGCGCGGCTGGTAAGCTTCCATTGCCTCCGGGGTCCAGCCGTCCCCCCACCCTCGCGATTTCCCTGCTCGCACCGGTCACTTGCGCGCGTCCGCGCCCGCAGGTGACCGGTGCGCCTTTCTTATACGGGTAAAAGACACTATGGGCGCGCGGATGGACCGCATCGCCGAGACCGCCAACGCAGCACCAGCGCAAGACACTCCCCCGGCGGAGGCCCCGCTGAAGGGGCTGCGCGTGGCGCTGCTGAGCGGCAATTACAACTATGTGCGCGACGGCGCGAACCAGGCGCTGAACCGGCTGGTGGGCTATCTCCAGCGGCAGGGCGCACAAGTCCACGTCTTTGCGCCCAAGGTGCGCAACCCTGCCTTTCCATCGATGGGCAAGCTGATCGGGCTGCCCTCGATTCCCGTGCCCGGGCGCGCGGAGTATCGCATTCCGTTTGCGCTGGGCCGCAAGGCGCGCGCCGATCTCAAGGCGTTTGCGCCCAATGTGGTGCACGTCTCCTCGCCCGATCCGGCGGCGCACCGCGCGGTGAGCTGGGCGCGGGCGCGCTCGCTGCCGGTTCTGGCGAGCGTCCACACCCGCTTCGACACTTATCCGCGCTATTACAACATGGCATGGCTGGAGCCGATCCTGACCGCGCTGCTGCGCCGGTTCTACCGCCGCTGCGATGCGCTGGTCGCCCCATCGGAATCGATGGCGCAAGTGCTGCGCGAGGAGCGGATGAATTATGACATCTCGCTGTGGTCGCGCGGGGTGGACCGGACGATTTTCAACCCGGGGCGGCGCGACCTCGAATGGCGGCGCGGCCTTGGCATTGCCGACGACGAGGTGGTGATCGGCTTCCTCGGCCGGCTGGTGATGGAAAAGGGGCTCGACGTGTTTTCGGACACGATCGACGAGCTGGCGCGGCGCAGCGCGGCGGACGGCACGCGCCACCGGGTGATGGTGGTGGGCGAAGGCCCCGCGCGCGCCTGGTTCGAGGCGCGGCTGCCGGGTGCGGTGTTCACCGGATTTCAGGGCGGCAAGGATCTCGGCCGCGCGGTGGCGGCGATGGACGTGCTGTTCAACCCTTCGGTCACCGAGACTTTCGGCAACGTGACGCTGGAGGCGATGGCCTGCGGCGTGCCGGTGGTGGCGGCGGCGGCGACGGGGAGCCAGAGCCTCGTTTCGGATGGCGTTTCGGGCCGCCTGATCGCGCCGGGGGCGCTCAACCAGTTTGCGGAAAGCCTGCGGGCCTATGTCGAGAACGCAGACCTGCGCGCGCGCCATGGCGCCGCGGGCGAGAAGCGCAGCCTCGATTTCAGCTGGGACGCGATCAACCAGGCCGTGGCTGATACCTATCTCCGGCTGATCCGCCAGAAGGCCGCGCTGAAGCGGCGCTAGCGCAGCACGCCCTTAGCGGCCATGCTGCGCGCGTAGATCAGGAAAAAGACGAGCGCGCTCCAGATCGTGAGCACGAGCCCGACCGGCGCTTCCTGCGGCGGGTGGAGCCAGAAGGCCTGCGTGAGTTGGCTGACGGCAAGGCCGACGAGCGAGAGCGCGAAGGCCGGGGCAGCCTGCTTCGAGCGGGCGATCAGCAGGAGCGAGCCCAGCAGCGAGCCCCAGACGCCGAGCGCCCAGAACGCGGTGAGCCAGGCGGGCAACGCGGCCATATAGGCGGCGCTTTCGGCGTTCATCCCGTTGGCGGCGAAGTAGCTGGCGGGGGAGAGTTTCGACATCAGGTAGTCGTAGCAGCCGAACAGGTTCCACAGCAGGCTGAGGACCGCGATGATCCAGAAGGATACGGGCGTTTTCGGTCTTGGGTTCAGGGGCATGGATGATCTCCCTCTCCGGCGCGGAGCTTACGCCGGAGAGGGAGCGCTGGCAATCAGCCATCCAGATCGGACCATTCCCACATCAATGTCTCGCGGAAGGCGAAGCGATCGATGTGGCGTTCGACCGCGCCCTTGAGGCCGTCACGCTGGCCGGGCTCGCTGGCATCGATCCGGCATTCGAGCGCTTCGGGGTGCGCGGTGAACGTCACCACGGCATCCCCCGCCCACGCAGCGCCGCGCGCATCGCGGGGGAAGGTGACGGTGCCTTTCGCCGCATCGAAAGTAACGGCAAGGTTGTGTTCCCAGTGCTTGCAGACCTGCTGGAGGTACTTGCTGGCGTGGGCGGTGGCGACATGGGCGGTGGCGGCGGCGCTCATTGCGGGGCTCCCAGACGTTCAATTTTGCGCGCGGCCTCGTCGAGGATATCGGCGATCTGGTGCGCGGTGGTCTCATCGAGCCCACCGCCTGCCCGGTGGCGCAGCGCGAGCATGAGGTTGGCGACGGCGCGGCGCAAGGGCGGGCTGCCGCTGCGGCCTTCGGCTTCCTGCCGAGCCTTGCCGAAATCGCCGAGGCGCTGGACGACGGCCCTGGCTTCCTCGATGCGGGGCGCGAGTTCGGCGCGGCCGGCCTCGGTCATGGTGAAGGCCTTGCGGGCGCCCTCGCCCGGAACCTCGGTGATCATGCCTTCGTCGACCAGCAACTGCAACGTGGGGTAGACCACGCCGGGGCTGGGCGCATAGGCGCCGGCGGCGAGTTCCTCGATCGCCTTGATCAGTTCGTAGCCGTGGCGGTCCTGCTCATCGAGGAGGAGCAGGAGGAGGAGGCGCAGTTCGCCGGGGCCGAACATGCGGCCCCTTCCCCCGAAGCGTCCCCCGCCGTGACGACCGTGGCGGCCGCGCGGGCCGGGGCCTTCGTCGTCCCAGTCCTCACCGCCGAAGCCGCCGCCCCAGCCACCGCGATGGCCCCAACCTCCGCCGAAGCCGCGCGCCATCATTTTCATGGCGATGTGATGTTTGAAGCCCTGTCCGTGAGTGGGTCCATGGCCGTGTCTGTAGAGTCGCATTGCATATCCTTGATGCTTCATGATGGCTCTAAGATATATCTTTTAACGCTCTTGGCAAGGGCTGGATCGAGATTTTTTGCCGCGCTCCAGAAAAGCGGGACCCCGGATCAAGTCCGGGGTCACGAAGGCTGGGGGCGGATTCCTATAGTCGTCACCCCGGGCTTGCCCCGGGGTCCCGCTTTCATCCTTGCCACGCAACGTGCAGGGTGACGGGCAAGGCCGGCGTTGGTATCGCCGGACCCCGATGTCCGACCTCTTCGCCCCTGCCCCTGCCGAAACGCCGCGCGAGAGCGCCGGCCACGATGCGCCGCTGGCCGAGCGGCTGCGTCCGGCTACCTTGCGCGAAGTCGTCGGGCAGGATCATCTGACCGGGCCAGACGGCGCGATCGGGCGGATGGTCGCGGCGGGGAAGCTTTCCTCGATCGTGCTGTGGGGGCCGCCGGGGACGGGCAAGACCACGATCGCGCGGCTGCTCGCCGATGCAGTGGGGCTGCGCTACGTGGCGATCAGCGCGGTGTTTTCAGGCGTGGCGGACCTCAAGAAAGCCTTTGCCGAGGCCGAGGCCATGGCCCAGATCGGGCGCAAGACGCTGCTCTTCGTGGACGAGATCCACCGCTTCAACCGCGCGCAGCAGGACGGGTTCCTCCCTTACGTGGAGAAGGGCACCGTCACGCTGGTCGGCGCGACGACCGAAAACCCCAGCTTTGCGCTGAACGCCGCGCTGCTGAGCCGGGCGCAAGTGCTGATCCTGCACCGGCTGGATGCCGAGGCACTGGGATCGCTGCTGGCCCGAGCGGAGGAGCTGACGGGCCTGAGGCTCCCTCTCACCCCGCCTGCGCGCGAGGCGCTGATTGCTTCGGCGGATGGCGACGGGCGGTTTCTGCTCGGGCAGGCCGAGACGCTGTTCGATGTCTCGCTCCCCGCGCCGCTTGGGCCGGAGGAGCTCGCGAAATTCCTGATGCGGCGGGTGGCGGTCTACGACAAGGACCGCGACGGGCACTACAACCTGATTTCCGCGCTCCACAAGGCGCTGCGCGG
>NZ_JAIEPN010000025.1 GCF_019748365.1 Novosphingobium sp.
GACGAAGCGGCGATCAAGGCCGCGCACGAGCAGTTCGACTTCCTCGAGATCGTGGTGCGCGACGAGGACTACAAGACGGGCAAGCGCCAGCACGAGGCGCTGCAGAGCGGCCTGATGAAGGACGTGCTGTTCGGCCGCAACGAGCGCGGCGGCCAGGTGTTCCACACCTGGGCGGCCAAGCTGCTTGAGGCGAGCGACGACGAGCTGGTCGAGATGTTCGCCCGCGAGGCACAGCGCGAAGCGGCGGAATGATCCTCAAGGCTGCGGCGTGATTGCGCTGCAGCCTGCAGAGGCATAGGCTGAGCCTCCCGGGGCGAGGGAGGGATATCATGCGCATGTATAGGGTGCTGGCACTGGCCTTGCTGGCGGGCGGAGCGGCGACGGCGGCGACGACGTTGCACCGCGCACCGTCGGGCGATGCGGCAGCCTTGGCCATGCTCGATCCCTCAAGGCTGGCGGCAGCGGCTTGCGCGGAAAAGGCGCGGGCGGGCACGCCGATCCTGCTGCTGCGGCTCAAGCAGGCGGCCTCGCTGATGGGGCCGGTGGTTCCGGGCACGTTCCCGCTCTATGGCGGGGTGCCGCGTTCGGCGCTGGAGCCAGGCGGGCTGACCGCCGAGGCGCGGCCCTGGTTCGATCAGGGCATCGAGATGGCCTACAACTTCAACCATGCCGCCGCGATCGCCTCGTTCCGCAAGGCGCAGGCGCTCGCGCCCGGGTGCGCGCTGTGCTTCTGGGGTGAGGCGCTGGTGCAGGGGCCCAATATCAACGCGCCGATGGAGGCCAAGGCGCTGGCGCCGACGCTGACTGCGCTGGAGAAGGCGCAGGCATTGGCGGGCAAGGCAACGCCGCTGGACCGGGCGCTGATTGCGGCGCTGGCGGCGCGCTATTCGGCTGACCTCAAGGCGGACCGCGCGGCGATGGATGCGGCCTATGCCGATGCGATGCTGGGCCTTGCCGCGGCGCATCCGGGCAATGACGAGATCGCGGTGCTGGCCGCCGAGGCCGCGATGGACACGAGCCCGTGGAACTACTGGCAGCCGGGCCGCAGCGAACCGCGGGCGCGGATCGACAAGGCGGTGGCGCTGGTCGAGGACGTGCTTGGGCGGCATCCGGGGCACCAGCAGGCCGCGCACCTCTATATCCACCTGATGGAGAATTACGTCAGCCCCGAGCGCGCCGAGAAAGCGGCGGATGCGCTGGCGATGGGGGCGATGCCCGAGGCGGGGCACCTCGTCCACATGCCGGGGCACATCTATTACCGGATCGGGCGCTACAAGGATTCGATCCGGGCCAATGTGGCGGCGGCGAAATCGGACGAGGCCTATCTGGCGCGAGTGCCGGATGATGGCCTCTATCGCTATGGCTACTATCCGCACAACGTCCACTTCATCGTTACGTCTGCGCAGCAGGCGGGCGATCTGGGGCTGGCGGTGGCGCAGGCGCGCAAGCTGATGCGGATCATCCCTTCGGACAAGGCGGTGGAACTGGGCTGGGTGCAGGCGGTGGTCGCCGCGCCTTCATTTGCTTTTGCGCAAGGGGGGAGCCCGGCGCAGATCCTTGGCCTGCCGAAGCCCGATGCGCGCCTGCCCTATGTGCGGGCGATGTGGCACTATGCGCGCGGGGTAGCCTTTGCGCGACTGAACCGGCCCGCAGCGCTGGAGGCGGAGCTGGCGGCGATGGACAAGCTGACAGCCGATCCGGGGATCAAGGCGCTGGAGGGCCAGGGCGTGCCGGGGACGGACCTCATCCATCTGGCGCAGCATGTGATGCGCGGGCGCATGGCCTATGCGCAGGGGCAGTTTGCCGCGGCGGCGGAGCATTACCGGCAGGCGCAGGCGATCGAGGGGACGATCCCCTATCAGGAGCCGCCTTACTGGTACTACCCGGTGGGCCAATCGCTGGGTGCGGCGCTGCTGGCGGGCGGCAAGGCGGCGGAGGCGCGCGAGGCGTTTCAGCAGGCGCTGCTGGTCGCGCCGGGGAACGGCTGGGCGCTGTGGGGCCTGGCGCAGAGCGAGGCCGCGCTGGGGCACAAGCTGGAAGCGCGCGCGGCGGAGGCGGCGCTGGGCCGCGCGTGGCTGGGGGATCGGCGGTTGCTGCGGCTGGACAGGCTTTAAGCCATGCTCACGACAAATGCTTCGTCACCCCCGCGAAGGCGGGGGTCCAGGGCGTCCATGCGCTGGCCTTGCACCGTGCCGCTCTGGATTCCCGCCTTCGCGGGAATGACGAAGTGTTTTGGGCTTAGTTCGGTGTTTGGGCCAGCTCGTTCCTAACCGTCCTTGTAGTAGTAGCTGTAGCCGTTGATCGCGGGCGCGCCGCCGAGGTGGGCGTAGAGGACGCGGGCTCCCTCGGGGAAGAAGCCCTTGCGCGTGAGGTCGATCATGCCCTGCATCGACTTGCCCTCGTAGACCGGGTCGGTGATCATCGCTTCGGTGCGGGCGGCGAGGCGGACGGCGTCGTTGGTCTCGTCGGAAGGGACGCCGTAGGCCGGGTAGGCGTAGTCCGGATTGATGACGATCTCGTCCTCCCGGATCGTGCGGCCGAGACCGACCAATTCGGCGGTGTTGTCGACGATCATGCGGACCTGCGCGCGGGTCTGCTCGAGCGTGCCCGAGGCGTCGATG
Source organism: Novosphingobium sp. (assembly GCF_019748365.1). Lineage (GTDB taxonomy): Bacteria > Pseudomonadota > Alphaproteobacteria > Sphingomonadales > Sphingomonadaceae > Novosphingobium. The sequence continues at coordinate 2,622 of NZ_JAIEPN010000025.1, forward strand.
CCGATGACAGTGTGAGCGCGGTCTTGCGCCGCGAAGCCGACGATCATGCCGCCTTGCGTGGAGCCGGTGACGACGCAGACGACGATGTAATCGAATTTGAAGCCAAGCTCGGCCTCCTGCGCGGCGACTTCTTCCGCGAAGCCGACATAGCCCAATGCGCCGAACTTGTGGACCGAGGCGCCGGCAGGGATCGGATAGGGCTTGCCGCCCGCCGCCTTGACGCTTTCGATGGCGTCTTCCCAGCTCTGGCGGATGCCGATGTCGAAGCCATCATCGACGAGGCGGCTGTCCGCACCCATCAGGCGGGTGAGCAGGATATTGCCGACGCGGTCGTAGACGGCGTCGTAATGCGGGACCCACTTTTCCTGCACGACGACGCACTTCATGCCGAGCTTGGCGGCAGTGGCGGCGACCATGCGGGTGTGGTTCGATTGCACGCCCCCGATGGAGACGAGCGTGTCCGCGCCCGAGGCGATGGCATCGGGGACGATGTATTCGAGCTTGCGCAGCTTGTTGCCGCCGAAGGCGAGGCCGGAGTTGCAATCATCGCGCTTGGCCCAGATTTCGACCTTGCCGCCCAGCGCCTCGCTAAGGCGGGGCAGGCGCTCGATGGGGGTGGGTCCATAAGTGAGCGGGTAGCGTTCGAACTTGGCGAGGAGGGACATGGCGGCTCCGGCATGCGGTTGATTCGTGGCGGAAGATAATCGGAACTGCGTGGAAGGTGCTTGCAAAGTTGGCGACCTTGGAAGCGTATTTCGGGTGAAATGGCGCTTCTATTTCCGTATTCTTCCGCTAGATATGTAATCCATGAAAGAACCTTCCATTGAGCTGGACCGGATCGACCGCAACCTGTTGCGCTTGCTGCAGGCGGACGGGCGGCGCTCCAACGCGGAACTCGCCGACGCCGCGAACATCAGCGCGGCGACCTGCCACCGGCGCGTGGCGCGGCTGGTGGAGGCGGGTGCGATCACCGGATTTCGCGGGTTCGTCGATCCGGGCGTGGTTGGGCTTGGCACGCTGGTGATGGTGGGCGTGGTGCTCGATCGTTCGACGCCGGAGAGCTTTGCCGCGTTCGAGGGCGCGGTCTTGGGGATGAAGGAAGTACTCGACTGCAATCTGGTGGCGGGGGACTTTGATTACCTGCTCAAGATCCGCGTGCGCGATATTGCCGATTTCAACGCGCTGCACGGCCAGCGGCTGCTGACCCTGCCGGGCGTGCGGCAGACGCGGACGTTCTTCGTGATGAAGGAAGTGAAGGAGAATGCGCCGCTGGGGTTTTGAGGGGTGTGTGCTTCACCGCCCTGGATTCCCGCCTCCGCGGGAATGACGAAGGCTCGGGGGAACCTTCCTTGTTCGTCATTCCCGCGGAGGCGGGAATCCAGAGCAGGGCCACACGGCATTTGACAGCACCGTAGCGCCGCTTATCCCTATGGTGGGTCAGACAAAGGGGAATGGCGTGGGCGCAGTGGGGATCGCAGAGGCAGGTGGCGGCGTGGAGCTCAGCCGGACGCTGCTGCCGCGGCACGTTTCGATGATCGCGATTGGCGGGATCATCGGCGCGGGGCTGTTTGTCGGTTCCTCCACCACGATTTCGCTGACCGGGCCGGCGGCGGTGATTTCCTATCTGATCGCGGGGCTCCTGATCCTGCTGGTGATGCGGATGATCGCCGAGATGGCCATCGTGCTCGAAGGCGTGCGGACCTTTCCCGATTTCGCGCGGGCGGGTCTAGGCCACCTCGCCGGGTTTCTTTCGGGCTGGCTCTACTGGTATTTCTGGGTCGTGGTCGTGGCGGTGGAGGCGATTGCCGGGGCCAAGATCATCGGCGGCTGGCTGCCGGGCGTGCCGGAATGGGCGATCGGCGCCGGGCTGACCGCGCTGATGACGGGCGTGAACCTGATGTCCACGCGCAGCTACGGCGAGTTCGAGTTCTGGTTCTCCTCGATCAAGGTCGCCGCGATCCTCGTGTTCAGCCTGATCTGCGCGCTATGGGTCTTCGGCATTACCGCGCCGCAGGGCTTTTCCATCGGCAACCTGACCGCGCATGGCGGCTTTGCACCGCATGGCTGGGGGCCGGTGCTTGCCGGCGTCGCTTCCACCATCTTCTCGCTCTGCGGGGCGGAAATCGCGACGATTGCGGCGGCGGAATCGCCTGATCCCGCCAAGGTCATCGCGCGGATGACCGTCTCGGTCGCGCTGCGCATCGTGATCTTCTACGTGCTCGCCATCGGGCTGATCGTCGCGGTGGTGCCGTGGACGCAGATCGTTCCGGGCCATTCGCCCTTCGCGACGACGCTGGCCGCCATGCACATCCCGGGCGGCGAGACGATCATGAGCGCGGTGGTGCTCGTCGCGGTGCTTTCGTGCCTCAACAGCGGGCTCTACGTGACGAGCCGCGCGCTGTTCGGCCTTGCGCGGTTTGGCGATGCGCCGGACTGGCTGGTGCACGTGAACGCGCGCGGGGTGCCGGCGCGGGCAATCATTGCCGCCAGCCTGTTTGCCTATGGTGCCCTCGCCGCGCAGTGGCTTTCGCCGGGGACGGTGTTCAGCTTCCTCGTCAATTCCTCAGGCGTGACGATGATCCTGCTCTACGGGCTGGTGGGCATCGCGCAGCTGAAGGAGCGGACGCGGATGGAGCGCGAGGCGCCGGAGCGGCTGACGCTCAAGATGTGGTTCCATCCCTTCGGCACGCTGACGGCGCTGGCGGCGATGCTGGCGGTGCTGGTGTTCATGGGGCTGCAGCCGGACCTGGCGAGCCAGCTCTGGATGAGCCTGCTGGTCGCGGGGCTGTTTGCGGCGGCATTCTGGCTGCTGCGGACGGGGAAGCGCGCCTGATATGCCGGAGGTGGTGACCGCAGAGGAAGCCGCCGCGCTCGTCAAGAGCGGCATGTGGCTTGATTACGGGTTCGGCGCGACGCAGACCGAGGCATTCGACAAGGCGCTTGCCAGCCGGGTGCACGAGCTATCGGGCGTAAAGGTCCGCAGCTGCCTGACGACCCGGCCGCGCGCATTTCAGGAAGCCGATCCGGAAGGCGCGCATATGCTTTCGGCGAGCTGGCATTTCAGCGGATACGACCGGCGGCAATTCGATGCGGGGCGCTGCACCTATGTTCCGCTCAATCTGGGCGAGTGGCCCGATCTCTATCGCCGCTTTGTGGAGCGCGTGGATATCGCGGTGTTCCAGGTCTGCCAGAAGGATGCGGACGGGAATTACAACTTCTCGATTTCTGCGTCCTACCTGCGTTCGCTGGTCGAGAAAGCGGACGTGGTGATCGTCGAGGTCAATCCGGCGCTGCCTTATAGCTTCGGCCCGGATAACGCGGTGCACGAGAGCGAAGTGGACTTCGTGATCGAGGTGCCCGCCCTTCCCGCGCCCGAATTGCCGAGCGCGACCTCGAGCGAAGTCGACCTCGCCATCGCGCGGCTGGTGGCGGCGGAAATCCGTGATGGCGATTGCCTGCAATTGGGCATCGGCGGGCTGCCCAATGCGGTGGGCCGCGCGATTGCCGAGGCAGGGGTGAAGGACCTTGGCGTCCACACCGAAATGATGGTCGAGGGGCTGGTCGAGCTGGTGAAGACGGGCGCGGCAAACGGCGCGCGCAAGCAGATCGATGTGGAGCAGGCGGTCTATGCCTTCGCGATCGGGACGGCGGACATCTATGCCGCGCTGGATCGCAACCCGGCCTTCATGGCGCGGCAGGTGGACTATACGAACCTGCCCAGGACGGTAGCGCGCAACGACAACGTGTTCTCGGTCAACAGCACCGGGCAGATGGACTTGCAGGGGCAGGCGGCATCGGAAGCGGACGGCTACCGGCACTTCAGCGGGACCGGCGGTCAGCTCGGCTTCGTGCGGGCGGCTTACGAATCCGAAGGCGGGCGCGGCTTTCTGTGCATGCCATCGACCTACGAGAAGCACGGGGTGCGCAAGAGCCGCGTGGTGGCGGGCCTCGCGCCGGGGACGATCGTGACCGTGCCGCGCACCGATGTGATGTATGTGGCGACCGAGTACGGCATGGTCTGCCTCAAGGGCCTGCCGGTGGCCGAGCGGGCCAAGGCGATGATTTCGATCGCGCACCCGGATTTCCGCGAGGAACTGGAGCGCGAGGCTTATGCCAACGGGTTGATCCCGAAGCATTATTTCTGAGCCATGAAAACCGTATTCACATGGTTGGGCCTGATCGTGCTGGGCCTTGCGTTGGGGATCGGCCTTGCCGTCTGGCAGATCCGGAGCAGCGGGCTTGGCAACGATGTGCGCGTGGGGCCGTGGAGCACCGGGCGCGACGTGGGCACAGCGAATGCCGACATCAAGACCCGCGCGATTGTCGCGCTGCGCGGGCTGCTGGCGCTCCCGGCGCGGGAGGCGCGCTATTTCACCGCGGCGACCGACAGTGCCGGTGCGCCGCTTTCCGGCAAATGCCGCTATGCGCTGAGCGGCGGTGCCATCGAGGCGCGCTGGTGGAGCGTGACGCTCTATGATCGCGGCGGCTGGCTGATTGCCAATCGGTGGAACCGGCATTCGGTCGGCAGCGCCCGCATTCCGGCGGGCGAGACGGACAAATGGACGGTGCTGATCGGGCCGGATGAACAGCCCGGACTGTGGATACCGACGGGCGGCGATGGTCCGTTCGAGCTGACGCTGCGCGCCTATCGTCCGCAGGGGTTGATGGCGCGCGATCCGGCGCGGATCAGCTTGCCGACGATCACGAGGCGGGAGTGCCGCCCATGATGCGCAGGCTCGCTCCGCTGCTGGTTGTCGCGTCGGCTGCCTTGGGCAGCTACTACGCCACGCTTGCTGCCACGCCCTATGCCCTGATGCGGCTGGCAGAGGCGAAGCTGACGAAAACCGCGCCGGTCAATCATTTCACCCACACGCCGCCGGTACGCGCAGACCGGCAGTTCGTGGTGCGGCCGAGCCCCGATCTGCTCTATTCGGTGTGCCCCTACGACCTGAGCGCTGGGCCGCTGGAAGTGACCGCCGTGCCGGTGCCGGGGCGCTACAGCTCGATCAGCGTGTTCGATGCACGGACAGACAATGCCTTCGTTCGCAACGACGAGGAGATGGCGGGGAAGCCGATGCGGGTGGTGCTGGCGCTGGAGGGGCAGGCTGTCCCGGCGGGGGCCGAGACTGTGCGAGTGCGCTATCCGACGGGGATCGTGCTGCAGCGCGTGCTGCTGGCCGATCCATCGGAGGCGGCCGCGGTCGATCCGATCCGCCGCAAGGCGCAATGCAGGACGCTGGCCCAGTAGAACGGCGCGATCCCCCCGGCCCTCCTCCGAAGGGACCGCGCCTTGCGCCTCACGCCGCCCGCGCGGCGGGCGCAAATGGGTAGTCGGTATAGCCATCAGCACCGCCGCCGTAGATGCGCGCGGCGTTGAGCGGGTTCATCGGCAGTCCTTCCGCGAGGCGGCGCGGCAGATCGGGATTGGCGATGAACAGGCGGCCGAACGAGGCGGCATCGATCTCACCCGCATTCAGCGCTTCCCGGACGCGCTCGCCGGTGTAGCTGCCGTTGGCGATGTAGTTGCCGCCGAAGGCCTTGCGGACGACTTGCGGATCGACAATCCGCTGGAACGGATCGCCGCGCGGATCGCTGGGTTCGACGCAGTGGAGATAGGCAAGGCCGCGCTTGCCGAGCTGCTCGGCAACATAGGCGAAGACCGGCGCCGGGTTGCTGTCGCTCATGCCGTTGATGGTGAGCGAGGGCGAGAGGCGGATGCCGACACGGTCCGCACCCCAGACGCGGGTGACCGCATCGGTCACTTCGAGCGTAAGGCGGGCGCGGTTCTCGATGCTGCCGCCGTACATGTCGGTGCGGTGGTTGGTGCCATCGCGCAGGAACTGGTCGAGCAGGTAGGCGTTGGCGCTGTGGATCTCCACGCCATCGAAGCCGGCGGCCTTGGCGTTGATCGCGGCGCGGCGGTAATCCTCGATGATGCCGGGGATTTCCGCAAGCTCGAGCGCGCGGGGGACGACGAAGGCCTGCGGGCCTTCATAGGTATGGGCATGGCCTTCGAGCCCGATGGCGCTCGGCGCGACGGGGAGCTGGCCGCCCGGCTGAAGCGAGGGGTGCGAGAGCCGGCCGACGTGCCAGAGCTGGAGCACCATGCGACCGCCCGCAGCGTGGACGGCATTGGTCACCTTGCGCCAGCCTTCGACCTGGCGCTCGCTGTAGATGCCCGGCGCATTGGCATAGCCCTTGCCCTGCGGCGAGATATGCGTGGCTTCCGAGACGATCAGCCCGGCGGTAGCGCGCTGGCTGTAGTAGATCTGCTGGAGTTCGTGCGGGGCCTCGTCGGCATTGGCGCGGGTGCGCGTGAGCGGGGCCATCACGATGCGGTTGGCAGCCTCGATCGCACCGTAGCGGATCGGCTGGAACAGGGGATCTTGGGTCATGAACTCATCCTTTTGCTGGCGGGGAGGGTACGGGTATTGAAACGTGGCGAACGGAGCAGGCCCATGGCGGCGAGGAGGCCGACAGTGGCGAGCAGGGCCCCAGCGATCTCCACGGCGGCGGGGACCATGCCGGTGAGCGGGACCGAGAGGATCATTGCCGCGACGGGGACCACGGCAGGGAACAGGCTGGCACGGGCGGCGCCAAGCTGGCGGACGGCCATGCCGAAAGCGATCAGCGCGACCACACCGGAGAGCACGCCCTGGACCATGATCTGGGCCAGCAGGGTCTGCAGCGGGAGCGCCGCAAGCCGGGTGAAACCGCCGGTCAGGACCAGCATCGGTAGCGCAAGCAGCGTCGAGAGCAGCGCGACGGCAGCGGTGGCGGCGACGGCATCGAGGTTCCAGCGCTTGAACAGGATGGTGTAGGCGGACCAGCTGAGACCGGCACCGAGGAAGAGCAGGTTGCCGAGCCAGACCATGCTGCCGCCGGAGTGGCTCTTGTGGCTGGCGATCACGGCAAGACCGGCGAGGATCAGTGCGATGCCGATGACTTTGGCCCGCGTGATGCGTTCGCCCAGCAGCACTGCGGCGGCGGCCATCGAGGCGAGCGTGACGGCGGAGGGCTGGATCACCGCGCCGTTCGACAGCGGAGCATAGAGATAGCCGGCGCTGCTCAGCAGGATGAACGGTGGTCCGGCGAGCAGGGTGAGCGCGAAGGCGCGGGGCCAGACGATGCCGGCAAGGCGCGGCAGATCATGGCGGATCAGCCAGGGAAGCAGAACCAGCGCGGCGGGGCCGAAGCGGAGCAGCGCGAAGTCTTGCGGGAGGAGGCCAGCCGCGGTGCCCGTCTTGGCAAAGACGAAGTAGACCGCCCAGATCAGTGCGGCGAGGACGCCTGCAGCGAGTCCGGACTTCGGGGCGGAGCCCTGCAGGGTGAGAGAGGGGTGAACCTCGCCATGATCGGTGGAGCGTGGGGAAGCTAGCGCGGTCATGACGAGGCTCCTGGTGTGGCCCGCCGGGCGGGAGGGGGGAGAGCGCCGGCGGGCCAAGCCTGTTCAGCTGGCGGGGCTCACGCGGCGAGACGGATGTCGAGCGCGGGGGCGGCCGGGAAGTCCACGGGGACCTTGGTCACGGCGTGGAGGTAGTTGGTGATCATCTTGTCACCGATGGTGACGATGACATCGACGAGGTTTTCCTTGGTCCAGCCGGCAGCGAAGAAGGCATCGACAAGGGCTTCGTCCGCCTGGCCGCGGTTCACGGCGATCGAGCGGGTCAGGCGGGCGAGTGCATCGAGCTTGGCATCGGAAGCGAGGCTGCCGGCGCGGATTTCGAGGATCTGGGCATCCGAGAAGCCGTTCATCTTGCCGAGCGCGGTGTGCGCGGCGAGGCAATAGGCGCAGTCGTTGACCTGGCTGACGACGAGGTTGACCACTTCGCGGGCCTTCGCGTTGATCGACGACTTGGCCGACTGCAACGCGAGATAGGTGCCGAGCGCGTTGTTGGAGTGCGCAAGCGTGGCGTAGAGATTGGGCACGAAGCCGAGCTGGCCGTTGAGGGCATCGAACAGGCCCTGGTTGCCGGCAGAAACGGTATCGCGGGTCGGGACAGTGAAAGCGGTCATCGTCAGGTTCCTTTGATCGGGGCGGCGTGTTTGCCGTGCACCCTTGATGGCCCTGCCCGCGCCCTTCCGGCAGACGTCCCGTCGCGATTTGCCCTATGCCTGACAGGAATAGATGCGCGCGCAGCGGCCGGAGACAGAGGCTGGACGGTGATGACAGCGCCGAACCGTAGCAAATGCCCGCCAAGCCGCCCGTCAGCTTGCCGAGCCGGCGCGATGCGGCATCACCGGTAACACTTGGCCAACGCGCAAGCTTGGGACCGTGCTTCGTGAAAGAGCTTGTTATCGAAGATGATGACGCCTTGGGCGAGGCCCTGCAGGCGGCTTTCGCCGGCGCGAGTTGCACGGCGGAAGTCTGCGCCTCGGGGCGCAGCGCAACCGAACTGCTGGTGCTTTATCCGTTCGACGCGGCGGTGATCGATCGCGCGTTGCCCAACATGGACGGGCTTGATCTGGTGAGCAGACTGCGCCGCGGCGGATCGCCTTCGCGCGGTTCGGTCCTCGGCATCGCGATTCTCACGCGGCTGATCGAGACAGCGGGCGGCTCGATTGCCTTCGGCCAGAGCGAGAGCGGCGGGACCGGGCGAGAGGAGCGTGCTCTAGGCGCGCGGCTCACCCATGCGCACGAGATCGGCGAGCATGCGGGTGGTTGGCGCGGGCACGCCGGCCTGTTCGGCCATGCGCACGATAGCGCCGTTGATGGATTCGATCTCGGTGCGCCGGCCAGCGAGCCGGTCCTGCAGCATCGAGGGCTTGTGCGTGCGGTGGTTTGCCAGCGCGAAGTCGATCTTGGCGAGCACCCGCACTGGATCAATGGGCACCCCAAGCGCGGTGGCGGTGGCAATCGTTTCTTCAGCGACGGCGGTGGCGATGCGGCGGCCCTCCGGGCAATCGAGGCCGCCCACCGGCAGGCCGGTGATGGTCGAAAGCGGATTGAGCGCGGCGTTGAACGCCACCTTTTCCCAGACCGAGACACGCACTTCCGGATCGATCACGGTGTTCAGCGCGGCCTTGTTCAGCACCTCGGCGACCGCTTCGGCGTGGAGGTGGGCGCGCTCATTCACGCCGCCGAGCCAGATATGGCCATCGCCGTGCGAGGAGACCAGCGCGGGGCCTTCAAGGTCAGCCGGGAAATCGGTAACGCCCCACAGCACGTGATCGGTATGAAACACTTCGGCGATAGCTTCCACATTGCCGAGCCCGTTCTGCAGCGTCAGCACAAGCGGGTTGTGCGCCGCCAGGTGGGCAACCGAACGGATCGCGGCGGCGCTGAACATGCCCTTGGTCATGAGAAGGACGAGATCAACCGGGCCTTCAACCTTGGCAGCAAGGCAGGCGCGGACCTTTGCATGCGCCGTGCCGTTGTCGTCGTGAAGCGTGATGCCCTCGCGCCCAATCACGTCGAGCCGGGCCTGATCGACATCGACCACCGCCACCTCGAGCCCGCCAGCCGCGAGGCGCGCAGCCAGAAAGCAGCCCATCGCGCCAGCGCCGACAATCACGATCTTCGAAAGCATAATCCGGTTCCTCACGTATACGCGCGAGTGTTTCGAGATCGGATCGGGGGGTCAAGTCCGCAGAGGCAAGTACGTCGCAAACTGCCGTGCGGCCTGCGGCAATAGCCCCGCGCGGCGGCGATAGAGCAGAACCTGGCGCTCGGTTTCCAGCTCTGGAACAGCGAGTTGGCGCATGGTGCCGCTGGCGAGGTGCGGCGCGACGAGCGGGCCCGGCAGCCAGCACAGCAGGCGGCTCGCAGCGGAAAGGGCGATCATCGTTTCGACGGAGGCCGTCTCCACCGCGACGGGCGGCACCGGCAGGCCAGCCGCCCGGAAGCGGGCAGCAAACTGCACACGCGGCGTGGCGGCGGGGCCGGGCATGACCCAGCTTTCGCCCGCGAGCTCGGCCATGGAAGGCGCATCGGCGATGGGGTTGCCAGCCGCGCAGAACACGCCGAACCGGTCGGTATAGGCGCAAGTGCCCATGGCCTCGACCGCATCGGATTCGAGGCGGGAGGCGGTGACCACCAGATCGACCTTGCGATCGAGCAGCGCGGCGAGGAGATCGCCATCGGTCCCCTCGACCATTTCGATCGCGAGGTGGGGATGGGCTTCGAGCAGCGCGGCGGCGGCGCGGGTGACGAGCGTGCGCATGACCGCCGCCACCGCGCCGATGCGCACCACACCGCGCCGGAGGCCGCGCAGGGCATCAAGCTGATCGCGCGCCGCCTGCATCTCGAAGGCTAGGAGGCGCGCGTGATCGAGCAGGATTTCGCCCGCCGGGGTAAGCGCCATGCCCTTGCTCTGCCGATCGAACAGGCGGTGGCCGAGGCGCTGCTCCATGCCGTGGATCATCCGGCTGAGCGAAGGCTGCGTGAGGTGAACGATAGCCGCAGCCCGGCCCACGCTGCCGGTTTCCACCACGGCGATGAAGGCACGCAGCTGGCGTTCGTCAAAATCCATGCAGTGAGCGTATGGCTTTTCTCCAAGAATGCAATTGTTGCTATGGCCTGAATCGGGCACTCTTCACCCTGCGGCCAGCGCACGCCCGGCCCACGGGGAGAGACCATGCCAAGCGTTCGCGAAATCACCATCGGCCTGCTGCGCGAGCTGGGCATGACGACGATCTTCGGCAATCCCGGTTCGACCGAGCTGCCGATGTTCCGCGATTTTCCGGACGATTTCCGCTATGTGATGGGCCTGCAGGAGAGTGTTGTGCTCGGCATGGCGGACGGCTTTGCGCAAGGGACCGGCAATGCCGCGCTGATCAACCTGCACAGCTCGGCTGGCGTGGGCCATGCGCTGGGCAACCTGTTCACCGCCTACAAGAACCAGACCCCGCTGGTGGTGACGGCGGGCCAGCAGGCGCGCTCGATCCTTCCTTACGAGCCGTTCCTCTTTGCCGAGCGCGCGACCGAATTTCCGCAGCCGTTCGTGAAGTGGTCCTGCGAGCCGGCGCGGGCGCAGGATGTGCCAGCGGCGATTGCGCGCGCCTATGCCGTGGCGATGGCGCCGCCCTATGGCCCGACGTTCGTTTCGATCCCCATCGACGACTGGGATCAGCCGGGCGAGCCCTTTACCTCGCGTCGCATCCATGCCGCACGTGCGCCCGACCGCACGGCAATGGCCGAATGCGCAGAAGCCTTGGGCAAGGCCGCCCGGCCCGCGCTGGTGGTTGGTGCCGGGGTGGCGCGTGATGGCGCTTGGGACGAAGTGATCGCACTCGCCGAAAAGCATCAGGCGTCCGTCTGGGTTGCGCCGATGTCGGCCCGGTGCAGCTTTCCGGAGAATCATCCGTTGTTCGCAGGGTTTCTGACGGCGGGGCGCGAAGCCATCGTTGCTCAGCTGGCAGGCCACGATTTCGTGCTTGCGCTGGGCGGGCCGATGAACCTCTACCATGTCGAGGGGCATGGGCCGCATATCGCGGACGGGACCGAGGTCTGGCTGATCGGTGACAACCATGTCCATGCTGCATGGGCTCCTGTCGGCACGGCGATTGTCGCCAACACCCGGCAGGCACTTGCGCTGCTGCTGGAAAGCGGCCCGGCGCTTGCGCGGACAGCGCCCGCACCGCGCGCACTGCCGCCGGTGCTCGATGGATCAGCGATGACGGATTCCTATGTCCTGCAGCGCCTTGCTGCGCTGCGTAGCCCGAACAGTGTGATCGTCGAGGAAGCGCCCTCCACGCGCGGGACGATGCACGATTATCTCCCCATCGTGGCGAAGGACACGTTCTACACCTGCGCCAGCGGCGGGCTGGGACACGGCCTGCCAGCGTCAATCGGCATGGCGCTGGCCCGGCCGGGCGACAAGGTAATCGCGGTGCTGGGCGACGGGTCCTCGATGTACGCCATCCAGGGGCTCCATGCCGCCGCGCAACTGGGTGTGGCCGTCAGCTTCATCGTGCTCAAGAACCGGCGCTATGAGGCGCTGCACAGCTTCGGACGGCTGTTCGGCTTGCAGACATTGGTGGGGACGCAATTCCCCGAGCTCGATTTCTGCGCGCTGGCTGCAGGACACGGCATCACCGGGCGCAGCGCGGCTGATGCAGCCTCGCTCGATGCGGCGCTTGCATGGTCGCTGGCAGCGGACGGGCCGACACTGGTCGAAGCCGTGATCGATTGAGGAGGGCGAGGCGATGGATGTGACCCGATACGTCGACGACCGCCCCGAAGACGGGGTGTTCCGCGTCAACCGCGCGATCTTCACGGATCAGGCGGTGTTCGAGCGCGAGATAGAACAGATCTTCGAAGGCGGCTGGGTGTTCCTCGGCATCGAGAGCCAGGCCGAGAATCCCCACGACTTCTTCACCACCACCATGGGCCGCGTGCCGGTCATGGTGCAGCGCGACGGCGAGGGGACGTTGCGCGGCTTCGTCAATTCCTGCCCGCACAAGGGCGCGCGGCTCGCGCAGACGCGCGCGGGCAATGCGCGGCTTCACGTATGCCCCTACCACAGCTGGAGCTTTGACAGCGCCGGGCGCAGCAAGGCGATCAAGTCGCACCGCGCGGGCTGCTACAGCGCCGCGTTCGAACAGACCGACCATGGCCTTGCCGCGCTGCCGCGCTTCGAGGCCTATCGCGGGTTCCTGTTCGGCAGTCTGGCCGCCGATGTCATGCCGCTGGCGGACTATTTGGGCGAGGCGGCCAAGCTGCTCGATCTGGTAGCCGATCAGAGCGAGGAGGGGCTGGAGCTGGTCCCCGGGCAGGTGACCTTCACCTATGAGGCCAACTGGAAGCTGCAGCTGGAAAACTGCTCCGACGCCTATCACTTCACCTCGGCGCACCCCTCCTACATCCGCGTGCTGGAGCGGCGGCAGCAGGAGATGAGCGCCGACGTGGTCGCCTCGGTCTGGGAGAACAGCGACTACTGGAAAGAGGAAGCGCAAGGGGTTGCAGGCGGGAGCTACAGCTTCGCCAATGGCCACGTGCTCAACTGGGGCATCTTCGGGATCACCCCGGCAATTCCGCTCTATGAAAGCGCAGGCGCGCTGGCGGAGCGCCACGGCGAGGGCAAGCGCGACTGGATGTTCAACATGCGCAACCTCACGATCTTCCCCAATCTGCAGGTCGCCGAAAACGCCTCGAGCCAATTGCGCGTGATCCGCCCGCTCGCCCCCGGCCTCACCGAAATGCGCACCTGGTGCATCGCGCCCAAGGGCGAAAGCGCCGCCGCGCGCCGCCAGCGCATCCGGCAGTATGAGGACTTCTTCAATCCCACCGGCATGGCGACGCCGGACGACACCGTCTCCTACGAGAACTGCCAGATCGGCTATGCCGGCACGGTGGAGCCGTGGTTGCAGGGCTATGCCCGCGGGATGACGGCGACAGTGGAGGGCGGCAACCGCTTCTCCGACCTGATCGGGATGGCTCCCGAACGCAGCGTTCTGGCGGACGCGCAGCTTTGCGACGAGACGCTGTTCCACAGCTATTACCGCGCATGGGCACAGCGCATGGCCGGGGAGAGCGAGGCATGAGCGCGCCCCTCACCCGCGCCGAGGCCGAGGACCTGCTGTTCCGCGAGGCGCTGCTGATCGACACGCAGCGCTTTGCCGAATGGCTGGGGCTGTTCACCCCCGATGTCGAGTTCTGGATGCCCGCGTGGCGCGACGAGAGCTCGACGACTGAGGACCCGGACCGCGAGCTTTCGCTGATCTACTACAAGGGCCGCCGCAATCTGGAGGACCGGGTGATGCGCCTCACCTCCGGGCTCTCCACCGCATCATCTCCGCTGCCGCGCGTGGTGCATCAGGTGACCAATGTCATGGTGCTGGAGGCGACTGAGGATGGAGCCACGGTATCAGCCGCCTTCACCTGCCACCGCCATGATGTGCGGATGAACCGCAGCGACTGCTTCTTCGGCCGGTATGAATACCAGTTGGTGCGGCAGGACAGCGCGTGGCTCATCGCGCACAAGAAAATCACCCTGCTCAACGACACGATCCCCACCGTGGTCGATATCAATTCGATCTGAGTCGCCCACGTGCTTCTGCTGGCGCGGGACGCTTGCGGGAGGTGGCACGGGAAAATCGGATGGTGAGCCCTGCTGGGTTCAAGCCAGCGACCTACTGATAAAACGATCGGCGCCGGATAGGTCCAGGAATGTCGGACATCCAGGCTTGCCATGGGGATGCGGGGTGCAGCGTCCTACCTTCACCGTCTCGATAACACCCGAAGCGATCAGCCCGGGCGAGGCGCAGTGCTGCGCAGGAGCGACACGCCGGCAAGGACCGCCAGCATGGCAATGGCGGCCAGCGCCGCCGTCTTGCTGCCCAACGCGCGGTCGAGTTCCACAAATGCGAGCGGGGCGACAAGGACGCCGAGATAGGCAAACGATGTCCCCGTCGCGACGGCCTCGGCCGTCCGGCCTGCGGGAGCGGCAAGCCCCATCTCGGCGAGGAGGATGCCGTTCCAGCCCATCGCCGTCGCCCCCAGCAGCGCGCTGCCGGCGGTGAGGCGCAATGCCGAGGGCAGCGGCCAGAGCAGCAGCAGCCAGGCCGCGCCGGTCAGCAGGCCGATCAGGGCAAGATGCAGCGTCGCACGGCCCCAGCGGGCCGTCGTTATGCCGAAAAGGATGCGGGCACCGGCGCCGGCCACGGTCGCGATCGCCAGATAGCCGGCGGACTTGCCCACCGACAGGCCATGCAGCCAGACCAGCGCGGGCACCAGATACGTGGTGAGCGCCGCCTGGTTCATGGCGTAGAGCCCTGCGACCAGCGCCAATCGGCGCGTGGCACGCTGGGCGAGCGTGCTGCGAACCGATCCCAAGGGGTGCTGGCGTGGCGGCAGATTGGCGGAAAGCGTGCCGAACGCCTGCAGCCCCGGCAGCGCGAGCACGAACGTGGCCGCAAGGACGGCCAGCACCGGCAAGGTCATGCTCTGCCAGCCCGACACTTGCGCGACATGCGGCGCGATCAGGGCGACGAGGGCCGTGCCGACCGGCACGCCCGTCTGCCGCAGCGAGACGACCAGCGGCTGCGCGGCCTGCGAATAGCATTCGGCCAGCGCGAGCGAACTCGACGGGACGATGACTCCGTAGGCAAAGCCCATCAGGACAATGCCGAGGCAGGCGGCGACGACATTCGCGACCGGTGGTGCGACGCAGGCAAACAGGGCGTAGCCAAGCCCCGTCGCGATAACCGAGCCCAGCTGGATCGTGCGCACGCTGAAGCTTGCCATCAGCCGCGCGGTGCTCACCGATCCGGCAATGGCCGCCGCGTAGATCAGCGAGGTGTAGTAGCCGATCCAGCTTTCAGGCAGGTGCTGCGACCGCACAATCAGCAGGGAAATCGCGAGCGGCCCCGCGATCGTGAAGGACGCCGCGATCTGAATCAGCGAGGTTGCCAGCAGGGTGCCGAGGCCGCGCTGGCGCGGCGCGCCTGCGTGAGAGGCTGGGGCGGGTTCCGAGATAACCGGTCAGCCCTGGCCCTGCTGAACCCGCGCGCCGCCGTCGAGCATGCCGCTGATCATGTCACCCATGTAGACATGCGGCTTCGGATAGGCCGCGCGGCTGTGCGTGAGGCCCAGCGAAAGCGCCGCCTCGACCAGCTTGTAGGTGAGCGGGCCGGGGTTGATCAGCGGCACCGGCAGGCGCTCGGCGAGCCAGGCGTGGCTCTGGTGCATCGTGGTGGAGCCGAGGCAGATCGCCTGCGCGCCATCTTCGACGCATTGCAGAGCGCTTTCCAGCAGCTTGGGGAACACATCTTCCTCCTTGCCGCCAAGGAGGTTTGAAACGTCGGGAGCAATGTTGGGCGAGCGAACCGAGACGCACTTGTCTTCCAGCCCGTATTCCCGCAGCGTCTTGGTGTAGAGGCCCTTCCAAGGTGCCCACTGCGTGAGCACCGAGAAATTGTTGGCAAACATCAGCGCGGTGAGGAACGAGGCCCGGCCCGGTGAGATGACCGGAATATCCAGCACCGAGCGCAGCGCGTTCATGCCGGAATCGCTCATCGTGTCGATGCAGACCGCGTCATAGCCGTCTTTTTCCGCGCTGAGCCCGGCCTCGAAGATCGAGATATCGGCGAGCACGTAATCGTGGTGGCTGTCATAGAGCGCGGGCGCGGCCTTGACCGGCTTGTAATCGAACGTGATCCCCGGCCCCAATTGCACGGAATCGAGCTGTGCCTTGCGGTTGGCCACGCCTTCCTCATCGAGCGGAAACGGAACGATCACCAGAACGCGCTTGTCTGCCATGGCGGGATCCTCATTGGGCGCAGTGCACCGGCACCGGGTTTGCCTCGTGGGTGAACTATGCTAGCTTGCTTGCCAATGGTCCAGACCAATAATCCACTCCCCACGATTTGAACGACCGACGGATTGTCCACGATGTCCAGCCTGCCCATCCCGCGCTACCGGGAAATCGCCGATCGCATCCAGGGCGAGATCGCATCGGGCAAATGGCCGGTGGGCGAAAAGCTGGCCCCCGAGCAGGTGCTCGCGAGCGAATACGACGTCAGCCGCTTCACCATCCGCGAGGCGATGAGCCGGCTTGAGGAGAGCGGCCTGATCAGCCGGCAGCGGCGGCGGGGCACGATCGTGACCGCGCAGCACCCGGTGGAGCAGATGGTGCAAAAGCTCGGCTCAATGGACGAATTGCTGCAATATGCCCCGCAAACCCGGCTGAAGCCGATCCGCACCACGATTGTGGAAGCCGATGTCGCGCTGGCGCAGATGCTGCCCTGTTCGGTGGGCACGCCCTGGGCGCGGATCGAGACCATCCGGCTGGAAGCGAAGCGCAGCCCGGTCTGCTGGAGCGACATTTATGTGCCCGCCGAATTTGCCGAAGTGGCCGAACGCATCGGCAAGGATTCGACGCCGGTGTTCCAGCTGATGGAGCAGCTCCACGGCATGCAGGCGGTCGACATCAACGCGGAGCTGTTCGCGGGTTCGCTATCCCAGCGCAAGGCCGAGGCGCTGGATGTTGCCCCAGGCAGCCCGGCGCTGATCATCGTGCGGCGCTACCGCGATCGCACGGGGCGTCTGTTCGAAGTTTCGGTCAGCGAACACCCTGCCGGCCGCTTTTCCTATTCGGTCGATCTCAAACGCAAGGAAGGAAGCCTCGCGGCGCCATGACGGAAGAATTCACCACCATGGCGCAGATCAAGGGCGGCCCGATCATCACCACCATGCCGATCCGCAGCTTCCTGTTTGCCCCCGCCAATCACCCGCGCAAGGTGGAGAAAGTCTTCGCAAGCGGCGCGGATGCGGTGATCCTCGATCTGGAAGATGCCTGCGCCGCTTCGGAAAAGGCTGCGAGCCGGGCGACGGCGGTGACCGCGCTTTCCGCTCCACGCAAATGCCTTGGTTATGTGCGGATCAACGCTGCCGATACCGAATGGTGCCTGCGCGATCTCGACGGCGTGATCGGGCCCTGGTTGGACGGCATCGTCGCGCCCAAGATCGAAAAGCCGGAGGAGATCGTGCTGATCGACTGGCTGATCGCCCAGTTCGAACGCGAGCGCGGCCTGCCCATCGGCCGGATCGACCTGATGCCGATCATCGAAACCGGCGCGGGCCTCCATGCGCTTGATGCGATCATTGCGGCGGGCACCCGGATCAAGCGCATCTCGTTCGGCGCGGGCGATTTCACGCGCGACATGCGGATGAAATGGAGCGCCGACGAGGCCGAGCTTGCCTATGCGCGCGGCAGGCTGGTGCTGGCCTCGCGCGTGGGCGGGCTGGAAGCGCCGATTGATACGGTGCACATCGATCTGGCGGATGAGGAGAGCTTTGCTGCCTCGGTGGTGACCGGCGTGAAGTTCGGGTTTCAGGGCAAGCTGCTGATCCATCCGCAGCAAGTCATGCTGACCAACCGCTCGTTCATGCCGAGCGAGAAGGAAATCGCGCGCGCCCGCAAGATCGTCGAGGCGTTCAACGCAGCGGAGAATGCCGGTTCCGCCTCGATCAAGGTCGATGGCTATTTCGTCGATTATCCCATCGTCGAGAAGGCGCAGCAGGTGCTGGCGCTGGCAGCGCGGCTCTAGAGCACTTTCCGACCAATCTGGCTCATCGTGATTGCGTCAGGAAGCTTCTCGGCAAGGAGCGCCGCGCAGTGCGGGCTGGTAGCCCGTGCCAGCGGCGCGACGCTGCCTGAGTCTCATTGGCCGAGGGGCTTCCTGACGCGACCCCGAAGGGGCGGGCCGCTTTTGGCCCATCGCAGCTTTGATCGTCGGTCACTATGGGCAAGCATAGCTCCCTCCTCTCGCCTCGCGCTGGGCCAAAATCGGCTCCGTCACGGTGAGCCAGATTGGTCGGAAAGTGCTCTAACCCAGCCAATCCGCCAGCACGGCATCGCTATCCGCACCCAGCGCGCGGCCGGCCCAGCGGATGGCACCGGGGGTTTCACTGAGGCGGGGGCAGACGGCGGGAAGCGTCAGGTCCCCGGCGCGCTCGTCCTCTATGCGCACAAGGTTGCCGCGTGCGGCATATTGCGGGTCCTCGAAAATCTCGTCGATGCCGTAGACGGGGCCGCACGGCACTTGCCCGGCTTCGCAGGCGGCGAGGACTTCATCGCGCGTCATCCCGCTTGTCCAGTGGCTGACGAAGGCGTCCACTTCGGCACGGCGCGCCTCGCGCTTCCCGATTGTGCCGTAGATGCCCTCGCCGGTCACATCCATGCGGTCCATGATGGCGGCGAGGCGGCCGAATATCTTGTCGTTGGTGCAGGCAATCGCCACCCATTTGCCGTCCTTGGTCGGGTAGTGGCTGTGCGGCACGGCATTGACGGTGCCGGCCCCCATCCGCTGCCGCACGAAGCCGCTGCGGGCATAGGCGGGCGCCAGTTCGTCGAGCAGGCGGAACGTGCCTTCATAGAGCCCGAGATCGATGATCTGCCCGCGCCCGGTTCTCTCCCGCACGTGCAGCGCGGTGAGCACGCCCAGCGCGGCATAGACGCCGGTGAGATAGTCCGAGAGCGTGGCCGTGCCGGGCGAGGCGGGCGGCGCATCCGGCTCGCCGCAGAGGAAGGATATGCCGCTGAAGGCATTGGCAATACGGCCGAAACCGGGGCGGTCGCTATAGGGCCCGGTCTGGCCATAGGCGGTGACGCGGGCGATGATCAGGCGCGGGTTGAGCGCCTGCAGCACATCGGGCCCGATCCCCCAGCGCTCGAGCGTGCCGGGCTGGAAGTTCTCCACCAGCACGTCTGCCTTGGCCGCAAGCCGGCGCAGCGTCTCGGCGCCTTCGGGGGTGCGCAGATCCAGCTCGATCGAGCGCTTGTTGCGCCCCTCGCTCAGCCAGACGAGCGTGTCGCCAGCCTCGGTCGGCGTGCCGAACTTGCGGACCGGATCGCCGCTGCCGGTCAGCTCGACCTTGACCACGTCGGCGCCGAATTCGGCGAGGTAGGTCGCGCAATAGGGCCCCGCGATGAAGGTTGCCAGATCGAGCACCTTGAGGCCTGCGAAGGCCCCTTCAGGCAGGGTTTCGGGGGGCATTTCATGCACTTTCTATTGGTCCAGACCTTTTTCCCGCGTAAGGGAATGGCAGACGGCCATCAAGGCTGAATGTTGTGCACTGAAGGGGAGCCTGTCGCCGTGCTGATGTCCGCCGAAGCCTATCGCGAATCGCTGCGCAGCCTTGCCCCGCGCGTCTATGTCGGCGGCGATCTGGTTGCCTCGGTGGCGGACGAGCCCCGGCTGGAACCCGGCATCAATGCGGTGGGGCTGACCTACGATTTCGCGCTCCTGCCCGAATCCGCGAAAGTCATGGTCACGACGGGGCTTTCGGGGGATCCGGTCAACCGTTTCCTTGCGATCAATCGCAGCCGCGAGGACCTGCTCGACAAGCTGGAGGCGGTGCGCCTGACGTGCCAGTATGGCGGCTGCACCCAGCGCTACCTGACCCACGATGCATTCAACGGTCTGTGGGAAGCAACCTGGCGGATCACGCAGCGCGTCGGGGGCGAGAGCCACGACCGGCTCAAGGCCTATATCGCCCATGCGCAGGCGAACGACCTCGCGATCGGCATTGCCATGACGGACGGCAAGGGCGACCGTTCGAAGCGCCCGTCGGAACAGGTCGAGCCGCTATCCTATGTCCATGTGCGCGAGCGGCGGGCGGACGGGATCGTGATTGCCGGGGTCAAGGCCATCGTGACCGGCGCGCCCTATATGCACGAGTTTCTGGTGCTGCCGTGCCGCCGGATGCGCCCCGAGGACCGCGACTTTGCCGTGGCCTGTGCCGTGCCGATCGACGCGCCGGGCGTGACCGTGGTGTCGCGCCCCGCTGGCCGTCCGGGCAACGCGGCGGCCAAGTTCAGTGCCAAGTTCGCGCAATCGGTCGCGGCGGTCCATTTCGACGACGTTTTCGTGCCGTGGGACCGCGTGTTCATCGATGGCGAGACTGAAGAAGCGCACCTGATGACCACCAACTACGCCTCGCACCACCGCCACAGCTGCATCGGCGCGCGGGCGGGCTTTGGCGATCTGCTGATCGGTGCGGGCGCTTTGATGATGGAGGCGAACGGGCTGGAGCTCGACCGGATCGCCCACCTCAAGGACAAGATGGTCGAGCTGATCAAGATCACCGAAGGCTTCTATGCCTGCGGGGTCGCCGCCTCGACCTTTGGCGAGGAAGACGCGGCGGGCAATTTCCGGCCCGAGCAGATCTATTCCAACATCGGCAAACTGCTGCTGGCGAACCAGATTTACGACATGCACCGGCTGGCGCACGAGGTTTCGGGCGGGCTGGTCGTGGGCCTGCCGAGCCCGGAGGAAGACCACAATCCCGCCACCGCGCCGATGATCGAGAGCCTGCTGCGCGGGCGGCCCGATGTGCCCTATGCCCACCGCGCCAACGTCGCGCGGTTTATCGAGGACCTCACCGCATCGGAAACGGGCGGCTGGTATTCGGTGATCAGCCTGCACGGCGGCGGATCACCCGAGGCGATGAAGATGGAGATCCTGCGCAATTATCCGGTGCAGGACCGCAAGGAACTGGTGCAGGCGCTGCTCGATCGCGGCGCGCTCGATCTGGGCAAAGGCCCCGCGCGCGACAAGCAGCCGGGCCGGTGCTGCACCAAGGGCTGCGCGGAATAGCGGCTCAGCGCGGGCGCACGGTTGCCATCGGAAGGTTGGAAACCCGCGCCATTTCGCCGCTTGCGAACAGGCCGGGATCAGCCAGATAGGCCCGGGCCATCGGCATCGCGTCGAGGCCCCAGAACAGCTCATCCCCGATCGCCAGCGTCGGCACGCCATAGACGCCTGCCGCCACTGCGGCTTCGGTGTTGGCGCGCAGCCGGTCCTTCACCTGCGGTTCGTTCGCGGCCTCCAGCGGCACGCCGAGTGCTTCGGCGAGGGCCGCCGCCGTCTCAGGGCTTTCCGGATCGCGCCCCTCGCCCCACACCAGCCAGAACGCGACCGCCGCATCGGCCGCGCTCAATTCGCGCACGCAGAGCAGCCGCAGCAGCGTGAGCGGATTGAACGGGTGAGCCGGCGGCGCGCGGAACGGAATGCCCCGCTCGTCCGCGATCCACTGCACGATGCGGTAGGTCTGCGTGCGCTTGGCCGGGATCTCGGCGGGGCCGAGGTGGCCGAACGCCTTCAGCAAGCCGGCAAAGAGAACCGGACGAAACGTGACCTTATGCTCATCGCACAGCGCCTCGATCTCCGGGATGGCGAGCGCCGCAAAAGGCGAGATGACATCGAAATACCAGACAAGCGCCCGGTCCGATGGCTGCCCCGGCTCCATCAGAACGGGATCGCGCGGTCTGGCTGCGGCAGGATCGTGGTGCGCAGCATCAGCCGCTCGTGCTCGCCGTCAAAGTCGTCGCGGCGGTGCATCGTGCAGGCGTTGTCCCACAGCAGCGCATCGCTCACGCGCCAATCGTGGCGGTAGACGAACTCCTCCCGTGCGGTCCAGGCGAACAGCTCATCGAGCACCGCGCGGCTTTCGTCATCGGGCAAGCCATTGATCTTGATCGTCATACCCGGGCAGACATAGAGCGCGCGCCGCCCGCTGTAGGGGTGCGTGCGCACCAGCGGATGCACGATATCGGGCGTGAGGCTCTTCTGCTTGGCGTTCGTATCGGTCGAATACATCCGGTTGAACGCGACATAGGACTGCACTGCGGTGCGCCCGTCGATCACATCCTTGAGATGGCGCGGCAGGCGGGCATAGGCGGCGGTCATATCGGCAAAATGCGTGCCGCCACCCGTGGGCGGAATCTTCACCGAAAAGAGCAGCGAGGCGATCGCGGGCTTGGGCAGGTAGATCTGGTCGAAATGCCAGCCCACTTCGCCATCGGCCAGCGCGCCGGTGGGCTTGCCGTTTTCCCGGATGTTGGTGATCTGCAGCAGTTCGGGATGGGTCTTGTTCAGCCATTCCTCGCGCAAATGGATCTCGAGCGGACCGATCATGCTGCTGAAGCCGATGAGGTCTTCCTTCTCGACCTGCTGATCGCGGAACAGCAGGACTTCATAGCGCAGCCACAGCGCCTTGATCTCGTTGAAGACCTCCGGGTCCATATCGCGCGAAAGCGTGACGCCGAGCACTTCGGCGCCGAAGGTTTCGGCCAGCGGCCTGACTTCGAGTGATTTTGCAACCATGTCCTGTCCCTGTCAGCCCAGGTTGGTCGTCTGGGCAATTTCCGCAATGATTTCGTCGGTGCTGGCGACGCGGCCCCACAGGCGGCGGAAGGTGGCCTCGTAGGCCTCCTGCATCAGATCGCTGCAGGTGCCCGAGGCATCCGAGGCGAGGACCACGCCAAAGCCGCGATCGGCCGCTTCCTGCCCGGTCATGCCCACGCAGTTGTTGGTCGAAACGCCGGTCACGATGATTTCGCGGATGCCTTTGGAGGTGAGGTGCGCGCCGATCCCGGTGGAGGCAAACGCGCCCATCGTCACCTTGTTGAACACCGGCTCGCCCGGCAGCGGCTTCAGCGCGTCGACGATTTCGTGCTCGCGCGTGCCGGCGTGGTTGTTGGTCGCGGTGAAGAACGGCACCATGTGGCGCGGGGCATCGCTGTAGTCCGGCCGCTCGCTGCCCACCGTCACGTGAACGATATGCGTGCCGTTGGCGCGGAACGCGGCCAGCATCCGGCCGATATTGGGGATGAGCAGGTCATCGATCCGATCGAACCGGTAGGCCGCGCTGTCGAGCGTGCCCTGGCTGGCGAGCAGCGCGCCAAGCCCATGTTCGCGACTGCCGCTGGCATATTGCATATCCACCACCACCAGCGCCGTGGTGCGCGCGCTCATCGGGACAGGGACGGTGAAGCCTTCAACGTAGCTCGACATCGCGCAGCCAGCCTTTCCTGGTTCCGGCCTTTCATTGGTCCGGACCTTTTCCTAACACCGCCTTGACAAGCGGTGCAATAGGAAGAACCATGAGCCGAAAGGAAACTGGCCATGAAGCTGTTCTATTCGCCCTTCCACACCTTCGTGCACAAGGTGCTGGTGACCGCGCACGAGTGCGGACACTGGGACAATCTGGAGCGGATCGCGACCTTCCCGTTCAAGAACAACGCCGGCGAGGATTGCGGCGACAGCTACGATATCAGCCCGCTCAATCCTCTGGACAAAGTGCCCACGCTGGTCACCGATGATGGGCAGGTGATCTTCGCCAGCCAGGCGATCTGCGAGTATTTCGACAGCACCGCGACCGCACGGAAGATGTATCCCGCGCCGGGGCCCAAGCGCTGGGATGCGCTGCGCCGCCTTTCGCTTTCGGACACGATTTTCGAAAGCACCGTGCAGATGGTGATGGAGCAGTGGAAGCCCAAGGAACAGTGGAACCTCGGCCTGTTCGAATGGCTCTGGCCCAAGTTCATCGCCGGGCTCGATTCGCTGGAGCGCGACGCACAGGCCGGATGGGACGAGTTCGACGTCGGCCATGCTGCCATGCTCCATGCGATCAGCTATCTGGGCTTCCGCGCCGAGTTCTATGAAGCCAAGGACCCGATCCACCCCAACTTCGCCTGGCGCGAGGGGCGCCCGGCGCTTTCGGCGTGGTTCGACGAAGCGATCCAGCGGCCTTCGGTGCAATCGCACTACAACAAGCCGTTCGAAGGCGATGACAGCGCGGCTGCGTGCCAAGCCGCCGTTGCCGCGTGCCTCGCGCTGCGGGCATGATCGACCTCTATTACTGGCCGACGCCGAACGGCCACAAGATCACGGTCGCGCTGGAGGAAATGGGGCTTCCCTACACGGTGAAGCCGGTCAATATCCTTGGCGGCGAGCAGCATACGGCCGACTTCGCCGCGCTCAGTCCCAACACGCGCATTCCGGCCATCGTCGATCATGACGGGCCGGGCGGCGCGCCGCACAGCGTGTTCGAATCCGGCGCGATCCTGATGTACCTCGCGGAGAAATCCGGCCAGTTCTGGCCCGCTGATGCCGCCGCGCGGTCCGATGTGATCCAGTGGCTTTTCTTCCAGTGCGCCAATGTCGGCCCGATGTTCGGCCAGTGCGGCCATTTTCGCGGCTATGCGCCCGAGCGCATCGAATACGGCATCAACCGCTACTGCGGCGAGACGGTGAAGCTCTACGGTGTGATGGACCGGGTGCTGGGCACGCGGGCCTATCTGGCAGGCGCCGATTATTCGCTGGCCGACATGGCGACCTACCCGTGGTGCGCGCCGAAGATCCGCGAACTTCACGCCATCGACATTGCCGATTTTCCCAACGTGAAGCGCTGGGTGGGCGAGATCGAGAGCCGGCCTGCCGTGCAGCGCGGGATGGCCGTGCTGGGCGACGTGATGAAGATCGGCAACCCCGACGAGACGGCCCGCGCGGCCTTGTTCGGCAAGCCATAGTTCCACTGGAGGAGTTCACAATGAGCGAATGGCAAGAGGCGGGACCGGGGCAGACAGCTCTGCCTTATCCCTACTACATAGACATCGTGACGAAGCGCTACTTCGATGGCGTCGACAACAAGGCGATGGATCAGGTCCTCGATTGCTTCACCGAAGACGCGATCCTGACCGAGGTGACCTCGAACACCGTCCACAACGGCAAGGCTGCGATCCGGGCCATGTTCACCAAGCTCTTCGCCGACTTTTCGGACATCTGGCACGGCAATTTCGTCCACACCGCGGACCCCGCCAGCAATTCGGTCTGCTCGCAGTTCACCGTGCTGATCACCCCGCATGGCGGCGATGAACTGCGCTACGAGAACTGCAACCGCTTCTATCTGAAGGGCGACAAGTTCCACCGGGTCTATGTCTACATGAGCGGCGACAACCTGCTCAAGGAAGGGGACGCCTGATGCAGTACGAACCCACTCTCAGCCGCGCCGAGCTGATCGAGCTTGCCACGCAGAAGTACTTTGCCAGCGTGGACCGCAAGGACATCGAGGCCGCGCTCGATTGCTTCCATGAAGAAGCGCTGTTCTGCGTGCAGACCGAGTTTACCCGCCACGCGGGCAAAGCCGCGATCCGCAAGATGTTCGAAGGCTTCATGGGGGCCTACGAAACCATCGTGCACAAGGACTTCACCTGCACAGTGGACGAGAAGAACGGGCGCATCACCGCCAGCTTCGAAGCGGTGCTGACCGCTGCGGACGGCAGCGTGACGCGGCTGTTCAACACCAATTTCTGGCGCATCCGCGATGGGAAGTTCCAGGAAGTCTACGTCTATTTCAGCGGGGCCAACGTCCTCGTCTGACGGTGTGAGGGAGCGGCGATGATGACCGGGACAACTGCCACTTCGCCGCTCCTCGGGCGCACCGCGCTCATATCGGGCAGTTCTTCGGGCATCGGCGCGGGGGTGGCGGCGGCCTTCGCCCGCGCCGGGGCGGCCTATGTCGTCATCAACTATCCGGTGGAAGCAGAAGCCGCTGCCGCCGAGGCCGTGGCCGAACAGGTGCGCAGCCTTGGCGCAAAGGCGCTGGCGGTACAGGCCGATGTTTCCGATGAGGGCGAGGTGGCGCGCCTCGTTGCTGCGGCTTTCGAAGCGGCAGGGCAGATCGACATTCTCGTCAACAATGCCGGGATCGGCCATGGCGACACGGTCGAGGAAATGCCCGTCGCAACATGGGACCGGGTGATCGGCGTGCACTTGCGCGGCACGTTCCTCCTCACCCATGCGGTGCTGCCGGGGATGTATGCCAATGGATTTGGCCGGATCATCAACACCGCCTCGCAGCTCGCCTACAAGGGCGCGCCGGGGCTTTCGGCCTACACGGCGGCCAAGGGCGGGATCATCTCGTTCACCCGCTCGCTCGCGCTGGAAATCGGTAGCCGCAACGTGCGCGCCAATTGCGTGGCCCCGGGGGCGACGCGCACGCCGATCCTCGATGCCGTACCGGCCGACGTGCTGGAGGCCATCCGCGCCGGCATTCCCGTCGGCGATCTGGCCGATGTTGCCGATATCGTGCCGTCCTACGTCTTCCTCGCCAGCGAGGCCGGGCGGCACTATCAGGGACAGGTCCTCAGCCCCAACGGGGGCGATCACTTCCTGTGATGGCGCGCTCTCCGGGTTTCCCCGGAGAGCGCCATATCAACCGCCCGCGACGACCTCTTCGATCACGGCGGCATAGGGTTTGGTATCGGCTGCGCGCTGCTCCAGTTCCTCGCGCTCCTGGTGGATGATGCGCAGCACCGTATCGAGATAGGTATCGCGCCAGGCATCGCGCTCGGCGCGCACCGCGCTATCAGGCTTGTAGGCATCGACGGCGGCGCGGGTGGGTGCCACGCCCGCCTCGGCCAGCCGTTCGATGGTGTCGATCCGGTCGCGCAGCACCGCCACCTCGCCCGCCAGCGCCAGCGTGATCGCCAGCGTCTTGTCGATGGCGGGATCGGCGAAATACTGCGGCCGCTCGCCGCGCGCCTTCTTCTGCAAGGTTACATGTTCGGCCATCACGCTGTTCCTTACTTCTGCACGCCCCAGAGCCACCAGGCCCCGCCACCGCCGAAGTCGCCGCCCTGGAACACCTTGGTCCGCCGCTCGGTCGCCTCGAAGGCGCTCGGCTGGTAGGCCTCGAACGCCTTTGCCGGATCGAAGCCGGTTTCCGCCGCGATCTCGGTTGCGACCAGCTCGTGGCTGGCACCCCAATAGGGCTCGTTGTTGTTGCGCGTATCCCAATCGAGCATGAACGCGTCATAGGCCGGAAGATCGCGGTAGGGCGGCGTTTCGGCGTGAACCACCAGGCCGCCCGGGGTGAGCAGGCGGTTGCACTCCTTCATGATGCGCCGCATTGCCGCGTTGCTGGTTTCGTGGACCAGAATGTGGCTGACGATCAGATCGAAGAAGCCGTCCTCGAAATCGGTGCTTTCCGCGTTCTGCTGGCTGAAGTGCACCGGCTTGCCCATCGATTGTGCGCGGGCATGGGCATAGCGCAGCACCGGTGCGCCGACATCGATGCCGTAGACTTCGGCATCGGGGAAGGCATCGCAATAGCTCAGGGTCGAGTGGCCGACAGTGCAGCCCATATCGAGAATGCGGCGCGGCTTGAAATCGGGGTGGTTCTCCTTGATCCACGCGATCGTGGTATCGCCGATATCGCTGTTGAGCGGCCCCATGCGGCCCATCGCGTAGATGTAGACGGCGGTATCATAGACCGCGCCATTGGCGACATCGTCCGCGGTGAATTCGGTGTGATAGCCGCCCGGCATGCAGTGGATGTCGACGCCGCGGTGATACTTCGGAATTTCAAGATCGGGGTTCAGGCGCAGGGTGCCTTCGGCGGCGGCGCCCTTGCCCGCTGCTGCGATCAGATCGGGCAGCTGGCGCTCTACCGGGATCTGCACCGACTTCCACATCATCTCCTGGCTGTTGCGCTGCATCGCGCTCCAGAAGGCGAAATAGGGGTCCTCGCTCATTGCCTTGCGGATTTCGGCGTAAGTCTGCGGCTCGGCTCCGGTCGCCTTGGTGTAGGCCGGCTTGGCGCGCGCTTCATAGGCATCGTGGTTGCCGAGCGAGACCTTGGAGGCGAGGTGGAACTTGAGGCTCTTCACAAACTCCTGACGCGAAAACTCGTCGGAGGTCGTCTGCGGCAGCACGCCGTGGCGGAATTGGGTGGTCAGATCCTGTGTGGCAGTCATGACTTCCATCCTTTGGTAAGTTCAAACGAGAACGTTAGACCGAGATTTCCTGCAAAAACGACGCCAGTCCAGCAGCAAAATTGGCAGCATCGAGATCGGGTTCGAAATTGGCCCCGTCGACCGGCAACACGCGTGCATCGGGGCGCATTTCGGCCGCGCGGCCGAGATAGGGGTGCAGCACATCGTCCGGCGCGGCGGCGATCATCATCGGCACCTTTATGTCCATGTAGAACGAGGGGAAATCCTGCCCCCAGACCGCGCTATAGCTCTTCACCCGGCCGATATAGGCGCGCATCTGATCGCACATTTCGCGGTGGATCAGCTGCGGATCGGCATGGGCACCGAGCTGGCGCAGATATTCCCAGTTCTCAAGCAGATAGCTGCCCGAAACGACGGGCGAGAACGGCACGCCATAATACTTGGAGAACTCGACGCGCTCCTCCGCCGTGAGCGGCACTGGCCCGATCATCGTGAGCGAGGCGACGAGGTCCGGCTGGCGCGCGGCAAGCTCCACCCCGATGCACGAACCGGTGTGATGGCCGACGACATGGCACTTCGTGATGCCGAGCGCACGCACCGCCTCGCCCAGCCAGCCGACATATTCGGTCATTGAGGGATAGTGATCCTCGGGCACATCGAATGATCCGCCAAAGCCGGGGGTATCAAGCGCGTGCATCGGCCACTGCCCCTTGAGCAGCTGCATCGTCTTCAGCCACATCTGGCCTGAGCTGGCGGTCTGGTGGAAGAACACCACCGGAATCCCTTCTCCCGCCATGCTGCGAACGTGGATCTGCCCGCCACTGGTATCGACATAGCTCTTGCGAACGCCTGCTTCGCTCATCGCGTCAGTTCCTGCACTTGAGCAGCGGCATGACCCGCTCGCCAAAATCGGTGATCCCGCCGACGAAATCGGGCCAGCTGAAGAGCATGCCGTCGATGCCGGTCTCGGCAGCGATCTCGTCAATCCGCAGCGCCAGTGTTTCCGGGCTGCCCGCCAGCACCGGAATGCCCATGAACGCCATGTTGCCTTCCTCGAGCCCGAGCGAGAGACCGGACTTGAGGCGTTCGGCGATCCCGCCCGCATTGGTGTCCATCGCCGCGCTCGCCATGATGTTGGCGATGGCGCCGTGATCGGCCCCGGCGATGATCGCGTCTGCCTGTGCTCTGGCCTCGGCATCGGTGCGCGCGACGATCATGTGCATCAGCGCATAAGTGCCCACCTTGCGGCCATGCGTCGCGGCGGCGGCGTGGACATTGGCGACGATCGACTTGAGCGCTTCGGGATGCGCGATGACGAAGTTCTGATCGCCCATCTCGGCGGTGAAGGCGATGCCCTTGGGGCTCTGCCCGGCGCAGACGATGGGGATCTCGCGGCCCGGCTGCGGATAGACGCTGCAGCCATCCAGCGAGAAGAACTCGCCCTTGAACGAGGTCTCGCCCGTCCGCCAGAGGTCCTTGAGGACGGTCAGGTATTCACGCGCATAATCATAACGCCGATCGAAGTATTCATCCCCGCGCCAGAGGCCCATCTGGGTATATTCGGGCTTGTTCCAGCCGGTGACGATGTTGAGCCCGCAGCGCCCTTCGCTCACATCGTCGATGGTGGCGATCATCCGGGCGACGACGGGCGGATGCGCACTGAGCAAGGTGACGCTGGGGAACAGCCCGATCGTCTTGGTATCGGCGGCCAGCGCCGCCATCAGGGTGAAGCTTTCGAGGCAGGCGTCCCAATAGCCGGTCTCGCCGCCGAAGCCTTTGAACTTCATCATCGAGAGCACGAAATCGAGCCCCAGCCGCTCGGCTTCCTGCGAGATGGCCTTGTTGTGCTGGTAGGTCGGCAGATAGACCGGGCTACCCTTGGAGGGGATATAGCCGTTGCTGCCATTGGGAAGGAAAACACCGAACTTCATGCCAACGACTCCGATGTCTCAACAATGCATCCGTTACAGCCCGAGCGCTCCGGGGTTCATCAGCCGCTCGGGGTCCACCACGGCCTTCATGCCGGCCACCACTTCGCCCAGTGCGGCGTTGTTCATGATCTCGCGGTAGGGGTAGTACTTGCCAATCTGGAGGTGCAGGCCGCCAAGCTCGTCAAACAGGTTGCGCAGTTCGTCACGCAGGCCGAGCGCGACCGCGCGGCGGGCTTCGTTGGCCGGAATATCGCGCCACTTGTCGGCAAACTCCGGCTCGATCAGCGAAAGGCGGAATTCGCCCAGCTCATCATGCCAGTAGAAGCTCGGCTCGATCACGAATTCGGGGCCGGAGAAGCAGGTCAGGTAGCTGGTCTTGATGCCCCAATGTTCCATCAGCGCCTTGCGCTCCGCCAGGAAGCGCTCGGTCGCCTGCGCCGCCGGAATGGCGCGCGACAGCGGGAAATAGCCGTGGACGGGAATCCATATCTCGCCCTGCGAGCCGAGCAGGATGGTGCGGACCCCGCCAAACGGGGCATTGCGGAACACCGTCGGGATGGAATTGGCCATCTCGGTCCCGCCCTCGTCGGCGCAGATTTCGGCGGCCAGATCAGTGTGTTCGGCTGCCACCACTTCGGTCAGCGCATCAAGCGTCATGTGCAGCGAATAGGGCACGTTGCGGAGGATCTTCTTGCCGCCCAGCGCCACCCGCGCTGCGTTTTTGAGCCCCTTTAGGCCACCTTTTCGCGCAATCTTGCCGACGAGCGAGAGCCCTTCCTCGAAGGTGATGCCCTGATTTTCGAACCCGGCGTTGTAGTAGGGATCAAAGCCATAGCATTCCGACGCAATGCCAAGCCGCGCGATCCGGACTTGCGCCGCCAGCATCGCCTCGAGCGTATCGAACTTGTACGAGAGATAGCCCGTGTGGCCGGCCGTGCGCACCAGCCGCAGCGCCGCGACCGCCTTCACCCCCATCGCGCCGGTATCGGCGGTGAACAGCCCGGTGACGTCAGGGCCGAAATGCCGCCAGAACGGGGTCGAGTTCTTGTGCGCCCAGCTGCCCGTGGTCAGCAGGCTGCCATCGGCCAGCACGACCTTGAGCCCGATGACCGTCTGCGCTGCGGTGCCACCGGTTCCGGAGCCGTGAAAGAGGCTGTTCTGCGAGAGCGCGCCGCCGACCGTGGCATAGGCGCCCGAGAGCGGGCCCCAATAGGGCGTGCGCACACCATGCGGCGCCAGCGCCTCGTGCAGGTCCTTCCAGGTGCAGCCGGTTTCGACGATCACGTACATGTCGTCGGCATTGATCTCGATCACGCGGTTCATCTTGCGCATGTCGATCAGCACGCTGCGCGCGCGCTCGGGCGTATAGCCGCTGGTGTAGCTCATCCCGCCTCCGCGCGGGACGACGGCATAACCGGCGCGGGTGGCAACGCCCACCGCATCGGCGAGCGCTTCGACACTGGCCGGCTGCAGCACCATCGCGGCCACTTCATGCGGGCGGAAGCTGAGATCCTGAGAATAGAATTCGCGGCTGGCATCATCGAGCAAGACATTGTCGCGGCCAAGAATTTGCCGGAGTTGCTCGATGGTTGCGCCGTCCGCGGCGTGATCACCGCCAATGGTTTCGCCGGATTGATCCTGCAGACTCGCCGCCACGCCAACCTCCCTCGTCCTGTTGAGAAAAATGTATACGACCTTCACCAAAGTGCAAGTTTCAATCCCGCTATCCGGTCATCTTTGTGCACATTTCGCATCAATCTGCGCGAAGCGGTCTTGCTGCGGCGACCCTTGAGATGCATCCTGCGGGCTGCGACAGTCCCCCTGACAGCAGATCGAAAGGATACCCGTCATGCGAGCAGCTTTGGTTTCCGGCGCCGGTATCGGGATAGGCGCAGCCACCGCGAAGATACTCGGGCGCGAGGGCTATCATGTCTTCGTCAGCGACATTCTGGCGGACGAAGGCGAGGCCGTGGCGGAAGAGATCCGGCAAGCGGGAGGCTCGGCCGAATATGTCGCGCTCGATGTCAGCGATACCGCTGCCTGCGAGGCGGTGATTGCGGATATCGATGCGCGGTTCGGAGGGCTCTCGGCACTGGTGGCCAATGCCGGCATCGCGCCGCGCGCCGCCTATCCGATCCTGACCGACGAGAAGTGGGACGAGGTTCTGAACGTGAACCTGAAGGGCCAGCTGCGGCTGATCCGCGCGGCCGCGCCGGCGATGAGCAAGCGGCAGGAAGGGGCGATCGTGTGCGTTTCGTCCATCGCCGGGGCGGTCGTCGGCTGGGACGATCACTGGCACTATTCCGCCGCCAAGGCCGGGATCACCGGCATGGTCAAGGCAGCGGCCTGCGAGCTCGCCAAGGCGAACGTGCGGGTCAATGCCGTGGCGCCGGGCTTCATCCGAACGGCGCAGATCCTCTCGGAGGAAAACTCGCTGGGGCCCGAGGGCCTTGCGGCAGCTGAAACGACAGTTCCGCTGCGCCGCGCCGGGCATGCCTCGGAAATCGGGGAAGTGATCGCCTTCCTCCTCTCCGACAAAGCCAGCTACGTGACCGGGCAGACGATCGTGGTGGACGGCGGCCTCACCGTAGCGCTCTGAAACCGACCAGCGCCGGCTCCGCAAGGGGCACAAAAAACCGGGCCATGCAGCGATGCATGGCCCGGTTCTTTTTCAGATCGGTCGTTCAGATCAGAACTTGAACGTCCCTTCGACGCCGATGGTGCGCAGCGCACCCGGAGCAACGAAGGCACCGCCGAATTCCGGCGCAACGATCACTTCCTGCAGGAAGCGCTTCTTGGTCACGTTGTTGGCGAACGCCACCAGCGACCAGTGATCGCCCTTGAGACCGCCGCGCAGGTTGAGGATGCCGTAAGCATCGCGGCGGCTGTTGGTGTAGTTCGCGCCCAGGCCGAAGATGGTCGGAACGTTGTTGTTTTGCACGGTGTGGAAGAAGGTCGGGCCGGTCAAGCGATAGTCGGCGCGCAGCAGCAGGCCGAGGCTGTCGGTGATCGGACCATCATACTGGGCACCGAGGTTGACCGTGTACTTCGACGTGGCCGGAGCCTCGTTGCCCACGGTGTAGGGACGAGCCGAGTTCTTCTTGATCTCGCTGTCGGTGTAGTTGGCCGAACCGAACACGGTGAAGCCCTTGGCGATGCGCGCGTTGAACGAACCTTCGACGCCCTTGAAGGTTACCTTGTCGATGTTGGAAACGACGCGGAGCAGACCGAAGGGACCGACGAAGAATTCGAAGAACTGCGAATTGCGCACGTTGGTGTAATAGCCCGCGAGTTCGAAGGTGACGCCCGGCGCGATCGTGCCCTTGATACCGGCCTCCCACGCGCTCGAGATTTCCTTCTTGTAGTCATCGAAGATCGTCAGACCAGCGCCGATGCCCGCGTTGAAGAAGCCGTTGACGATGGCAGCCGAACCGGCGTTGTTGAACCCGCCCGTCTTGAAGCCGATGCCCCAGTTGGCGAACAGGTTGATGTTGTCAGTCGCCGCGTAGCTGATCGAGATCTTCGGCTGGAAGTGCTTGTAGGTCTCCTCGCGCGGCGAGAGCACGCCGCTCGGGTTGTAAGCCGGATCGAGGCCGGGGTTGAGATAGTAGTTGGCGGGCGTGGTCGCGGTGCCGTTCGGATTGCCCGTCAGTACGTTGCCCACCCAGCGCGTCAGACGGCCGGTCGGGATGCCGTTCTGCGTGCTGCGCTGCTCGATATCGTAACGGCCGGCAAAGCTGAGCTTCAGCTTGTCGGTCGGCTTGTATTCGAGCGAACCGAAGAACGCGTAGACGTTGGTCTTGAAGGTATCCTGGGCCAGAGCCTCGGTCCGGTTGCGCGGATCGGTGGTGTAGCACTCGCGGATCACGCCCTGGCCGGTGTCGACGCCGAGGTTGTTGCAGTTGAAGCGGTCAATGTAGAGATAGTAGCCGCCAAGCGACCAGTTGAGCCCGCCACCAGCATCGCCGGCAATGCGCACTTCGGCCGAGATGTCCTTCTGGTTGCGCCGCTGATACTGCGAACCATCGCAGGTGACCGGCGAGTAGGGATTCAGGAAGACAGCCGGATTGCCGAGATCGACCCCGAACGGCGCCTGGACCGGGAAGCCCTTGAGCGCGGCGGCAGTGGCAATGCAGGTGCTCTCGTTGTTGAAGAACCCGAAGGTGCCGCTGGTGCCGTCCGCGAAGAAGTCGTTCTTGGTGTTGCTGTACGAGACGTAGCTGGTGAGCTTGATCGAATCGGTCAGGGTCTGCGACAGGCGCAGCGAGGTTTCGAACGACGACTGGTTGTTTTCCGGGTTGATGTTGCGCGCGAAGACGAACTGGTGCTTGTTCGCGTCGATGTTGAAGACCGGCGCATTGAAAGCGGCGGCAAGGCCGGGCAGCTGGAAGATCGCGTTGAAGCCGATCGCCGACCCCTTCAGCTTGCTGTAGCGCGCCTTGAGGTCGAGTTCGGTGTCGTTGCTCGGCGAGTAGAGCAGGCGACCGTTGATGTTCCAGCGCTGGTTGTCGTCGACCGAAGCGGCGATGCCCTTGCCCTGGTTGGGATAGGTGCTGGCATAGAGCGGGCTACTCTGGAAGATGTCGCGGTAGAAGCCGTCGGTGGTGGCATATTCGCCGTTGATCACGAACCCGAGGTTCGAGCCGAGCGGACCGCTGACCACCGCAGCCCCGTTGAAGGTGTTGTTGTTCGCGGCCGAAGCGCGGCCCGAAACTTCAAGCTTGTCACCAGGCTTCTTGGTGGCGATCACGATCGCACCGGCAACCGCGCTGCGGCCGTAATAGGCGCCCTGGGGGCCCTTGAGGATTTCGATCTGGGTCAGCGCGCCCTGATCCTGCGCGAGCAGCGCGGTGTTCGACTTCAGCACGCCGTCGACGACGAGTGCGACGTTGTTCTCACCGTCGCGCGCGCCGTTGATGCCGCGGATCGCGATCTGGGTGTCGCCCGCCTCGACCACGCCGGCGACGATGGTGACGCCCGGCGTCAGCTGGACATAGTCCGCCGCAACGCGCGCGCCGGTGTTGGCAATCGCGGCTGCCGTGATGACGGTGACGGAGGCCGGCACGTCCTTGAGCTTTTCGTCCTCACGCCGTGCGGTAACGACGATCTCGTCCGAGACAGCAGCCGCCTGCGGCGCTTCCTGAGCATGGACGGACATCGGCGCAAGCACGGATGCGGCAACCGAGCTCAGGATCAGATACTTGGTCTTCCTCATGTTAACCCCCTGGTTGTCCCTGATTTTCAATGATTGTAATGCCCGATTATGGTTTCAGGCGTTCCCTCTGCGAATTCCTGCATCATTGCCGACCTGCGGCGCCGGAAAGGCCTTCTTGCTGTGCGACAGGCCGAGCTGGACCAGCAGCTCGGCCTGCTTGTAGGCAATCAGACCCGGATTGATCACCGGGATCGGCAGGTTCTGCGCGAGCCAGTGCGCGGACTGGTGCATCGTCGTCGATCCGAGCACGATCACATCTGCGCCGTCTTCGGCCATGGCTGCTTCCGCCTCGGCCTTGAGCTTGGCGAAGACAACGTCTTCTTTGCCGTCTAGCAGTTCGGCGAGGTCCGGGCGCGTCTTGATCGAGCGCAGGCCCGAGCAGCGCGGCCAGAAGCCGTATTCCGTCAGCGTCTTTTCGTAGAGCGGGAACCATTCGTCCCACATCGTCAGCACGCTGAACTTCTTGCCGAGCATCATCGCCGCGTGAAAGGCACACTCGCCCGGCCCCACCACCGGGATCGAGAGGCGCGAACGCAGCGCGCGCAGGCCGGAGTCGCTGACCGTATCGATGACCACGGCAGAATAGCCTTCCGCTTCGGCATCGATCCCGGCCTGGAACACGGTCCAATCCATCAGCATCATGTCATGATAGGAATCGCCGAGTGCGGCGCCCCACTTGACGGCAACGAATTCGGGGCTGAATCCGGGCGTAATGACGTCCGGCGAAAGCTGAGCGGCGCGATTGGCGACCCCGGCTTCGTCCATCGGTATGGGAACGATGACTTTTATGCGGTGTTCAGCCACGTGACATTGCACCCCGGAGAGTTGCGATAGACGGAGCCTAATGTATACAATGACACTCGGTCAAGCATCAGGAGCAAGAAAGAATGTCGCGCGCGTCTGACAGGGCCTACGAGATGATCCGCGACATGATCCTTTCCGGGGACTTGCCCTCTGGGGCAAAGATCGGCGAGGAGGCGCT
>NZ_JAIEPN010000166.1 GCF_019748365.1 Novosphingobium sp.
CCATGGGGCTTTTTATTCAACCCAACTGGCCCCTTTTTAAACCGGTGCCTGGCCCGTTTTTATCCCGGTGTTGACAGTGGCAAGCGCGCTCTTGCCGCCGATCACCTTGTTGCCATCGATCGTCGCGTCGAGCGTCAGGGCCTTGCTCACCGGAAGCGACTGCGCGAGGCCATAGGAAGCAAAAGCGCGCTTGCTTTGCTCCGTGATCGATTGCGGCTGTTCGCTGGTGGCAGTGAGGCCCTTGGTTGCTTGCTGTCCGATCACCGTGGCGAACTTCGCCCCCGTCCACGGCTGCACTTCCAGACCGCCGCGCAGCGTGCGCGTTTCGCCCTGGCTGCCATTGCCGATCTCGTAATCGCTGATCAGGCGCACATCGGGCGTGATCGCATAGCGCGCACCGAGGCGGTAGCGCGGCGCCTGATAGGACGTCGCATCGCTGCGGCCGATCGAGATCGAGCCCGCCACGCTCAGCTCCAGCTTGTTGTCGAACAGGCGCTTGGTCGCGCCGGCTTCGATCAGCGTGGTGCTGCCGCCCTTCGCGCCGGTGGGACCGGCCGCAGTGCCCTCCGCCAGCGTCTCGCTATAGCGGGCAACGCCGAGGCGCATTTCGGTACCGGCGGAATTCCACGTCGTACCCAGCTGGATCGCGCTGCGGTGCGAACCGTCCACGAGCGCGGTGTCGTGCCATGCGGTCGCGCTCACCAGCCACTTCTGGGTCAGGCGGTAGCGCGTATCGACACCGATCTTGCGGCGGCCCAGCTCGCCGATGCTCACCTGGCCGACACCGAAATTGGCATCGAGCGAGCGGATATAGGCCAGCACATCGAGCCGCGCGTCATGGCGCTCGGCCTCGATCAGCCACGCCGCCTTGGTCCTGCCCCCGGTCGCGTGGCTCATCGCCGCTTCGGCGCGCACCTCGGTCTTGGTGCCGAGGAAGACCTTGGCATCAACCGCGCCGAGATTGGTGCGCGTGACGGCAGCGCCCGCACCCGCCGAAGCATCGCTGATCGCGGTCGCGCCAAGGCGGACCTTCTCCGATTTGTTGCGCCATTCGGTGCGCGCGCCGGCATTCCACGCGCCGCCGTTCAGCGTGTCGACTTCGTAGTCGATCACGATCTGCTGCGGATTGAGGTCCGAATCGCGGCTCAGCACCGGCTGCTTGAACGTGATCGTGCCCGCCAGCAGGTCGATGTCGTAATCGAGGAAGCGCGTCAGCGTCCGGGTCGAGACGACGATTTCGGACCGGAAGCGGTCGCGCACTTCGATCATCACCGTTTCGCTGTTGGGCACGATGGCGCGGCTGGAGAGGCGATAGGGCCCGCTGATGCCGCCGCCCGGGATCTGGTCGCGCCGGTGCGTGGTGGCGACTTTGGCGGCATAGGCCTCGCCGCGCAGCTTGCCCACGCGTGCCTCGGCTTTCACGCCGGTGATCGTGCGCTGGTAGCGGGCGAGCAGGGTGTGGTCGAAGCCGGTGTCGAAATCGCCGAACATCGCGCGCACTTTCGTGCTCTCGATGCGGACATAGAGCTTGTTGACGCTTGCCGCATCGAAGCGGCGGTCCGAGCCATCGGCGAAGACGGTGTAATAGGCCTTGGGATCGAGCCCGCCGAGCAGGCGCTGTTCGGCGCGCTGCTTGGCGCTGTCGTAAGCGATGGTCGCCAGCCATTTGCCCTTGATCCGGCCCTTGGCATAGAACGCGACGCGCGCGTGATTGCCCAGATCGCTGTCGAACTTGCCGGCGCGCTGCATGTGATCGGCGATCGTCTTCGCGCCCACCGCGCCTTCGGCAAGGCCGACGAGCGTCCACTTCGCCTCGCCGGGCACGACCCAGGCTTCGAGCACCTGCTGGCGCTTCACTTCGCGGTCGGTGAACTGGAAGGTGAGGTCGAGGCTGCCGCTGACCATTGTCGGCGCCAGCTCGATCAGGGCGATGCCGTCATCGCCCTTGACGATCCACGTCGGCGGCGTGCGATCAAGGCCGGAAAGCACGCGGCTCTGCATGGCATCAAGCGCCGCCGCGCTTTCGTAAGGCGCGGAGAGCGTGATCGGGCCGGAAATGCCGGCGTGGACCGGGCGGCCGGTGCGATCGAGCACGCGCACCGCCACCACAGGGCGCGTCGCGCCATCGGCGACCAGGTGAGTGCGCTCGGGCACGAGTTCCACGCGGGCCGGGGTCGCGCCGAAGTGCACGGTGCGGGTCAGCGTCTGCACCACTGCGCCGCTCGCGTCGCGGATTTCGGCGTCGAAGCGGGTATCCTCGCCCGGCAGCGGCAGGCCGCGCCAGATGCTCACGGCATAGCCTTCGGGCGAGCTTTGCGCGCCGTCGAAGGCCAGCTTGTCGACCGGTTTGCCGTCGATCTTCAGCGCTACCGTCTGGCCCTTGCGATGGCGGATCACGACGCGGGTGGTCGGCGCGCGCGGGTTGTAATCGGCGGTGGGGAAGAGGAATTCGGTGGGGCCGTCGCCTTTGGCGATCCAGTCGGTATCACCGCCCGCTGCCGCGCGATCGCTCTCGGCGACGGGTTTGGCCGCCTCAGCCGCTGCCGCTGCGGCGGCGAGCGTCTCGGCGGGCACGGTTGCGGCGAAATTGGCCACGACAAGGCTGCCGCCCTGGCCGATCACGAAGCGGCTGAAGGCGCTCCCGGCACTGCGGGTGGAGCGCGTGCAATCCACGAACTTGCCGCCCTTGGGCAGCGTAACCGCTTGTGCTTCGACGACATGTGTGCCGGGCATCAGCCCTTCGAAGTGGTAGCGCCCTTCCGCATCGGTGACGGCAAAGCTGCCATCCTCGAGCACGAGGCGCACACCGCCGATGCCGGGCCGGGGCGCGTTTCGCGTGTTCGGCACGTCGCAGCTGCCCAGCGTGATGCGGCCGATCAGGGTCATTGTCGCGGCAAGGTTGTCCCGCTCGATGCGTATGGCGGCGCTAGCCGTTGCGGTTAGTCCACGTGCATCAACTGCTGTGATCCGGTTAAGTGCCGTGCCTGCGGAGGCTTCGGGCCGCACGGTCATGGCATAGGTCACCGTGCGGGTCGCGCCCGGTGCGATCGTGCCGATGGCAATGGTCATGGTGCGGCCGTCCGGCGCCACGGTGACCGCATCCTGCGGCGCCTTCACGCCGTCGATGCGGATCGTGCCGGCGCGCAGGCGCAAGCTCGCGGCCGGCGTATCGCTCAGAACGACACCCCGTTTCGCGCGTCCGCTGTCGGCATTGCGCACGGTCACCGTGTAAAACACGGCATCGCCCGGCTGGGCAACCTGGCGCGAGGCGACCTTGCTGAGGCTGACCGCAACCGGTGGTCGGTCCACGGGTATGTCGACGCGGACTGGTGCCGGGCTCGAAAGTGCCAAACTTTCACCATAGGATGCTGGCAAAATAACCAGATCGCCCCCATCGGGGCGCTTGAGACCGGCGAAATTCTTTGGCGTCAGCGCAGACGGCGCCGTGTAGGGATCGGGTGGGAGGACGACGATCTTGTACGTGCCAAGCGGCGCGAGCGGGAAGCGGTACTCGCCCTCCGGCATCTGCCAGGTACGCCCGGCGCCATCGGTGATGACCGATCCGGTTATGATGGTCGATGGCCAGCTCGTCACGCCGTCGTCGGCAAAGACGCGCGCGGGCTGGCCCGTGACGGCATCGACCAGCGAGACCCGCGCGCCATCGATCGGGGCGGCATCTTCGCTATCGAAAACAAGACCATAGGGGTCGGCGAGGACGTCGACGTCGGTTCTGATGACCGAGCCGTCGCCGCTGGCGCCGTTGTAGGACACGGTAACCTTGTCGCCGCCGGATACGCTGAGGCGGCAGTCGCCGTCCTTGGGCTGGGGCGGAATGGCGCTTGTCGGGATCGCGCCATAGAACACGCCGCTATCCGCGGCGGTTTCGGTCACGGTGACGAGCTCCTTGTCGCCGCTTGCCGATGTAATGGTGACCTTGACGGTGTCGATCCGTCCGGGATCGAGCCCGGCGTGCCCCAGAACGAGGCGAAAAACGACTGGCTGGCCGACTATGATGCTGGAAATGGTCGCGGGTTCGGTCGGATCGGCGCCCTTGGGGTCGATATTGACGCTCGGCAGGGTCGTGCCGCCGCAGTTGCCGGGGTTGATGGCCAGCGTTGCGCTGCCGTTGGGCAGAGGCAGTACGAAAATCCGGGTATCTTCGCGCACGACATCGAACGAAACCACGTTGGAATCGGTGGTCAGTTCGGTCTCGCCCTGATTCCAGTGCGCGTGTGCGGTGTTGGTGATGGTGGTCGCTGCGGCGGGAACGCTGGTCGCAATGAGCAGCGCTGCAAAAAGCAGCGCGGCTATCGCCCAGATCCTGTTCCGCAATGCCAGCATGGCGTTTGTTCTTCGTTTTCAAGACATAAGGAGGGTGGGGCGGCGGCATGATCCCCAAGTTGCCCCGGGTTGTGCCGCCGCCTGAAAGTCCTGCGTCTTCGATTTGCTGAGAGGTGCCCGCCTAAGGCCCGCTCAATTAATCGTGGCTTGGAACACCACCGTCCTGGTTTCGCCGCCGGCCACCGAAGCCAGCGTGCCGCTCACCGTGTTCGACGACATCGTGCCCGTACCGGTCGTATCGGCCGCGCAAGTCGCCACGCCGCTCACGATCGTGGCAGTGCCGTTGGTCCTCACGCCGAACGCTGAATCGAAGGTCAGATTCGCCGGAATGGGGTCGTTCACGGTGATCGAAGTCGCCGTGGCGCTGCCCGAGGCGTTGCTGATCGCGATGCAGTACTGGATGGTCGCACCCGGGATCATCTTCGGGTTCGTGGTCAGATTGATCGGATCGCTGATGATGCGCGAGGACTTGATCGCGCTCAGCGTTGCAGCCGAGACAGTGTAGTCGTCACGCGCCGAGAACGCCGCGTCGCGCAGGCTGTCGGTCGCACCCTGGCCGTCGGCGAACACGGTATCCATGCCCGCGGTGTTGGCACCGGTGGTCTGGACGAGCGCCGCACCCTGGCTGCCGGCTCCGCCTGCTTCACGGCCGGTGGCGGTCAGCGTCACGGCCGCAACCGCGCCATTGGCCTGGGCCAGCGGCACGTCGGAGACGACGAGCACCTGCACCGAAGCATCGGCGGCCACTTCGTCGAGGTACGTCACCGCAGTGTCGGTGCCCGATTCGAAGGTGCCGTTGTTGTTCACGTCGCGGAAGATGCGCACGTTGGTCACGTCGAACGAGTCGGTGTTCGAGTGCGCACCGGCGCCGCCCACCTGCTGCGCTGCGGCCAGCGCGAGGTCGAGCGGAGCGTTCGAGGTGTTGACCACGGTGAACGCCGTCACCTGGTTGACCGCGCCCGGCGTCACCGTCGTGGTGGTCGTGCCCACTTCGGCGACGGTCAGCTGGATGCGGCGGTCGACCGTCAGCGTGTCGGATGCGGTCGTGCCGGTCTGGCTGATGCCGCCGACCTGGAAGGCCACCGAAACCGTGTTGGTGATCGTCGAGCCGGCAGTGGTACCGGCCGCGTAGGCCGGATTGGCGCCGAGAACGGCGAGGGCAAGAATGCCCGCCGCGCCCAGCAGTCTGCTGCGATACGTCATTGTGTTATGCTCCACTGGGTTGCCTGCGAATATTCCGGTCGCTCACAGGCATGGCGACCCCCCGTTTCGCCGATTCAGCGAACGATTCCGTGATACTGGACTTCACCCGAAGCGCCCGGAGCGATCGTCGGGATGGTCCAGCGAACGTGCGTAACGTCGGCAGCGGTCGCCGTTCGCGATGCGCCGTCGGTGCCGGCAACCTTCAGGCTGGCGAGCTGGCCCCAGGTCTTGCCGCCATCGACCGAGACTTCGGTCCCGGCGGTCGCATCGCCCGAAAGCGCAACGGCCGAGGGCAGCGGATTGGTGACGACGAAATTGGTCACAGGATGCGCACCGTCGTTGTGATAGCGCGTTGTGAACAACAGATGGTCGCCGGGAATGACGACCTTGGGCTCGACGAGCTGGATCTTGCTGACACCGTTTTCGGTCACGGTCTTCTCGAGCATGACATCGCCCTTGAGCGTGACCGGAGACGGTGCCGACTGGGCCGCTGCGAGGGCCGGACCGGTCATGGCGACCATGGCCGCCGCACCTGCGAAAGATTTGACGATGAAGGAGAGTTTCATGGCTGGTCTTCCTGGCTAATCAGTTGATCTTGACGGAGAAGGCGACGGTCCGCGTAGTGCCGCCGGTGATCTTGCCGAGTGTGACGTCGATCCCGCTGGATCCGCCCACACCGGCATCGCCATCGGCACCATCAGTAAGCGCGGCGGCATCGAGCTTGAGCGAGCCGGGCACGTAGGTGGTGCCGTCCGGGATGGTGTCGATCACATGCAGCCCATCCAGTGCGCCGCTTCCGGTTACCCTGGCAGCAAGCGAATAGGTAACCACCGCACCCGGAACGGGCTTCGCAGTGCCGAAGGGATCGAGGATCGAGGCCGACTTGGTCAGGGTGATGTTGGCAAGGCTGGCGATCAGGGCGGCCAGCGAGTTGGCCGATGCGGTGGTGAGGCCGACGACGGCATCGCCGCCGCCTTCGCCCCTGCCGGCAAAGCTGGAGCCGGGGGTTCCGGTGCCGGTCTGCGCCGTGGCGGTGAGGCGGACCTGGCTGGTCTGCGCATCCGTGGCGCCGGTCGGTAGATCGACCAGGACGAAGACCTTGACGCTCTTGTCCGGGCCCAGCTCCGGCGTTGCCAGCGAACCGGCCGTGAGCACCGTATCGACGCCGGGTTCGTAAGTGCCGTTGCCATTGCTGTCGAG
The DNA here is from genome assembly GCF_019748365.1 of Novosphingobium sp. Classification (GTDB taxonomy): domain Bacteria; phylum Pseudomonadota; class Alphaproteobacteria; order Sphingomonadales; family Sphingomonadaceae; genus Novosphingobium. The sequence goes on from NZ_JAIEPN010000166.1 coordinate 6,745, forward strand.
CACGACCGACTTGATCGCGCCGTCAAACCCGTTTCCGGAGATCCTGGGGTCCGCGACGAGATTGAAGGCCTCGGGGCCGTTGCCACTGTTGGTCACCGAATAGATCAGAACTGCCGCTTCGCTGCTGGCGGTGGCGGGTGCGGTGCTCAGGGTCGCGACCGCAACGTTGAGCAACTCATCGACCTTGACAGTCACCTTGTTCGACGTGACCGACCCGGTGGTCGAGCCGGACTGGTATGTCGCGGTTGCGGTATTCTCGATCAGCGTGCCCGCGAGCACGCCGGTAGCATGCGCGGAGCCCGCGAAAGGAGCGGTCACGGACAGGGCGACAAGCGAGCATCCAGCGATGCCCGCAGCCCGGCGAAGGGGGGTGAGGTACGTATTCATACTTGGGGTTTTCCACCGGGCGTGGTTAACATCGGGTAAGAGCGGATCGGCCCGGCACGGCAGACGGCGGCGGGGAGCCGCCTGTCTCCTTTGCGCTTGCGTTAACCAGCAATGGTTGGCAGATCAGGCGATCTATTTCGCAAAATATTGAAAATAAACGAAAAAATAGAACAGGCGCTCTGCGCAGGCGGCCGAACCTTACCCCGCTGCGCACTACGCAAAGCGCCGGATAATGTTGAAAATATTTTTGTATCTGATCCGAAACGGGCAGGATTCCGGAAAATTCATGATGAATCTCACAAGGTCCCGCAGCAACACCTTACCGGATCTGCCGGGATGGTTAAGAGTCGCGGAACAGGCCGGCTGATTGGGCGGCGCGGATTCGCTGGGAGCTTGTCCGCGCGGGCGCCGGGGCCTAGAGGGACGGAATGCCGGGAGAAATTCTAGACAATCGTGGGCGCGGTTCCGCCGGGTTCACCTGGCCCGCAATCCATCCGGAGGGCCGCAAGTTCGGAGCCATTGCCGCCGCGCTGTGCCTTGCCGGTGCGCTGCTGGGCGGCTCGCTGCTGGGCTGGCCGCTGGCCGTGCTGACTTTGGGCGTGCTCGCCTTCTTCCGCGATCCCGAGCGCGTGACGCCGCGTGACGACAGCATGATCGTCGCGCCGGCGGACGGCCTCGTCACGCTGATCTGCACGGTCAATCCTCCGCGCGAGATGACGGCGGATGATGGCAGCGGCCAGCCTGCATTGGCTGATGTGCCGGTGACGCGCATCTCGATCTTCATGTCGGTGTTCGATGTCCACGTGAACCGCACCCCGATCGGCGGGACGATCCGACGCGTGGTCTACATCCCCGGCAAGTTTCTCAATGCCGATCTCGACAAGGCGAGCGAGGAGAACGAGCGCCAGCATTTTGTGGTCGAGCGGGGTGACGGCGTGCGGGTGGGCTTTACCCAGATCGCCGGTCTTGTCGCGCGGCGCATCGTGCCCTTCGTCAAGGCGGGAGACATTGTCGCGAGCGGTCAGCGCGTCGGCCTGATCCGGTTCGGCAGCCGTGTCGATGTCTATCTGCCCGCCGGCACCGAACCGCGCGTGCTTATCGGACAGCGCATCGTGGCGGGTGAAACGGTGCTTGCCGTGCTGGGCCAGACCCCGATGATCGAGGGCGTGCGCCAGTGAGCGAGGTGCCCCCGCCGAGCAAGCGTGCTGCGGCAAGGGACGGGGCGGGGATGAGCTATTCGGGCGAGGACTTTGGCCGACGCCGTTTGCCACGCGGGCTGACCCTGCGGGCGCTTGTGCCCAATGCGATTACCTCTGCGGCGCTGTGCAGCGGGCTTACCGGCATCCGCTTCGCGATCGGCGGGGATTTCCATTCCGCGGTGCTGGCCGTCATGCTCGCCGGGCTGCTGGACGGGATCGATGGCCGCGTGGCGCGGCTGATGAAGGCACAGTCGCGCTTCGGTGCCGAGCTTGACAGCCTGTCGGACGCTATCGCATTCGGGGTGGGCCCGGCGCTGATCCTCTATCTCTGGTCGCTGAGCGCGGTGCCGCGCTACGGCTGGTTCGCGGCGCTCGCGCTGGCGGTATCCTGCGCGCTGCGCCTTGCCCGCTTCAATGCGTCGATCGATCTGCCTGGCCAGCCTCACAAGTCTGCCGGGTTCATGACGGGCGTGCCTGCCCCGGTCGGCGCAGGGCTTGCCTTTCTGCCGCTGTATCTGTGGTTTGCCAGTGGGCTCGATCTGCTGCGCCAGCCGGTCATTGTCGGCCCGTGGGCGCTTCTGATCGCGTTCCTGATGATCTCCAACCTGCCGACCCTTGGCTGGGGGGCGCTGCGCCCGCGCCGGGCGATCCGGCTTGAAGTGATCGCGCTCGCCGGAATGCTTACCGTTGCGCTCCTCACTGAACCGTGGCTGACGCTGGTGGGGATTTGCGCGATTTACCTCGTACTGATGCCGGTGGGCGTGTGGCGCTACCGCCGGATCATGCAGCAGCGCGCAGGCGGGGGCCAGCCGAAGCCGGAACAGGCCTGACGACTCGCACTGCCGCACGGCGCGCCCGCACCGGCATGCGCGGTTCGGCCGGCATCGAAGTCGTGGTGATCTCCACGAGGAATTCCCGATCGGCCGCAAGCGCGCGCGAATCCGCCAGCAGCTTGCGCACGGCGGGAAGTTGCGCCCGCACGGTTACAGCGATTGCCGCAAAGGCCACGCAGCCAGCGCCGGCCATCACGAGCGAGGCGAGGAGGGAGACCATCGACATGGAAACGCTGCCTTTCAAACGTGGGCGAACCGCTTGACAGGCGGTGGATACCCTGTGGATAAAGTGGGGAGAGAATCAGAATTTCCAAGTCTGTCCCGTTGATGGCTTGATTGTTCTCTTTTTGTTCCAGCCCGTCAAGCCGATTCGATGCGGGCAATCCAGATTTTCAGCAATGGGTAGAGTGGGGCATGCGGCGACAATGGATGCGCCGCGTGTCATTCGCCCAGGAATTGCCAGCGGTTACAAGCAGTCTGCCGTGAGGCGGTCCCCGCGCACGGGGCGCGCGGGGACCGCTACGGCGGTCTGGGAGGGCGCCTGGTCGGGGCGCGACCGCCAAGGGCCGCTGGGTGATGCGGCCGGCTTGGCCGCCTGGGTGTGCGGCCAATCTCTTTGAAATCAGGCAATCAAGCGGCGCTACGTGACTGTCGCCGGAAGTAACGGAATGGGCATTCCCGGCAGTGAGCCGGTTGGCACTCCGCAAGATCCGCTTGCCGGAGCTGTAAGCCAGAGAAGTCGCGACTGATCCGCGGCGCTTTGAAAACGCGAGATAATTTCGCGACTGGCGGTGTGGCCCGTCACGACATCTTATGCCAGTGTCCATTTACTTTGACAAGTAGCATTCACTACTTATTTGACAGTTGTCAGGCTTCCTTGACGCGAAATCCAGCTCGGCACAGCACTGAAATGCGCTTACTTGTCTGTAGACGCCGGGCCTTTGCGGCGCTAACGGGCGGACCGTCGTGCGATGATTCGGACATGGTGTTCATGTCGCGCGCGGCAATCCACATGGAATGCGCACATACCGGTGCCGCGCCGGGGTTTCTCCCGACAAGCGGTTCCTGCATTCCAGAGGCTGAACCGGAAAGGAATATCCTATGGCGGCTCCCGTCGTCACCATGCAGCAATTGATCGAGGCCGGCGCGCACTTCGGCCACCAGACCCACCGCTGGAACCCGCGGATGAAGCCGTACATCTTCGGCGCCCGCAACGGCATCCACATCCTCGACCTCTCGCAGACCGTGCCGCTGTTCGCCCGCGCGCTCGAGTTCGTCTCGGCCACTGTCCAGGGCGGCGGCAAGGTCCTGTTCGTCGGCACCAAGCGCCAGGCGCAGGAGCCGATCGCCCAGGCCGCGCGCGCTTCGGGCCAGCACTATGTCAACCACCGCTGGCTGGGCGGCATGCTCACCAACTGGAAGACGATCTCGGGCTCGATCAAGCGCTTCAAGGCGCTCGAAGAGCAGCTTTCGGGCGACACCACCGGCCTCACCAAGAAGGAAGTGCTCCAGCTCACCCGCGAGCGTGACAAGTTCGAGCTCTCGCTCGGCGGCATCCGCGACATGGGCGGCATTCCCGACGTGATGTTCGTGATCGACGCCAACAAGGAAGAGCTGGCGATCAAGGAAGCCAACGTTCTCGGCATCCCGGTCGTCGCGATCCTCGATTCGAACGTCTCGCCCGATGGCATCGCGTTCCCGGTTCCGGCGAACGACGACGCCAGCCGCGCCATCCGCCTCTACTGCGAAGCCATTGCTGCTGCTGCCACCCGCGGCGGCCGTGATGCGGCGATCGCTTCGGGCGCGGACCTCGGCGCGATGGACGAGCCGCTTCCTGAAGAAGCTGCTGTCGAAGCAGCCGACGCCTGATCCTGTCCAGTTCGGTGATCGGCTCCGTCAAGGCGCCGTCACCGAACTGACCCGGACACCCCTTACGGGCCGCGCCAGGTAGCTATGACCGGGCTGCGGCCTAACCCATATCCACGAGACAAGAAGGATCACCGCGATGGCTTATACCGCCGCTGACGTGAAGAACCTGCGCGAGCGCACTGGCGCGGGCATGATGGATTGCAAGAAGGCGCTGGACGAGACCGGCGGCGATTTCGAAGCCGCGGTTGACGCGCTGCGTGCCAAGGGCCTTGCCGCCGTCGCCAAGAAGTCGAGCCGCACGGCCGCTGAAGGCCTTGTCGGCGTTGCCGTTGCCGGCGCCCGCGGCGTGGCGGTCGAAGTCAACTCGGAAACCGACTTCGTTGCCAAGAACGAGCAGTTCCAGGACTTCGTGCGCAAGACCACCGAAGTCGCGCTGACGCTTTCGGCTGACGACGTCGAGGCGCTCAAGGCTGCGGCCTACCCCGATGGCGGCACCGTTGCCGACAAGCTGACCAACAATGTCGCGACCATCGGCGAGAACCAGCAGGTCCGCCGCATGAAGACCGTTTCGGTCTCGTCGGGCCTCGTCGTGCCCTACATGCACAATGCTGCCGCTCCGGCCCTTGGCAAGATCGGCGTGCTCGTCGCGCTCGAATCGGAAGCCGGTGCCGACGTGCTCGAGCCGCTTGGCAAGCAGATCGCGATGCACATCGCCGCAGCCTTCCCGCTCGCCCTGAAGGCCGAGGATCTCGATCCCGAAACCATCGCGCGCGAACGCAAGATCGCGGCGGAAAAGGCGGCCGAAAGCGGCAAGCCCGCCGAAGTGCAGGCCAAGATGGTCGATGGCGCGATTGCCAAGTATGCCAAGGACAACGCGCTGCTCTCGCAGCTCTTCGTCATGGACAACAAGACCCCGGTCTCGCAGGTCGTCGAGGCTGCCGGCAAGGCTGCCGGCGCGAAGATCACGCTGGTCGACTATGTCCGCTTCCAGCTCGGTGAAGGCATCGAGAAGGAAGCCACCGACTTCGCCGCCGAAGTCGCTGCGGCTGCCGGCATCAAGTAAGCATTGCACATTGCGCGGCGCTTCCCGTCCTGGCGGGGAGCGCCGCTGTGCATCTGCACACAAACCTGTGCCCCTTGCCCTTGGCACGCGCCGCCCCGCGCGTATAAGGGCGGCGCTTCCCCTTATGACGAGTTCTTCCGGACGATGAGCCTTCCTCCCCTCAAGCGCGTACTTCTCAAGCTCTCGGGCGAAGTGCTGATGGGGAGCCAGCCCTTCGGTATCGATACCGATTTCGTCGCGCAGATGGCCGAGGAACTGAAGGCGGCGAAGGAAACCGGGCTTGAGCTGTGCCTCGTGATCGGCGGGGGAAACATTTTTCGCGGCATGGCAGGCGCGGCCAAGGGCATGGACCGCGCGCAGGCCGATTACATGGGCATGCTCGCCACGATCATGAATGCGCTCGCGATGCAGAGCGCGCTGGAAAAGATCGGCGTCGAGACCCGCGTGCAGTCCGCCATCCAGATGGACGAAGTCTGCGAGCCGGTGATCCGCCGTCGCGCCGAACGCCACCTCCAGAAGGGCCGCGTGGTGATCTTCGCGGCGGGCGTTGGCGCCCCCTATTTCACCACCGATTCCGGCGCCGCGCTGCGCGCTGCCGAAATGAAGTGCGACGCCCTCCTCAAGGGCACCAGCGTCGACGGCGTCTATGACGACGACCCGAAGAAGAACCCGAACGCCAAGCGCTATGATGCGGTCGATTTCGACACGGTGCTGGCCGACAATCTCAAGGTGATGGACGCCTCTGCCGTGGCGCTTTGCCGCGACAATGCCATCCCCATCGTGGTGTTCTCGATCCGCGAGCGCGGCAATCTTGCCCGCGTGCTGGCGGGTGTGGGCACGCAGACCATCGTTCAGAAGATGAGCGCTTAAGAAGGAAGACCCAGCCATGGCCAAGTATGACAAGGCCGATCTCGAACGCCGGATGAAGGGCGCAGTCGAATCGCTGAAGGGCGATCTTTCGGGCCTGCGCACCGGCCGCGCCAATGCCGCGCTGCTCGATCCGATCATGGTCACCGTCTATGGTGCGAACACCCCGCTCAATCAGGTGGCGACGATCTCGGCGCCCGAGCCGCGCATGCTGACGGTGCAGGTGTGGGACAAGTCGAACATCGGCCCCGTCGAGAAGGCGATCCGTTCGGCCGGGCTCGGCCTCAACCCCATCAACGATGGCAACACGCTGCGTCTGCCGATCCCCGATCTTACCGAGGATCGCCGCAAGGAACTGGCCAAGCTCGCCTCGCAGTATTCGGAGAAGGCCAAGATCGCCATCCGCAATGTCCGCCGCGACGGGATGGATGCGCTCAAGGCCGATGAGAACAAGAAGGAAATCTCGGAGGACGACCGCAAGCGGCTCGAGACCGAGCTGCAGAAGCTGACCGACGAGCAGATCAAGGCTGCCGACGAGGCCAGTGCGGCGAAGGAAAAGGAAATCCTGGGCAAGTGAGCTCGGCTGCGGCGCCTCAGGGGGACGAAGACGTCGCCGACCAGATGGGCGGCGGCTACACCGGTCCCGCGCGCCATGTCGCGATCATCATGGATGGCAACGGGCGCTGGGCGAAGAAGCGCTTCCTGCCCCGCGCCGTGGGGCACAAGCGCGGCGTCGATGCCGTGCGCGAAGTGGTGCGCGCGGCGCGCCACATGGGGCTTCAGGCGCTTACGCTCTATGCCTTCTCGTCCGAGAACTGGAAGCGGCCCGAGGACGAGATTTCGGACCTCATGGGCCTGCTGCGCGCTTTCATCCGCAGCGATATCGATGAATTTGCCGCCAATGATGTGCGGCTCAAGATCATCGGTGATTACCAGGCCCTGCCGGCCGACATCGTGGACATGATCGACGACGCGCTGGCCCGCACCGCGCATGGGCGCAGCACCACGCTGGCCATCGCGCTCAATTATGGTTCGCAGCAGGAAATCGCCCGCGCGGCGGCGGCAGCGGCGGCCAAGGGCGAAGTGACGGTGGCCGCGATCGAGGCCGAACTCTACACGGCAGATCTCCCGCCGCTCGATCTCATCATCCGCACATCTGGCGAAGTCCGTCTCTCGAACTTCCTGCTGTGGCAGGCCGCCTATGCCGAGATGTGGTTCACCGACGTGCTCTGGCCCGATTTCACCCCCGGCCACCTGCGCGAGGCGCTGGATCATTATGCCACCCGCGAGCGCCGCTATGGAGGGCGTTGAGCCCGCGCCGATCGAGGCCGCGAAACCGCGCAGCGATCTGCCGGTGCGTGTGGCCTCGGCCGTCGTCATGCTCGGCATCGCCGCCTTTGCGTTGTGGCAGGGCGGGCTCGTGCTCAAGGGCTTCATCGCGCTCGTCGGCTTCGGGGTCTTTGCCGAATATGTCGCGCTCGCCGCGAAGATCGCGCCCGATCCGGCGCGGATGGTAACGGCGGTGATCACTGGCGGGCTCTACATCGGCTGGGCGGCCTTTGCGCTGATCGTGATGCCGGTGGTCCTCCTCATCGCGGTGCTCGGGCTCGTCATCTGCACCGACACCGGCGCCTATTTCGCCGGGCGCGCCATCGGCGGGCCGAAGATCGCGCCCGCCATCAGCCCGTCGAAGACGTGGGCAGGCCTCGCTGGCGGCATGACGGCAGCGGCGCTGTGGGCCACGCTCTACATTCTCTTCGCGGCCTATATTCTCTCGGCCATGAGCCCGACCGGGCCCAGCCTTGCCGAAGCGGTGCGCACCACGCGCATCGGCATGGCGGCGCTGGCCGGGGCAGGGCTCGCCGTTGCCGCACAGGCCGGGGATTTCTACGAAAGCTGGCTGAAGCGCCGTGCCGGTGTGAAGGACAGCGGCCGCCTCATTCCGGGGCATGGCGGTTTGTTCGATCGGGTTGACGGGCTGCTGCCGGTCGCCATCATAGCGGGAACAGCCTGGGCTGCAGGCGGGGGAGCGATTAGCGCATGACGCGCACGATTACGATTCTGGGCGCAACTGGTTCGGTGGGCGCCTCCACACTCGATCTGGTGCGGCGCAACCGCGACATGTTCCGTGTCATCGCGCTCACCGCCAATTGTCAGGCCGTCGAGCTGGCAGCACTTGCGCGGGAATTCGGCGCGGAAGTCGCTGTTGTCGCTGATGAAAGCTGCCTTCCGGCGCTGCGCGATGCCCTCGCGGGAAGCGGTGTCGCGGCGGCAGGCGGCCCGGCAGCCGTCGTCGAGGCGGCGGCCCGCGGGGCGGATATCACCATGGCCGCGATCGTCGGCTGTGCGGGGCTGGCGCCCACCATGGCGGCGATCGAATGCGGCAAGGCCGTTGCGCTCGCCAACAAGGAAGCGCTGGTTTCTGCGGGCGAAGTGATGACCGCTGCGGTGAAGCGCACCGGGGCCACGCTGCTCCCCGTCGACAGCGAACACAACGCAATCTTCCAGTGCCTTGCCGGCAATGATCCCGCCCATGTTCACGCGATCACGCTGACGGCCAGCGGCGGCCCGTTCCGCGAATGGGAGATGGAGCGCATCCACCGCGCCACCCCGGCCGAGGCGGTCAAGCATCCCACCTGGTCGATGGGCGCCAAGATCAGCGTCGATTCGGCCACGATGATGAACAAGGGCCTCGAATTCATCGAAGCCTACCATCTCTTTCCGGTCGGCGTCGAACGCCTGCGCATCATCATCCACCCGCAGTCGATCGTGCATTCGATGGTTGAATACCGCGATGGCTCGACGCTCGCGCAGCTTGGCCCGTCCGACATGCGCGTACCTATCGCCTCCGCGCTGGCATGGCCCGCGCGAATGCAGACGCCTTGTGCGCCGCTCGATCTCGCCGCCATCGGCAGCTTGACGTTCTTCAAGCCCGACGAAGTGCGCTTTCCCGCCACCCGCGTCGCGCGCGAGGCGGTGATCGCGGGCGGTGCGGCGCCAGCCGTGCTCAATGCCGCGAACGAAATCGCGGTCGCCGCGTTCCTCGCCGGTCAGATCGCGTTCACCCGCATCGTGCAATGTGCCGAGGACGTGCTGGCAAGGGGCCTCCCCAAAGCACCCGCGAGCCTTGAAGAAGTCATCGCGGTTGACCGGGAAGCCCGCATCCGCGCCGCCGAGACGATGGAGACCGTGTCCTGAACGCTGCCGTGCAAAGCCCCGGGCTTCTGCTCACCGTGCTGGCCTTCGTGCTGGTGCTGGGGCCGCTCGTGTTCATCCATGAGCTTGGGCATTACCTTGTCGGCCGCGTGTTCGGCGTGAAGGCGGACAGCTTCTCGATCGGTTTTGGCAGGGAAGTGGCCGGCTGGACCGACAAGCGCGGGACGCGGTGGAAGCTCTCCGCGCTGCCGCTGGGCGGCTATGTCCAGTTTGCGGGCGATATGAATCCCGCCAGCACGCCGAGTGCCGAATGGCTCTCGCTGCCCGCCGAGGAGCGCGAGCGCACCTTTCAGGCCAAGCCGGTGTGGCAGCGGGCGCTCATCGTGCTGGCGGGGCCGCTCACCAATCTCTTGCTGGCTGTGGCGATCCTTGCCGGCTTCACGCTCGCCTATGGCAAAGTCGTCATTCCGCCCGTGGTGGGCATGGTGCAGGAAGGTTCGGCGGCGGCGAAGGCCGGCGTGCAGCTGGGGGACCGCGTTGTCTCGCTGCAGGGATCCGAGATCGACAGCTTCCTCCAGATTCGCCTCGCCGTTGCGCAGCATCCGGGCGAACCGCTTGAGCTCGTGATCGAGCGCGGCGGACGGCGCATGGCGCTCCCGGCCGTTGCCGCCTACAAGGAAGTCAGCGACCGTTTCGGCAATACGCAGAAGATCGGCTATCTCGGCATCGGCCCGGCCTCGGCCGAGCGCGTATCGGTCGGGCCGGTCGAAGCAGTCGGCGATGCCGTGGTACAGACGCGCGATATCATGGGCATGATGATCACCGGAATCGGCCAGATCATTACCGGCAAGCGCGAAATCAAGGAGCTTGGCGGGCCGATCAAGATCGCCAAGTATTCGGGTGAACAGCTGGTTTCGGGCTGGGCGAACTACGTCTGGTTCATCGCACTCATCTCGATTAACCTCGGGTTCATCAACCTCTTGCCAATTCCGGTACTCGATGGCGGTCACCTCGCGTTCTACGCGATCGAGGCGGTCAGCCGCCGGCCGGTCAGCCAGCGCGGGCAGGAATGGGCCTTCCGCACGGGGCTTGCTCTGGTCGCCGCGCTGATGCTGTTCGTGACCTTCAACGACGTTGCGTCACTGCGCGTTTTCGGAGGGTGAGGAGAGCTGCGTCGGTCCGGTTTGTTTCCCGCTCTATTGCGGGACAGTTGGGGAAGCCGGATTTTCCACAAAATGCGGGGCAATTACGGTCTGCTGCGGTGTGCTTGCTTGATTGGCGGGCCTGCATCGGGCAGGAGGCGGCATCGCGGGGCGTGACGGAGTGTTGCCGTCGCGCGCCATGGTGCGGGGCGGAGCGGCACAAGTCGCTTCGCTGCACGAAGAAACGGGATGGCGCTTGGTGATGAATGCTTGCAACTTGCCCCTGACCGCGCGTGGTGGGACCAGCCAGAGTCATCTGGCCGCCACGCTTGCGGCGCTCGCGGCAACGACCTGCCTCGCCGGCATGCCCGTGATTGCCTCCGCGCAGACGGTACCGGCGCCCGCTGCTCCGGCAACCCCGGCTGCGGCACCTGCACCTGCGCCCGCTCCGGTTGAACTCGTCCGCTCGATCACCATTTCGGGTGCCCAGCGCCTCGAAACCGATACGATCCGCTCGTACATCCGCCTCAAGGAAGGCGACAGGTACACGCAGGCCGCCGCCGACCAGGTTCTCAAGGATCTCTACGCCACCGAGCTTTTTGCCGACGTCCAGGTGCGTGACAATGCCGGCGACGTGGTGATCGAGCTCAAGGAAAACCCGGTCGTCAACCGCATCATCCTCGAAGGCAACAAGCGCCTGAAAGAGGACAAGATCCTGCCCGAGATCAAGCTTTCGGCGCGCCAGATCTTCACCCGTTCCAAAGTGCGCGCCGACGTCGCCCGCATCATCGAGCTCTACAAGCGTCAGGGCCGTTTCGCCGCCTCGATCGAGCCCAAGATGGTCATGCTCGATCAGAACCGCGTCGATATCGTGTTCGAGATCAGCGAGGGCCCGAAGTCGCGCGTTCGCCAGATCAACATCATCGGCAACACGAAGTTCTCCGCCAGCCAGCTGCGCGGCGAGATGGTGACCAAGCAGGCGCGCGTGTTCCGCGTGTTCTCCAGCGGCACCAGCTACGATCCCGATCGCCTTGCCTTCGACCAGCAGAAGCTGCGCCAGTTCTATCTGACCAACGGTTACGCCGATTTTCGCGTCGTCTCGGCGGTCGCGGAACTGACGCCGGACAAGCGCGATTTCATCATCACCTACGTGGTCGAGGAAGGGCAGCGCTACCATTTCGGCGACGTAAAGGTCGATAGCCAGCTGCGCGATTTCGATGGCGATGCGCTCGCCAAGCGCCTGCCGCTCAAGCCCCAGCAGTGGTACAACGCCAAGCTCGTCGAGGACACCGTCGACAGCCTGACCGAGACGGCAGGCAGCTTCGGCTATGCTTTCGCCGACGTGCGGCCGGACTTCAATCGCAACAAGGACGACCTGACGATGTCGGTCACCTTCCGCATTGCGGAAGCGCCGCGCGTCTACGTCGAGCGGGTCGACGTCAACGGCAACACGCTGACGCAGGACAAGGTCGTGCGCCGCGAGTTCCGCGTCGCCGAAGGCGATGCGTTCAACTCGTTCCAGATCAAGCGCTCGTCGAACCGCGTCAAGTCGCTCGGCTACTTCCAGGAGAAGTTCGAGGTCGAGCAGAAGCCCGGTTCCGCGCAAGACCGCATCATTCTGGAGGCCAACGTCGAGGAAAAGCCCACCGGGCAGCTCCAGCTTTCGGCCGGTTTCTCCAGTCTCGAGAGCTTCATCTTCCAGGCCTCGGTCCAGCAGAACAACTTCCGCGGCCGCGGTCAGACGATCGGCCTTTCGGGCGATATCTCGCGGTTCTCGCGCAGCGTCCAGGTGAGCTTTACCGAGCCCTATCTCTTCGATCGCAACGTATCGCTTGGTGTTGATATCTATCGCCGCGATTTCAACAGCTTCAACTTCTTCAACGCCAACCGCAACACCACCTACAAGCAGTCGACCACCGGCTTCCAGGTCCGCGCCGGTCTGCCGCTGACCGAGTACATGTCGCTGATCGGGCGCTACACGCTCAATCTCGAAAACGTGACACTCGACCGCGATACCTATTACCTGCCCGATGCCAACGGCAACCTGCAGTGCTCGATCTTCCTCGCAGGTCGCTACCTGTGCGACGCGATCGGCAAGCGCACCAGTTCGATCATCGGTGCCAGCATCGTCTACGATGCGCTGGACAATCGCCTGCGCCCGACGAGCGGCTCGCAGTTCGTGCTCGGCGTCGATGTCGCGGGTCTTGGCGGTTCGGTGCGCTATGCCCGTATCAACGCCAATGCCTCGCGCTTCTTTTCGCTGGGCAAGGGTTTCGTGTTCTCGCTGCGCGGGGAGGGCGGGGCGATCAAGGCGCTTGGCAACCGGACGAACGATCCCACGATCGACAACGTGCGCCTGACGGACCGCTTCTTTCTCGGCCAGCCGCAGCTGCGCGGTTTCGACATTCGCGGCGTCGGTCCGCGCGTGCTGCGCCAGTTTTTCAGCGGCTTCGATCCGCGTGATGGCAGCGGCGGCACGATCAGCAATGATCGCAATCAGTGGGTCGATGACGCGCTTGGCGGCAAGATCTACTATCTCGGCCATGCCGAGCTCGAGATTCCGCTCGGCTCGGGCGCGCGTGAGCTTGGCCTCAGGCCCTCTATCTTCGTCGATGCGGGTGCGGTGTTCAGCGTTGCCCGGCCTGCTGTGTCCGGCACGACTTTGTTGTATCAGGACAACGTGACGGGCCGGCTCACCACCGCTCCCACCGATTCCACCGGCAGGGCCAACAACATAGCCCAGAAATTCAACGAGATCTTTGCCGGGGACAGTCCGAAGCCCCGCATTTCGATTGGCTTCGGCGTCAACTGGAACTCGCCGTTCGGTCCCTTCCGGATCGACGTGGCGAAGGTCCTCAGCAAAGTCGACGGCGATGACCCCCAGACAGTCAACTTCAACGTAGGAACCCAGTTCTGATGCAAAACCGTACTATCGCGGCGCCGATCGCCGCAGTGGCCGCCGCCATCGCGCTTGGCGCGGCGCCTCATGCCATGGCGCAGGCTGCGGCCGCTCCGGCGGCAAGCACCCCCGGTGGCATCGTCGCCCCCGGCATCGCCTATGCCAACGCCCAGGCTGTGGTCGGCGCTTCGGCGGCCTACAAGACCGCGATGGTCCAGCTGCCCGTGACCTACAAGGCGCAGATCGATGCGGTGAACACCCGCCGCAACCAGATCACCGCGCAGCTCAAGCCGCTCTATGACAAGTTCGAGGCGGACCAGAAGGCTGCGAAGCCCGATCAGGCGGCGCTCCGCACGCAGGCCGCGCAGATCCAGCAGATCGAGCAGGCCGCCGAGCGCGAGATCCAGCAGATGGCCGAGCCGCTGAACGTGGCCCAGCAGTACATCATCGAGCAGATCAGCGACAAGCTCACCGCCGCCACGCAGGCTGCGATGACCAAGCGCAAGATCACGCTCGTGCTCGATTCGCAGAGCGTGCTGAAGGCCGATGCGGTCTACAACCTCAATCAGGATATCCTGACCGAGCTCAACACGCTGATCCCCAGCGTGCAGCTCGTGCCGCCTGCCGGCTGGCTGCCGCGCGCGCAGCGTGAAGCTGCGGCGCAGCAGGCTGCGGCGCAGGGCGCTGCTCCGGCTGCTGCTCCCGCCGCGCCTGCGGGCAAGGCCCCCGAAGGCCGCTGAGGCAAGCGGGAATGAGCGAGATTTCCGGAGAAGCCGGCGTTTCGGCGCCGCTCAGCCTGGACATCCGGGGGGTGATGGCGGCGCTGCCGCACCGCTATCCCCTCCTGCTCGTCGACCGCGTGGCCGAACTGGTGGTGGGGGAGCGCATCCACGCCATCAAGGCAGTCTCGATGAACGAGCAGTTCTTCCAGGGGCACTTCCCGGGCCGCCCGATCATGCCCGGCGTGCTCCAGATCGAGGCGCTGGCGCAGGCCGCCGGCGTGCTCGCGGTGGAGACGCTCGGCCTCGCCGGCACGGGCAAGCTCGTCTATTTCATGGCGATCGAGGAAGCCAAGTTCCGCACGCCGGTGGAGCCGGGCTGCCTGCTCGATCTCCACGTAGAATTCACCCAGAAACGCGCCCGCGTCTGCAAGTTTGCCGCCAAGGCAATGCTGGGCGAGAAGATCGCGACCGAATGCAGCTTCACCGCGATGATCGCGGATAGCTGAACGGTTGCCTTTTGCGGCCAAACCGCTTAAGGGCGCGCCTTTCCGAGATTCCCAGAGGCCGGTCGGAACCGGCTTCGCCTAGTGGAGCGAGACCCATGAAAGCCAATACCCACCCCGATTACCACATGATCAAGGTGCAGATGACCGACGGCACCGTGTTCGAGACCCGCTCGACCTGGGGCAAGGAAGGCAACACCATGGCGCTCGAAATCGATCCGCTGTCGCACCCGGCGTGGACCGGCGGCACCCGCCAGCTCGATCAGGGTGGCCGCGTTGCCCAGTTCAACAAGCGCTTCGGCGGTCTCACGCTCAAGAAGTGAGCGCTGGTTTCGGATCAGCACGGGAGGGGCGGCTTCGGTCGCCCTTTTTCGTGAAACGGACCTGTTCCGCCTCTTGCCATGGCGGCGCGGCGGATTGAAAGAGCGCGCATGGCAATCCTGACCAACGCACTGGACAACCTGCTCGGCTACCAGATGCGCCGCGCCACTGCGGTGCTCATGGCCGATTTCGTCCGCACGCTGTCCGATTTCGATATGCGCCCGGCGGAGATCACCACGCTGCTCGTCATTGCCGAAAACCCCGATTGCTCGCAAAGCGAAGTGGGTGAGGCGATCGCGATCAAGCGCGCCAACATGGTGCCGATCATTGCGCGCCTGATCGAGCGCGGCCTCGTGGCCCGCACCCGCGTCGATGGGCGCAGCCTTGCCCTCAGGGTGACCGACAAGGGCGCCGCGCAGGCGGCGGAAGCCTGGCGCCGCATTGCCGAGCACGAGGCCCGGTTCCGCGACCGGCTGTCCCGTGAAGACCTTGCAACCGTGCTCTCCGCGCTTCCCGTTCTGCGTTCGGCAGTGGAAGAGGGCGGCTCCGGCGACGGGCAATAGAAAATTACATCCGATGTGCGACTAACCATCGGTACTGTAACCTGAAAGCACAGGTAGCGGAGAATCTGCGCACTCCTCTCATTTTTGTCGGTTTGTGGCGCTTTGGGCTGCTGCCACACCTCTCCCTGAAGCTGGGACTACGCACCGCAGAACCAAACTGCGGGCCCCGGCCGTCCATTGGATGAGAGGAGAATGGCATGCGGTATACGCGCGTTCTTGGCTGGTCGTCGCTTGCGGCGGTCGCTGTTTCCCTGGCAGTGCCTGCCCATGCGGCAGATGCAGCCGAAGCTGCTGCGGAGGGTGGCAGCGGGGTTGAGGCAACCGGCAAGGATGTCATCATCGTGACCGCCACGCGTCAGGCGGCGGACAAGCAGAAAGTCGGCGTCGCGCTTACTGCGATCACGGCGGAAGACATCGCGCTGCTCGCGCCGCGCTCGCTGCTTGATATTCAGGGCACCGCCCCCAACGTGTTCATCGGTAGCGGCACCGCCGCACCGGGGCAGAGCGCCATCTTCATCCGCGGTCAGGGCTATGCCGATGTGGAAAAGACCCAGAGCCCGCCGGTCGGCGTGATCCAGGACGGCGTGTTCTTCGGCAACAACACCGGCCAGTTGCTCGATATGTTCAACGTCTGCTCGGTCGAAGTCGACCGCGGGCCGCAGGGCATTTTCTACGGCAAGAACACCACCGCCGGCCTCATCAACCTCACCCGCTGCGCGCCCACGCGCAAGCTCGGCGCCAGCTTTGAACTGGGCTATGGCTCGTTCAACGAGTTCTATGGCCGCGGCGTGCTCAATGCGCCGCTGGGTGACAAGGGCGGCATCGCCTTCTCGGGCCAGTATCGCCGGATCGACGGTATTCTCAACAACGTCTTCACCAACCGCCGCGCCGGTGGTTCGGAATACCGCGCCTTCAACCTCAAGGTGAACTACGATCTCGCCAGCTGGCTGAATGCGGACCTCAGCCTCGATCACATCCACCAGGAAGGTGGCGGCACCCCGGTCCAGTTCGGCAACAAGCTGAGCGCCGCGATCCTCTCCGGCGGCAACCCCTCAGCGATCTGGCCCAACTACAACCCCGAAACCGGCAGCCCCGACGGCCTCAAGCCGCGCGAGATCGGCAACAACCTCAATGCTGACCGGGACCGCCTGAACACCAACATGGCGAGCCTCATCCTCAAGGCAAAGACGCCGATCGGTGAGCTCGTCTCGCAGACCTCGTACATGTCGTCGGGCGACACGGTAAATCAGGACTTCGACGGCACCTGCCGGGGTGCTGCGGGCTGCACCAGCGTCGGCAACCCGCTGCTGGCAGCCACAGGCAGCCAGCTGCTGACCAACCGTGACCAGACCTACAAGCAGTTCACCCAGGAACTTCGTCTGCAGGGCAAGGCGGGGGATGGCCTCGTCGATTACATCGTGGGTGCGTACTACTACAACCACAAGATCACGCTGCACCAGAACACCAACGCGGTGATCGACCAGTTCTCGGCCGAAAAGGATCACAGCTGGTCGTTCTTCGGGAATGTGGATATCAATCCCACCCCGACGCTCAAGATCTCGGGCGGTGTGCGCAACATCTTCGAGGCCAAGCGCTTCGACACGCGCTATACGCTCACCCTGCCTGCGCCGGTCGGCACGATTCCCATCGTGGGGCCGATCAATGATCGCCGCAGCTGGCAGAGGCTGATCACCCGCTTCAACATCCAGTGGCAGGCCACGCCCGACGTGCTGCTTTATGCGAACCGGTCCGAAGGTTTCCGTTCGGGCGGCTTCTCGATCCGTGGCACCTTGTCCGAACAGCAGGTAGGCCAGACCAACTGCGGCCCGGCCCCCTCGGGCGGTGGAGGCAGCCTTGTGGCGGCCGCCGCGCTCGATTGCTCGGGCAACAACTTCCTCTCGTTCCTGCCGGAAACCAACACGACCTATGAAGCCGGATTCAAGACCCGCTTCTTCAATCGTGCGGTCACCTTCAACGTCGCTGGCTTCATCAACGACATCAAGGACTTCCAGCAGTCGCAAGTCGTGGTGACGCCGAACTATGGCCCCGGCACGAACACCTATGTGGTCAGCTTCCCCAAGGTCCAGATCAAGGGTCTCGAGTTCGAGCTTGATCTCGATGCCGGCAAGCTGAGCGATCCGCTGAAGGGCCTCTCGCTCTCCGGCACGCTGGGCATTCAGGATGCCAACGTGAAGGACGGCCGGGTCAACGGCCAGACCTCCTCGATTGGCCCCGGTGCTCAGGCGGGCGCCCCCGGCACCACCGCCGATTTCACCGGCGTGCTGCTCCAGCGCGTGCCTGAGACAAGCTACACCATCCGCGGCAGCTATGTCCGCGATCTGTCTGACGACGCAAAGGTCTCGTTCACGGTCGGCTACTCGTGGCTGAACAGCTTCTCGCTCGGCACGTTCGGCACGCTGAACGACATCCAGCCGAGCTACGGCCTGCTCGATGCCTCGGCGACGCTCAACTACAAGGGCTACTTCCTGCGCGTGGCGGGCAAGAACCTGACCGATGTGGCCTACCGTACGCAGTCGCTGCCCACCGTGTTCTTCCAGGGCTGGGCGGCCCCGGCGACGGTCACCGTCTCGATCGGCGCGAAGTTCTGATCGCGGCGCTGCTCTGAACAGGAAACCCCGGCGGATGGCCTCCGCCGGGGTTTTTTGATTGGGACTGCCGCTCCACGCTGCGCCCGCGATGACAAGGGGCAGGCATCCCCGCAAGATTCCGCTTCCCAAATCGCGCTCATTCTGCAAAAGCGCGCCTCCGCAGTGTCGATGCGTCGGCGCAGCGCTTTCGTGTGGCGATCGTAGCTCAGTTGGTTAGAGCGCCGGTTTGTGGTACCGGAGGTCGTGGGTTCGAACCCCATCGATCGCCCCATTTTCTCCCCAGCGTGACGCGGTTGCAGCCCCTGTACTTAGGTTCAGGCGCGCTAAGCTCTTGCTCCCTCTGCGGGCAGGTGGCAGAGGAAGAGGTGCGCGGACAGGTTCGACTGTACCGCCAGCTTTACGGACGTTGCTGCCTCCCCATGCACGGCTTTGCCAATCCTGCCCGTTTCCTGCGCATGGCGCGCTGGCTGATGCCGTTGATGCTGGTGCCGGGGCTGCTCCTTGCCTTCGGTGCGCTGGCCTGGGGCCTGTTCATGGTCCCGCCCGATCGGCTCATGGGCCAGACGGTGCGCATCCTCTTCATCCACGTGCCTTCGGCGTGGCTCGGCATGGCCGGCTGGTCGACCATCGCGATCGCGAGCCTCGTCGAACTCGTCTGGCGCCATCCACTGGCGGGCATCGCGGCGCGCGCGGCAGCGGTCCCGGGGGCGGCGTTCACCGCGATCTGTCTTGCCACTGGCTCGATCTGGGCACGACCCACGTGGGGCACTTGGTGGGTCTGGGATGGCCGCCTCACCAGCTTCCTGATCCTGCTCTTCCTCTATTTCGGCTATATCGCGCTGGCAGGCGCGGCGCAGCGCGATGCCGCCGCGGGCGAGGGGGCGAGCCGGGTGACCGCGATCTTCGGCCTTGTCGGCGCGGTCAACATCCCCATCATCAACCGTTCGGTGGTGTGGTGGAACAGCCTGCACCAGCCGCCTTCGATCACCGCGGGCAAGTCGTCGATCGATGCCACGTTCCTGATCCCGCTCCTCATCGCGGCGATCGGGTTTACCCTCATCTTCGGCGGTGTGGTGCTGGCGCGCATGCGCATGCTGCTCGCCGATATCCAGACCGAGGCGCGCCTGCGCCGCAAGGCGCTTGGCTAAGCGACGCACAATGCACGAAAAGCTTGATCAATGGCAATTCGTGATGGCGGCGCTCGCCATCGGGGTCATCGGCACACTTGTCCTTGTGGGCTGGACCCTTTGGGCCATGAAGCGCGCCGAAGCGCGCCGGGATAAGGCTCGCGGCAAATGAACACCACCACCATCAAACCCAAGCACCAGCGCCTTGTCCTCATCGTGCTCGCGCTGGTCGCGCTGATCGGCGCAGGGCTGCTCGCCGCCTATGCGCTGAGCAAGCAGGCCGCCTATTTCTACCTGCCGAGCGAACTGGCCGCCAAGCCGCCCGAAGCGGGCCGCGCGGTGCGCCTCGGCGGCATGGTCGAGAAGGGCTCGATCCGCACGCAGGCGGACGGCGTCACGATCAACTTCATCGTCAAGGACGACAAGGCACGGGTGCCCGTGCGCTTCTCGGGTATCACGCCGGACCTCTTTGTCGAAGGCTCGGGCGTTGTCGCCGAAGGGCGCATGGAAGGCACCACCTTCGTGGCCGACAATCTCCTCGCCAAGCATGACGAGAAGTATGTCCCGCGCGAAATGAAGAACATGAGCACGGCTGAGGCCAAGGCCGTGATCGCGGAGACAAAATGATGGGGCGAAAAACAGGGACAGTCCCCAGTTTCCGATGTGCAAGGACGATGAATGCTGAAAATGGGGACTGTCCCTATTTTTCGCTCGAGCGCTTCGCATGATTGCCGAACTTGGCCTTGCGGTCCTCTGGATGGCGGCGGCGCTCGCTGTCCTGCAACTGGTTGCCGGCGCGCTCGCACTGCGCCCCGCGACGGCACATCTGGCCGGCATCGTCCGCCCCGTGGCGATCCTGCAGGGTGCGCTCGTTGCTGTCGCTTTCGCTTCGCTGATCTGGCTGTTCCTCAGCACCGATCTCTCGGTCAAGCTGGTCGCGGAAAACAGCCATTCGGCCAAGCCCTTCATCTTCAAGCTGGCGGGCACCTGGGGCAACCACGAAGGCTCGATGCTGATGTGGGTGACGATCATGAGCCTTGCCGGCGGCTTCGTCGCGCTCATCGAAAAGCGCCTGCGCGAGGAAACGCTGATCGCGACGCTCGCCGGGCAGGCCTTCGTCAGCCTCGGTTTCTATGCCTTCCTGCTGCTCGCCTCGAACCCGTTCACACGCCTCGCCGAACCTGCGCCCGAAGGCGCCGGGCTCAACCCGCTGCTGCAGGACATCGGCCTCGCGTTCCATCCGCCCACGCTCTACGTCGGCTATGTCGGGCTCTCGATCGCCTTCAGCTTCGCGGTCGGCGCGCTCGTTACCCGCGATGTCGGTCCCGCCTTTGCGCGTGCGATGCGGCCCTGGGTGCTCGGCGCATGGATCTTCCTGACGCTCGGCATCACCGCAGGTTCCTACTGGGCCTACTACACGCTCGGCTGGGGCGGCTGGTGGTTCTGGGACCCCGTTGAAAACGCCTCGCTGATGCCCTGGCTTGCCGCCACCGCGCTGCTCCATTCGTGCAGCGTGCTCGCCGCGCGCAATGCGCTGCGCACCTGGACGGTCATGCTCGGCGTGATCGCCTTCTCGATGTCGATGGTCGGCACCTTCCTCGTGCGCTCGGGCATACTTACTTCGGTCCACGCCTTCGCGGTCGATCCCACGCGCGGCTCGTTCATCCTTGCGCTGCTCGCGATCTATATCGGCGGCGCGCTGCTGCTGTTTGCGCTGCGCGCCAACACGGTGACGGAAGGGGCGCGCTTTGCCGTAGTCAGCCGCGAATCGGCGCTCGTGTTCAACAACGTGATGCTCTGCGGCATTCTTGGCATTGTCCTTGTCGGTACGCTCTATCCGCTGCTGACGGAGGCGATGGGCGTCAAGGTCTCGGTCGGCCCGCCCTATTTCAACCCGGTCTCTGCCGTCTTCGCGATCCCGATGATGCTCGTCATGGCGGTCGGCCCGGTCCTGCGCTGGCGTGAGGACACGGGCGGCCGGATCACCTGGCAGATCGCGGTCCCCGCGCTGGTGACGGCGGCGGCGCTGCTCGCGGTCGAGCTGCTGTTCGCGCCGATCAATCTGCTGCCCGCGCTCGGCCTTGCCATTGCGCCGGGCCTTGCGGTGGCCTCGGTCCAACCGCTTGTTGGCCGCAACTTGCGCCGCACGCCGCTCCCCATCTACGGCATGGTCATCGGCCATCTTGGCATTGCCGTCGCCCTGTTCGGGATGGCGAGCGAAGGCGCATTCTCGACCGAGCGCCTCGCCGCGATGAACCCGGGCGATAGCCAGCAGGTTGGCCCGTTCAAGGTCACGCTGCAGGCGATCGGCCCGGTCGCCGGGCCGAACTGGACCGCGCTCGAGGCGACCGTTGCCGCCAGCTACGCGGGCGCTGCGCCGACCGTGCTTAACCCGCAGGCGCGCACCTTCGCCAATCCGCCGGGCAACCGCACCGAAAGTGCGCTGCTCACCCGCTGGAACGGCCAGCTCTACGCCGTGCTGGGCGAAGAGGGTGAGGATGGCCGCTGGCAGATGCGCTTCTGGTGGAAGCCCTTCGTGCCGATGATCTGGTATGGCGGCGCGCTCGTCGCGCTGGGCGGCCTGCTCGCGCTGCTCGGCCGCGTGGCGCGCGATGTGAAGCGGCTCGTGGCGACCGACAAGATCGCCTACCGCCGCGAAAGGCAGGGCAGATGAGCGATGCGACGCCGAAAAAGGGCCCCGGTCTTGCCGTCTGGCTGCCGCTCGGCCTTTTCGCGGGTTTCCTCGCGCTGGTGATCGTCGGGCTCTACTGGCCGGCCGACCGCGAGGTTTCGAGCGCCTTCATCGGCAAGCCGCTCCCCGCGTTCGATCTTCCGCCGGCATCCGATGATCGCCCGGGCCTTGCCACTGCGCAGTTCAAGGAAGGCGGCAAGCCGCGCCTTCTCAACGTCTTCGCCAGTTGGTGCGTCCCCTGCAAGGTGGAAGCGCCGCAGCTCGCCGCGCTGGCGCAGCAGGGCGTCGAGATCGACGGCGTCGCCATCCGCGACCGCAAGGAGGATGTCGCCGGCTTCCTCGCGCAATATGGCAACCCCTTCAAGCGCATCGGCAAGGATGATTTGAGCCAGGTCCAGCTCGCGATCGGATCGTCCGGCGTGCCGGAGACTTTCGTCGTCGATGGCAAGGGTATCATCCGCTACCAGCACATCGGCGATATCCGGCAAGAAGATATCCCGCTGATCCTGCGCAAGCTGGCGGAGGCGCAGTGATGGGCAGCACCCATTCGCTTCGATACACCCACCTTCCTCGTCATTCCCGCGGAGGCGGGAATCCAGAGCGGCGGGCGCTGCGTTTGCGGACCTGGATCCCCGCCTTCGCGGGGATGACGAAGGTTTGTTTGGTCACACTCGTTGCCGCACTCGCCGCGCTCACCCTCACCGCCCCGCTCGCTGCGCAGGACATGCTGCCGCCCGCGCCCTATGCCTACAAGCAGCTCGCCGATCCCGCGCAAGAGCGCAAAGCGCAGGCGCTGATGGAAACGCTGCGCTGCCTCAAGTGCCAGAGCCAGTCGATCGCCGATTCCGATGCGCCGATGGCGGGCGACATGCGCCATCAGGTGCGCACCCGCATCGCCGCTGGGGAGGAGCCAGAGGCGATCCGCCAGTGGCTGATCGAACGCTACGGCGATTACGTGAGCTATACGCCGCAAGTGAAGCCGATCACCTGGCCGCTGTTTGCCGCGCCGCTGCTGTTCCTCGCGCTGGCGGCATTCCTGCTGCGCGGCCGTTTTCGCCGGAGGAAAGGCGCATGACCTGGGTCGTCATTCTCGTCATCGCGCTTGTTGTTCTCGGCGTGATGATCTTTGTGTTCAAGCTGCCGCGTGCCGGGTGGGAAATCACGGCTGCCGCGCTGCTCTTCGGCATTTCGGGCTACGCGCTGCAGGGCCACCCCTCGCAGGCGGGCGCGCCGCAGGCCCCGGTCGAGAACGCCAAGCTCGCCGATCAGACGCTGATCAAGGAACGCCAGCAGATGGGCGCGGCCTTCGGGCAGGGCCAGTCATGGCTGATCCTGGCTGACGCGCTCACCCGGCAGGGCCAGTTTGGCGCCGCGTCCGAGGTGCTGCGCAAGGCCATCGCCAAGTCTCCGCAGGATGCTGACTTGTGGGTCGCGCTCGGCAATGCGCTGGTCGGCCATACCGATGGTGTGATCACGCCTGCCGCGCAGTTTGCCTTCCAGAAGGCGGCGAACATCGCGCCCGATCATCCCGGTCCGCCGTTCTTCATGGGCCTCGCGCTCGCGCAGTCCGGACGTTTCCCCGAAGCGCGGGCCATGTGGGCAGAGCTGCTCGCCCGCTCGCAACCCGATGCGCCCTACCGCGCAGACCTGCAGGCCCGGCTGGAGCGGCTCGACTCGCTGATCGCCGAGCAGGCCCAGATGCAGGGCGCCATGGGCGGCGCTCCGGCGGCCCCACTGCCCGGCGCCAAGCCGTCTCAGCAATAGTTATTAAAAACCAATATCTTATTGCCCGCTATCGGCGCTACTGACACCCGTGTACATCCCATTGCGAGCACCATGAGGCAGTGCTAAAGCGCGCCGCCGTTTGGGGCATCTGTGCTATGGCCGAGGTGGGTGTGGCCGGGTGCCCGGGGACTTGCTGACAATGAACGAAGCCGTGGTTGACGCTGCACCGGAGAGCGGAGGGCAGAGCGCCCCCTGCGCTGCCGAAGCTGCGCCCGCGACGAAGACCGTCGGCGGGCTCAGCCTCGCGGTCGGCGCCATTGGCGTCGTCTTCGGCGATATCGGCACCAGCCCGCTCTACGCGCTGCGTGATACCTTTGCCGGCCACCACTCGCTCCCGCTTGATCGGCTGCATATCTACGGCATCGTCAGCCTGATGTTCTGGTCGATGATGCTGATCGTGACGCTCAAGTACGTCACCGTCATCATGCGCGCGGACAACAAGGGCTCGGGCGGCAGCCTTGCGCTGCTGGCGCTCATCAACCAGCAGGCCACCGGCCAGCGCTGGGGCAAGGGGATCATCCTGCTCGGCGTCCTTGCCACGGCGCTGTTCTACAGCGATTCGATGCTCACGCCTGCTGTCTCGATCATGAGCGCGGTGGAGGGCATGTCGGTCTACAACCCGTCGCTCCATGGCCTTGTCGTGCCGATTGTGGTTGCCATCGTGATCGGTCTGTTCGCCAGCAAGAGCCAGACGACGGGCACGCGCCTCAACTGGGCCTCGCGCTGGGCGGGCCCGTTCATGCTGCTCTACTTCGCCACGATCTCGCTGCTCGGGCTGCGCAGCATCGCGGCCGATCCGCAAGTGATCTGGGCGCTGTCGCCGCAATGGGCGCTGGCAATGTTCATGGCCGATCCCTGGCACGGATTCATCGCCATGGGCACCGCCGTGCTCGCGGTGACGGGTGCGGAGGCGCTCTATGCCGACATGGGCCAGTTCGGCCGCGTGCCGATCCGCGTTTCGTGGCTGGTCTTCGTGCTGCCTGCGCTGGTGCTCAACTATCTCGGGCAGGCGGGGCTGCTGCTGCGTGATCCGATGGCGGTCCACAGCCCGTTCTTCATGCTGGCCCCGCCGGGTTTCGAATGGCCGCTGCTGGTAATTGCCACCACCGCCGCCGTGATCGCGGCCAAGGCGGTCATTTCGGGCGCGTTCCTCGTCACGCAACAAGCGATCCAGCTCGGCTTCATCCCGCGGATGACGATCCGCCACACCTCGACCAGCATCGGCCAGATCTACATTCCGGCGATCAACTGGGCGCTGATGATCGCGGTGATCCTGCTCGTGCTGGTGTTCGAACGCTCGCGCAATCTCACCGCCGCCTATGGCATCGCGGTGACCGGCGCGATGCTGATCGACAACCTGCTGCTGGCGGTCGTGCTGTTCAAGCTGTGGCGCTGGAAGCCGATCTTCGCGCTGCCGCTGCTCGCGCTGTTCTTCGTGATCGACGCGACCTACCTCGGTGCCAATCTGGCCAAGATCCCCGATGGCGGCTGGGTGCCGCTGCTGATGGGCGTGGCGATCTTCACCCTGCTCACCACCTGGTCGCGCGGCCGCGCGCTGATGCGCCAGAACATGGCCGAAGGCGCGCTGCCGCTCGAGGTGTTTACCCGCTCGGCCCACAGCAGCGCGGCACGCGTGCCGGGCACGGCGGTGTTCATGGCCTCGGCCGCGGCGGGGGTACCCTCGGCGCTGCTCCACAACATCAAGCACAACAAGGTGCTGCACGAACGCGTGGTCGTCCTCACCGTGCAGATCGCGGATGTTCCGATGGTCGAACCGGCGGACCGCGCCGTGGTCAAGGACTTCGGGCAGGGCTTCTACCGCCTGATCCTGCGCTTCGGCTTCATGGAGGAGACCGACGTCCCCGCCGCGCTCTGCGGCCTTTCGGTCTGCGGCGAGCCGTTCGACATGATGCGCACCAGTTTCTTCCTCTCGCGCCAGACGCTGATCCCGGCGGATGTGCCGGGCATGGCGCTGTGGCGCGAGATGCTGTTTGCCTGGATGCTGCGTAACGCGGCGGACGCGATGGGCTTCTTCCGCCTCCCCACCAACCGCGTGGTCGAACTCGGCAGCCAGCTGAAGATCTGAGCGGCTGGAGTTCCGGACAAGGCTCAACAGGTTTCGCGCAGAGACCGCAGAAATCGCAGAGAGACAAGACTGCTTGCGGCGCAGCCGCGATCATTTCCCTCTGCGGTCTCTGCGCGAGCCATTTTTTCTCGCCCCGAAATGCAAACGGCGCGGGAACCCTAAGGCACCCGCGCCGCTTGACCGCAACCGAAGCTGAAAAGATCAGCCCAGATTCGCGTTCACCATGCAGTAGATCATCGGGATCGACAGCAGCAGGTTCGTGCGGCTGGCATAGAGCGCGCGCGGTGCGGCAGCGGCCTTTTCTTCCGCCGTCGCCTCGACGATGCCGAGGATCTTCTTCTGCGCGGGCCAGATGATAAACCACACGTTGAAGGCCATGATGATGGCCATCCACATGCCGACACCGATCAGCTTGACGTTGCCTTCGCCGCTGAAGGTCAGCGCTTCATGGCCGTAGCCGTCGACGATCGAGATGCCGAGGCCGGTGATCAGCGTGAGCAGCGCGCCATAGCGGAAGAAGAAGAACACCTTGGGCGCGATGTGCCCGGTGATCGCGCCCTTCTGCTCGGCAGGGATCTTCGGCATGGTCGGAACCTGCACGAAGTTCAGGTAGTAGAGCAGACCGATCCACAGGATGCCGAAGAAGGCGTGGGTCCAGCGAAATACCGAGTTGCTGTCAACCGGCGCGCTGGCGTGGAAGGCGATCATCACGCCGATGGCAACGGCCAAGCCGACCACTAGCACGAGATGCAGATTTCCAAAGAACTTTGCCATTTATGTTTCCCCCGAAGAGATGGTTTTTTGATGGCTGTCCGGCCACCCAGCCGGTCCGACGTGGTTCATATGCGGGTTTTGGCCCGTTTGTCATTGTATTTTGGTGCCAAGCGTCAACCGGCAGGCGGGTTCTGCTCGACTTCGGCTTCAGCGTCTTCGCCAAGGCCATGGCGCAGCAACATGGGGATCTGTGCGAAGGTGAACAGGAACGAGAGTCCGCTCACGCCCCACAGCTTCACCAGCAACCAGGTGTCGAACGACAGCGTGTGGCGCAGCACTTCGTTGAGCCCCGCGAGGAACAGGAAGAACCACGCCCAATTGCGCGAAAGCTTGAGCCAGCCCTCGTCCGAAAGCCCGTCGAACGCGCTTTGCAACAGCGTGCGCAGCATGGCCTTGCCGCGAAACAGCCCGCCGAACAGCACGGCGGCAAACAGCAGGTAGATCGCGGTCGGCTTGATCTGGATCCACACCGGATCGCCGAGGAACACCGTCAGTGAGCCGAAGCCGATGATCAGGATCGTCGAAAGCCACAGCATCGGCGAGACATGGCCCAGCCGCCACTTCGAGATGATCAGCGCGGCGACGGTGGCGATCATGAACACCACGGTCGATTTGGTGACAGCCACCACCGCGCCGAGGCTCTGGCTGTCCGCATCCTTCGGGCTGAAGTAGCGGTAGGCGAGGAAGAACACGAGCAGCGGGCCGTAATCGACCGCAAGGTTCACCCAGGATGATTTGGGTTTGGGCTGGCTCTCGCTCACCGCAGCACTCCTGCAATTACCCGCGCGACAAGATCGGGATCGAAGGGCCTGAGGTCGTCGATCTTTTCGCCCACGCCGATGGCATGGATGGGAAGGCCATACTGCTCCGCCGCCGCCACCAGCACGCCGCCGCGCGCGGTGCCGTCGAGCTTGGTCATGATCAGGCCCGAAACGCCGGCCACTTCCTTGAAGATCTCGATCTGCTGCAGCGCGTTCTGGCCGTTGGTCGCATCGAGCACGAGCACCACGTCATGCGGCGCCTCCGGATTGAGCCGGCCCAGCACGCGGCGCACCTTGGCGAGCTCGTCCATCAGCTCGCGCTTGTTCTGCAGGCGGCCTGCGGTGTCGACGATCAGCGCGTCGATGCCCTTGTCGGTCGCCGCCTTCACCGCGTCGAACACGATGGAAGCCGGATCGCCGCCCTCCGCGCCCGAGACGATCTCGATCCCCAGCCGGTCCGCCCAGACGCGCAGCTGGCCGATGGCGGCGGCGCGAAAGGTATCGCCTGCCGCCAGCATGACCGAATAGTCCTGCTCCTGAAACAGGTGCGCCAGCTTGGCGATGGTGGTGGTCTTGCCCGATCCGTTGACCCCGATAACGAGGATCACCTGCGGGCGCGGGAAGGCCACGATCTCCAGCGGCTTTGCCACCGGGCGAAGGATCGCGGCGATCTCTTCCGCCACAGCTTCGGCCAGCGCCGCCTCGTCCACGCCCTTCTCGAAGCGCGCGGAAGCGAGCTTGGCGCGGATGCGCGAAGCCGCGCGCGGGCCAAGGTCGGAGAGGATCAGCGCGTCTTCCAGATCGTCGAGCTGCGCGTCGGTGAGGCGGGTGCCGCCGGCAAGGCCTGCGAGGTTCTCGGTCAGGCGTTCGGAAGTCTTGCGCAATCCCCCCAGCAGGCGATCCGTCCAGCCGCTTTCGGTGGTTGCACTCTCGTCGGGGGTCATTCCAGCAGGCCTTCGCGAATTCGGGTCGGTGTCAGCATAACGATCTCGCCCGGCGCGGTGCCTTCGGGCAGCCGGTAGGGAGCGAATTCGGGGGAATGGCCGGTTCCGTCGCGCTCGGCAAGCACTTCGCGCGTGGCGCCGATCAGCCCCTCCAACCAGCGCGCACGCGTTGTGGCAACAGCCGCGCGCACTTGGGCCGCGCGCTCGCGCACCAGCGGAGGCGGCACCTGCGGCATGCGCGCGGCGGGTGTGCCGGGGCGAGGGGAGTAGGGAAACACATGGCCGTGGACGATCTCGCAGTCCGCCACGATGGCGACATTGGCGGCATGCATCGCCTCGTCTTCGGTGGGGAAGCCTGCGATAAGGTCCGCGCCGATGGCAATATCCGCACGCTTGGCGCGCAGCCGCTCGCTCAGCGCCACGGCCTCGGCGCGGGTGTGGCGGCGCTTCATGCGCTTGAGCGTGAGGTCATGCCCCGCCTGCAGCGAAAGGTGGACATGCGGCATCACCCGCGCCTCGCCGGTGATCAGTTCGAACAGCAGGCCGTCGATTTCCACCCCGTCGAGCGAGGATAGCCTGAGGCGCGGCAACGCCGGGAAGGCGCGCAAGATCGCCGCGACCAGATCGCCCAGTTTCGGCGCGTCAGGCAGGTCCGCGCCCCAGCCGGTCACATCCACCCCGGTCAGCACCACTTCGCGCGCGCCGGCGGCAAGGTGCCCTTCGACCGCGCGCAGCACAGCGGCAACGGGCTGTGAAACGCTTCTGCCGCGCCCTGCAGGAATGATGCAAAAGGTGCAGGCATGATCGCACCCCGTCTGCACCGGCACGAAGGCACGGGTCCGGCGGGTTTCAGGCGAGGGGAGGGGCTTGGCCCGCGCCTGCCAGGCTGCCGGATCGAGCTTGGCCGCATTGGCCACCACGCCGTCCACTTCCGGCATGGCCGTGAAGTCCTCCGGCGCGATTGTCGCCGCGCAGCCGGTCACCAGCAGCCGCGCATCCGGGTTCGCGGCCCGCAGCCGCCGCACAGCGCGCCGCGATTGGCGGACAGCTTCTGCCGTGACTGCGCAGGAATTGACCACGACCGTGCGCTGCGGCGCCTCCGCCACCATTGCGCGGATCGCCTCGCTCTCGGCCAGATTGAGCCGGCAGCCGAGCGTGACCACCGCCTCGCTCATCGGATCCTGCTCACAGCGGGTAGGCATCCTCGTCGAAAGTCCCGGCAAAGCTGAAGGCTGCGGGCCCCGACATCAGGATCGTGCCGCCCGGTTTCCACGTGATCTCGAGCGGGCCGCCGGGCAGATCGACGCGCACGGGAGCCGTCACCAGTCCCCGCCGGATCGCCAGCACCGCGGCCGCACAGGCGCCGGTCCCGCAGGCCCGTGTCAGGCCCACGCCGCGTTCCCACACGCGCAGCTTGATGTGGCGCGGCCCGACAACCGAGGCGACGCCGACGTTGACCTTTTCCGGAAACAGCGGGTCCGTCTCGATCATCGGCCCCAGCTGCGAGAGCATGACGGCATCGGCATCGGGCACGAAGAACACCACATGCGGATTGCCGACATTGACGGCAGCCGGGTTTTCCAGATCGTCCCAGCCGACCGGCATGGACAGGGTATCCATTGCATAGGCCAGCGGGATTTCGTCCCAGCCGAAGCGCGCCGGCCCCATGTCGACACTCGCGCCGCTCAGCGTCGCGGTCGAGGCGATCGTGCCGCCCAGGGTTTCGATCCGCTGCTCGCCGCCCAGCAACAGCCCGACCGCGCGCGCCGCATTCCCGCAGGCTTCCACTTCGCTGCCATCGGCGTTGAAGATGCGCATGCGCACGTCGGCGTCTGCAGAAGGCTCCAGCACGATCAGCTGGTCGCAGCCGATCCCCGTGCGCCGCTCGGCAAGCGCGGCCGCGCGCGCCGCGGACATGGCGACAGGCACGTCACGCGCATCGATCACGATGAAATCGTTGCCGAGGCCGTGCATCTTGTGAAACGCGACAGACATCGCGCCCGTCTAGGGGCCAGCGCGGCCCCACGCAATGGTCTCGGGGGTCAGGCGATCCGCGCGCTCGGCGGCTCCGATGCGCTGTCGTCCTGCGGCTGCGGCCCCAGCAGGCCAAGCTCGGCAAGCTCGCGCTTCACTTCGTCTGCGGAGGCGGGCTGGCCATAGAGATAACCCTGGCCCTTGAAATGGCCGAAGCGGCGCAGGGCGGAAAGGACTTCCGCGCTTTCCACCCCTTCTGCCGTGATCGGCAGCGCCATGCCCCGGCCCAGCGACGAGATGGCTTCCACGATCGAGGCACTTTCCGCGCTGCGCGCCAGCGAAGAGACGAAGCTGCGATCGATCTTGATGCGGTCGAAGGGCAGCGTGCGCAGCTGCGCGAGGCTTGAGTAGCCGGTGCCGAAATCGTCGAGACTGATGCGGATGCCCTGATTCTTGAGGCTGGTGATCAGCGAACGCACCACAGCGATGTTCTCATGGAGGCACGTCTCCGTGATCTCGATTTCCAACCGGGTCGGTGGGAAGTTCGCCGCCACAAGCATCTTCAGCAGGCGCTGCGCAAACCACGGATCGCGTAGCTGCAGCGGCGAGATATTGACCGAAAGCGTCAGGCTTGCGTCCCATGCCTTGGCATCTTCCAGCGCGATTGTGATCAGCGCTTCAGAAAGCTCCGCAATCAGGCCGATTTCCTCCGCCACCGGGATGAACACGTCCGGGTTCACCATGCCGTGGCGCGGCGAAATCCAGCGCGCCAGCATTTCGAAGCCGGTGATCTCGCCAGTCTCGAGGTCGATCTGCTTTTCATAGTAGGGCACGAATTCGCCGCGCTTCAGCCCGTCGCGGATGCCCTGCTCAAGCTCGCTGCGGAAGCGCAGTTCCTTTTCCATGGTCGGTTCAAACCATGCGAACCGGTTCCGGCCGCGCCGCTTGGCCTGATACATGGCAAGATCTGCGCGGTGGAGCAGGTCCTGCGCGACTTCGCTCGCCGCCCGTTCCGCGCTGCGTGCGCCCACCGCAATGCCGATCGAGGCCGTCACTTCCGCGCGCAGCCCGCCACAGATGATCGGTTCGGCAAGGCCATCGTTGATCCGCACCGCCAGCCGTTCGATGGCGGTTTCGCTGTCCGGAGCGAAGATCACCGCGCAGATGAACTCATCGCCACCGAGCCGAGCAACCACGGATCGGGACGGCATCAGCGCCTCGATGCGCCGCGCGGTCTCGATCAGCACCGAATCGCCCGCCTTGTGGCCGAGCAGGTCGTTCGAGCGTTTGAACTTGTCGAGGTCGATCATCATCACCGCGACCGCCTCGCCGCTCTCCGCCGCCTCGTCGACCAGCCGCGCGACGGCATCGTCGAGGCTGCGGCGATTGAGGCAGCCGGTCAGCGCATCGGTCCGCGCAAGGCGCGTGGCATTTTCCTCGGCCTTGCGGCGTTCGGCGATTTCGGTTTGTAGTTCGGCATAGCGGCGCCAGCCGAAGATCAGCAGCGCGATGTTGAGGATGAGGGCGTTGGTCAGCAGCACGTCCGGGCTGCCGACGCCGTAGATCCAGCTGCGGGCAATGCCGGTCAGCACCGTCGATCCTGTCCCGACGAACAGGAAAATGGCCGCCACGAGGATGCCCAGCGCGACGAGATCACGCTCCGCGCGCTTGAGCGGCGCGACCTTGCCCGCCGCTTCGGTCCTGTGATGCTCAGCCTGCGCCATGATCGGCTTGCCCATTCCTTTCGGGTCCAATCCGGATATTAGGCCATTCGGGCTGAAGTTTCGGTTAAGGTCGCCTTGCCGGAGGAGCTTCTCCCCGCGCTGGCGTTGGGACTTGCGCCGCAGCGCCATTTCGCGTAGGCGCGCGGCTCTGATCGGTAGTTTCGGCTGCCGGTTCAGGGTAGTTTGATCCCGGTTTCCGTGCTGGACGCCATACGCTGGTCGGCGAGGTTTCGCCCACCGGCGTTTTTCGCGTTTTGCGGCAGGTTGCCGGGAAAAAGGAGCGTAAAGCGTGTTCGATAGTCTGTCAGACCGGCTTGGAGGCGTCTTCGATCGCCTGCGCGGCCGCGGCGCGCTGCGCGAGGAAGACGTTCAGGCCGCCATGCGCGAAGTGCGCATCGCGCTCCTCGAAGCCGATGTCGCGCTCCCGGTCGTCCGCCGCTTCATCGATTCGGTGACGGAGCAGGCCACCGGCCAGCAGGTGCTGAAGTCGGTCACCCCCGGCCAGCAGGTCGTCAAGATCGTCAACGACGCGCTGGTCGAGATGCTCGGGTCGGAAACCGCCGATCTCGATCTCGCCGCCACGCCGCCCGTTGTCATCATGATGGTCGGCCTCCAGGGCTCGGGCAAGACGACCTCGACCGCCAAGATCGGCAAGCTGCTCAAGGAAAAGCAGGGCAAGAAGGTCCTGATGGCCTCGCTCGACGTCAATCGT